>CALFMN010000222.1 GCA_937879875.1 uncultured Chloroflexota bacterium | reverse complement strand
CCGCCGGCGCCCCCGGCTTCGTGCAGCAGTTCGCCGCCGCGGGCGGCACCACGCCGACCTTCAACTGGTACCAGCCATCGGGCGCCGTGGCGGGCAGCACGGTCTACGTCGTCGCCCTGATCGACGACGTCAGCGGCAATTTCCTCAATAGCCTGGCGCCCACCACCGATCTCTTCGCCACGGCGCCGCCGAGCGAGGGGCTGGCCGCCGGCCACAGCTACGATTGGGCGGTCAACGCCTGCAACGGGGCGCTGTGCTCCGACTTCGGCAACTGGTGGACTTACACGACCTCGACTGCACCGGGCACGCCCTTGCAGAGCAGCCCGGCCAACGGCGCCACCGGCCAGAGCCCGACGCTGACGCTGACTTGGACGGCGCCGTCCGGCGCGATTCCCGGCGTGACGCAGTACTACGTCGACCTCTACGACCCCTACGGCGAACCCGCCGGCCACCTTTTGGGCCAGCTCGCGCCCACCACCAGCCTCAGCCTCAGCGTGCCGGCCAGCGAAGGGCTGCTGGGCGGCCAGAGCTACTCGTGGAACGTGCAGGCCTGCAACGGCAGCGGCAGCTGCTCCGGCTACGCCAACACGTGGTGGAGCTTCAGCACCGCCGCGCCGCCGCTCGCCACGGCCAGCGGCGCCGGCGTGTCGTGGGTTGTCAACCCCGACTTCGGCGGCAGCGCGCAAAGCAACGGCGGCACGCCCGTCGGCTGGTCGGTCGGTCCCTCCGGCCCGCCGCCCAACTACCAGTACTGGTCCACGCCGCTCACGCTCGACTTCACCGGCACCTGCGCCGGCGGCGGCAGCTGCTCGAGCTTCCGCATCGGCTACTGGCTGGTGGACAACTGGCAGCACGGCGTCAACAACGGCTCGCTCGTGCAGGTGTACTGGCGCAGCTACCAGAGCGGCCACGATACCAACCTCTTCTACGACGCCCGTCCCGGGCCCACGCCCTCGTTCGTCTGGGTGGAAGCCGAGGTGCAGGTGCCCAGCACGCTGGGCTCGCCCGGCTCCATCGGCATTGTCCTGAGCGGCGGCAACGCGGACAGCGGCTACACCTGGCCCAGCGTCGCCTACGTGGACCGCCTCGACGGCCCCAGCGCCCGCGGCGTGCCCGGCGTCGGCGTCGCCAGCGAGCCGCGCTTCCCCAAGGCGCTCTCCGCTGCCACCGGCGCCGGCGTGGACAGCGTCAGCGGCGCCCAGAACCTCTCCGCCACGGATATCAGCGTCCCCGGCGTGGCCGGCACCCTGAGCTTCACCCGCGCCTACAGCAGCCGCAGCCTGATCCTGCCCGGCCAGTTCCCGTCGATGGGCATCCGCTGGTCGCACAACTGGCAGGCCGGGCTGCAGTTCGTCGGCGCCAGCGCCGACGCCGTGGTGCTCGCCCCCGGCAGCGGCGTCTACACCTTCCACGGCAACGGCGGCACGAGCTGGAGCGCCTCGCCGGGCGTGAACGCCAGCTTCGTCCAGAGCGGCCCCAGCGCCTACACGCTCACGACGGCCGACCAGCGGCAGTACCAGTTCACGGTGATCATCGCGAACGGCGCCCAGCGCTACGCCGTGACCACCATCGCCGACCGCAACGGCAACACGATCAGCCTGAGCTACGACACGAGCGGCAACGTCACGCAGGTGAAGGACAATGTCAGCGGCCGCTACCTGAGCATCGCCTACCGTGGCGGCCAGATCGTCAGCGTCAACGACAACGCCGGGCGCATCGTCTACTACGGCTACAGCGGCAACGACCTGACCGGCGTGGGCACCATGCTGGGCGGCACGATTACCTACAGCTACGACAGCAGCGGCTATCACTGGCTCGCGAACGCCACCGACCCGCAGGGCACGACGATCCTGACGAACAGCTACGACAGCAAGGGCCGGGTGGCCACGCAGCAGGACGCCGGCAACGGCAGCACGCGCGGCATGCTGACCTATCACTACCAGACGCCGGGTGCGGGTGTGACCCAGGTGGTGGACCAGCGCGGCAAGACCTGGAGCTACTACTTCAACGCGAAACTGCTGACCACGGACCTGGTCAGCCCCACGGGCAGCGTGTCCCACTGGGACTACGACAGCGACAACAACGTCGTGGACGCGGTGAACAACCTCAACACGTTCAACGGCGAGACGGTGACGGGCGCCTTCAGCTACGACACCGGCGGTAACACGCTCACGGCGACCGATGCCCTCGGCTACACCACGACCGCGACCTACGACAGCAGGAACGATCCGCTCACCGTCGCCGACCCCCTGCACCACGTCACGACCAACAGCTACGACGGCAAGGGCAACCTGCATACCACGCAGAACGCCGGCGGCTTCACCACCACCTTCACGGTCGATCCCACCACCGGCCAGGTCACCAGTGTGACCGACCCGCTCGGCCACAGCAGCAGCTACGGCTACACCAACGCCTACCACGACCGCACGACCGTCACCGACGCGCTGGGCCACACCACGACCACGACCTACGACGCCGCCGGGCGCGTGACCTCCGTCAGCGACCCGCTGGGCCACAGTGCCGCGTCTACGTACACGATCAACGCCGGCGAGGTGGACACGGCCACGGCCGACCCCGGCGGCGTCAACGCCGTGACCACGACGACGCTGAACAAGGCCGGCCAGAAGACGTCGGTCAAAGATCCCAACGGCAACACCACCAGCTACGCCTACGACCCGCGCGGCCTGCTCACGACCGTCACCGACGCGCTCAGCCACCAGACGACCTACAGTTACGACGCCGCGGGCAACCGGCTCACGGTGCAGGATGCCCGCCAGAACGGCCACCCCACGAGCTACACGTACAACGACGCCGGCCAGCCGCTGAGCGTCACCGACCCCAACGGCGTCGTGCAGCACAGCTACAGCTACGACGCCATCGGCCGCGTCGCCACGCACAACGACGCGCGCAATATCACCACGACCTTCAGCTACGACCTGCGCAACGCCGTCACGCAGGCCAGCTTCAGCACCGGCGACCACGCCCTGAGCTACAGCTACGACGCTGCCGGCAACCGCCTGTCCATGAGCGACGCCAGCGGCACCACGAGCTATCTCTACGACGCCCTGAATCGACCCACGCAGGTGACGGACGGCAACGGCAACGTCGTCCAATACAGCTACGACGCGGCGGGCCGCCGCACCCAGATCATCTATCCCAACGGCGCCCGGCCGCTGACCTACGCCTACGACGCCGCCAACCGCCTGAGTTCCGTCACCGACTGGCAGCAGAACCAGATCCTCTACTACTACGACACTGCCAACCGCTTCCAGAGCATCAGCTTCCCCACAAGCACGGGCGTCAGCGACGCGCTGCTCTACGACACGGCCAACCGCCTGACCAGCACGACCTGGAGCAAGAGCGGCAGCACGATCGCCCAGGCCAGCTACACGCTGGACCCGGACGGCAACCGGACGAGCAAGACGCTGGCCGGCAGCTACCTGCCCAGCGGCTCAGCGGGCACGGAATACTACTGCCTGGACAATCTCAACCGGCTGACCAGCGTGCGCACCGCGGCAAGCTGCGGCGGCAGCCAGACGACCGGCTACGCCTACGACGCCGTGGGCAACCGCACCGGCATGACGACGAGTGCGGGCACCACGAGCTACGGCTACGACAACGCCGACCAGCTCACCAGCGTCACGCCGCCGGGGCAGGGCGCCACGAGCTATGCCTACGACGCGGCCGGCAACCAGACGAACAAAGGCGCCGGTGCCAGCTTCGGCTGGAACGCCTCGAACCAGCTCACCTCAGCCACGCAGAGCGGCGACACGACCACCAACGTCTTCAACGGCGACGGCCTCAGGCTGAGCCGCCACGACAGCAACGACAACAGCACCAGCACCTACACCTGGGACGCGGCGGGGAACGGCCAGGTGCTGGACGACAGCGGCGACCAGTACCTCTACGGCGCCACGGGGCTCTACGCGCACATCCATAGCGATGGCACCGTGTACTATTACCTCAGCGATGGGCTCGGCTCGGTGCTGGCCGAGGTGGACAGCGCCGGGAACAACGCCGTGAGCTACCAGTACGACGTCTACGGCAATGTCGTGAACCAGCAAGGCAGCCTGTACGACGAGCGCCAGTTCGCCGGCGAGCAGGCCGACCCCACCGGCCTCACCTACCTCCGCGCCCGCTTCTACGACGCCACCACCGGCCGCTTCCTGAGCCGCGACCCCAGCCCGCACTGCATCTACGACCCGGCGTCCAATCATCCCTACAGCTACGCGGGCGACGACCCGGGAAGCGCCACCGACCCCAGCGGGCTGCTGCTGGTGGAGCTGGGCGGCACCAACTTCGACATGGGCGGCGACACCCTGAGCATCGCGTTGTTCGAGTCGCTCATGGGGCGCCTCGCCAGCGACACGGCGGCGACGCTGACCACGCTGGAGGGGCTGGGCTGGGTGCAGGCCGCCCCGGCCGCACCGCCGCCCGCCGCCGCCGCTTCATCCGGTGACGGCACCATTGGCAAGGGCGGGGAGGAGCAGGGACGGGTCGGGAGCCAGAACGAGGTGGCTGCGCGCGAGATCGGAATGACGTACGCCGCCGCCCCCACATCTGGAGTCGGATTTAGCTGTGGTGCTGGTCAGCGGCTGACCGCTACCTACCTCACGCTTCCTGGGAAAGGTTCGACCCGATACAACGAGGTGTTCACTAAGCAGGTGGCCTCAGTTGAAGTGCACTTTTCGAGGCCGTGGTCCATAAGGCTCACAGGCGTGGATGTGGGTCGCTGACCGGACATCAGAAAAGGTGCACCTTAACCTGGGCTACCTGCTTAGTGGAAGCTGTGCGCGTCCGGAACAGAGGGCAGGTCAGCGCCCGCAAGCGCCTCGACCTGCTGCGCCATGAGGTTGACCACACCGTCCCGCTTCTGCACCACGCCGCGGACCACCACCAGCGGCTCCAGCCGCCAGAGGGATCGGAAGCGCTCGTACACGTCGGGCCGTACGGCTACGTTGGCCAAGCCCCACTCGTCCTCCAAGGTGATGAACAAGAACCCCTTCGCCGTGCCCGGCTTCTGCCGGCACACCACCAGCCCCGCCAGCCGCACGGTCGTGCCGTCCGGCAGCCGTTCTAGCTGCCGGCTGCTCACCACGTCCTCTGCCAGTTGCGGGCGGAAGAACTGCAGCCAGTGGTAGCGCGGCGACAGGCCGCTGATCGCGTAGTCCGCTTCCGCCTCCGCGCGCGGCGTCATCGGCGTCAGAGCGACCATGTCCTGGGCGATGGGCAGCGGCAACGCCTCCTGCACGGGACGGAACGGCAGGGGCTGCGGTGCGCGCTGGGTCACCGGCACGAGGCGTTTGGCGATGACCTCCGCCTCGGTGGGCCGCCGGCGCCGTGTCGCCGCGTGGTGCACCTCGGGGCGGTAGATCAGGCCCAGCTGCCAGAGCAGCTCCCGCCGGTGCAGGCCGAAGCTGTCGCCGGCGCCGATCGCGATCAGGTTCTCCACCGCCTCCCGCGCCAGACCGCTGCGCCGGCAGAACTCCCCGAGCGAGGCGTACCGCCCCGCCAGCCGCGCCGCGTCCAGCCGTTCCCGCTGGACTTCCCCCAGCCCGGCGACGTAGCGATAGCCGAGCCGTACCGCGTCGTCCTCCAGCGTGCAGCGGTCGCGACTGGCCTGCACATCGACCGGCAGCACCTCCACGCCGTGCCGCTTCGCGTCGTTCAGCACGA
Source organism: uncultured Chloroflexota bacterium (assembly GCA_937879875.1). Lineage (GTDB taxonomy): Bacteria > Chloroflexota > Dehalococcoidia > CAUJGQ01 > CAUJGQ01 > CALFMN01. The sequence continues at coordinate 15,039 of CALFMN010000222.1, read as the reverse complement.
CCTCGGGCGAGTAGAATCCCATCGGCTGGTTGTTGATCAGGGCGCAGTAAAACGCCGCCGGGTAGTACCGGCGCAGCCACGCCGATTGGTAGGTGATCCAGGCAAACGCCGCCGCGTGGCTCTTGCAGAAGCCGAACTGTGCGAAGCCCTGCAACATCGCCCAGATCTGCTGGGCGATCGCCCCGTCCACACCGCGTCCTGCCGCCCCGTCGGTGAAGCGCTGCGCAAGCTGCGCCATCGCCTCCACCGAGCGCTTCCGGCTCATGGCGCGGCGCAGCTGGTCCGCCTCGCCGGCGGAGAAGCCGGCGACCTCGATCGCGATGCGAATGCACTGCTCCTGGTACAGCACCACCCCGAGCGTCTCCTCCAGCACCGGCTCCAACAGCGGATGCAGGTAGCTGACCTCCTCCTCACCACGCCGCCGACGCAGATACGGGTGGACCATGTTCCCCTGCAAGGGGCCCGGGCGGATGATCGCCACCTGCGCCACGATGTCGAGGAAGGTGCGGGGCTGTGACTGGGGCAGGCTTTGTTGCTGGGCCCGGCTCTCGACCTGGAAGACGCCGACCGTATCGGCCTGGCAGAGCTGGGCATACACGGCCTCGTCGTCAAGTGGGACGTGCTCCAGGTCGAGGCGCCAGCCGCGGGACTCCGCCACCAGACCCGCGGCCTCGTCGATGAGCGCCAGCATCCCCAGCGACAGCAGATCGATCTTGATCAGCCCGGCGTCGGCCACACCGTCCTTGTCCCACTGCGTGACGATCCGCCCCGGCATGCGGGCCGGCTCCAGCGGCACCAGCTCGGCCAACGGGCACGACGCGATCACCATGCCGCCGACGTGCTGCGAGAGGTGGCGCGGGAAGTCGGCGATCGTGGTGCAGAGCGCCGCGAACTCCTGCCAGAGCGGCGAGGCCATCTTCTCCGCCATGCCGGGCACGGTGGCCGCGATCTGGGCGGCGAAGTCCGCCTCCGGCGTCTCGAAGTGATGCAGGTGGCGGGCGATGCGGTCGAGGTCGTCGGGGGGCAGATCGAGCACCTTGCCGACCTCACGCACGGCATTGCGCGCCTGGAAGGTCACGAACGTGCAGACCAGCGCGGCGTGGTCGCGACCGTAGGTGTCGTAGAGGTACTGAATCACCTGTTCCCGGTGCTCGCGCGAGAAGTCCAGGTCGATGTCCGGGATCGTCTCCAGCTCTTCGTTGAGGAAGCGCCCGACGAAGAGACGGTGCCGGATCGGGTCCACGCGGGTCAGGTCGAGCACGTAGGCCACGATCGAGTTGGCCGCCGAGCCGCGCCCCTGGGCCGGGATCTGCTTGCGCCGGGCGAAGGCGACGAGGTCCCAGACGATCAGGAAGTAGCCGGCCAGCGCGTGCGTGCGGATCAGGTCGAGTTCATAGCGCAGCTTCTCCTCCACCTCGCCAGAGCAATGGCCATACTTGCGCACCGCGCCGTCTCGACAGAGCTGCTCCAGATAGGCATCGGCTGAGCGGCCGTCCGGCACACGGTAGTCGGGGAAGCGGTAGGCGCTGAAGTCGAGCGTCGCCGTGCAGGCGTCGGCGATGCGCAGCGTATTGGTGAGGGCGATCGGGTAGGCGGCGAAGCGCAGCGCCATCTCGGCGGGCGACTTCAGATAGGCGTCGGCGTTGGGGCGGCGCAGGTGGTGGGAGGCATCGAGCGTCGTGCGGTGACGGATGCAGACCAGCACGTCCTGCAGGCGCTGGCGCTCGGGCACGTGGTAATGGACGTTGCCGGTGGCGACGGTGCGCAGCCCGAGGTGCTCGGCGAGCGCGACCTGCCCACGAATCAGCGCGGCATCCCCGCGGCAGCGGGTGTGTTGCAACTCCAGGTAGAAGCCGTCCATGCCGAAGGCGCCGGCGTAGCGCTGTGCGGCGGCGAGCGCCTCCTGGCGACGCCCGGCGACGAGGTGCCGGCTGATCTCCCCCATGCGGCAGCCGGAGAGCGCGATCAGCCCCTCGTGGTGCTGGGCCAGCGTGGCGAAGTCCACCGCCGGCTGGCCCTTCTCCTGGCCCAGATGCGCCGCCGTCAGCAGCCGGCAGAGGTTGGCGTAGCCGCGCTGGTCGCGGGCGAGCAGGGTGACATGATACGGCGTCGCCGGGTCAGCGCCGGCAAGCGTCAGTTCCGCGCCGATGATCGGTTTGATGCCGGCGTTCCGGCAGGCGGTGGCGAAGGGCAGCAGACCCGAGAGGCGATCATGGTCGGTGATGGCGAGCGCCGGAATCCCCAACGCTGCCGCACGGGCCGCCAGCTCCTCCGGCTGTGAGGCGCCGTCGAGCAGCGAGTAGGCCGTGTGCAGATGCAGCTCCGCGTAGCGCATGGTTCAGGCGCGCTGCTCCCACCAGGTCTGGGTGATGCCGTCGCGAAAGATCGTGATCAGGACGCCGCCGCTACATTCGATCTGGTAGTAGTGGCGGGCGATCGGCTGGCGCCACCACTCGTCGTCGATGCGCCATGCCTCCTGCACCGAGAGCACGGCAAGCGTCCGGCCGTGGCGTCGCAGGCGCAGCGGTGCGCCGCTGTCGGCGTCCGTCTCGACCGCGATGAGCCGGGGCAGGCCAAGCGGTTCAGCGTCATCGGCGGTCGTCATGGGCGCCGCTCCCCAGCCGGCTGGAACGCGACCAGGGCATGGCGGCGTTCGGGGATGCGGCAGCGGGGATCGACAGGGACGATCCGCCGGAGCAGGTTGCGGCCGCAGCGGGCCTCCACCTGCCGCACCGCCTCGCCCAGCTGGGTCACCCGCCGGGCGGTGCTGCTGAAGAGGCTCTCCTGCTGACCGTCCTCATGACACAGGTCATGCAGCGCCACGCGCACGACCGCCACGGGACCGGGCAGGGCCAGGTCATGGAGGGCTGCGGTCAGCAGCGGCAGCGCCACCCGTGGCTGATTCGCCGGTGCGTGGAGGGTGACGGTGTGCTGCCAACCCCGTTCACCCGTGTCGCGCTCCGTCGCGGAACGCGAAGGGGCTGAGGTTTCGAGGAGCAGCGTGAGCGTTAGCTGACGGAAGTTCACGTAGCGCTCTGCCAGCTCCGGGGTGAGCGTCGTGAGCAGCCGCGCGCAGGCCTGATCCAGTGCTGCGATGCTGCTGACGGCGTCGGTAAAGCGCCACTCCCGCACCATGCGCTCGGGTACACGACGACCGCTGAGCGGCCGGTCATCGTCGCCGTGCGCCAGATGCCAGAGGCGCAGACCGTCGCGGCCGAATTGCGCCTGGACCGGACCGAGCGGCAGGGCAGCAACATCTCCCATCGTGCGCAGCCCGAAGCGGTGCAGCCGACGCTGCAGCTCCGCCGAGCCGGGCAGCAGCGTCGCCGGCAGGTGGGCCAGCGTCTCCCGCTCCGTTCCCGCCGGGATGATCCGCACCCCGCCGGCGTCGGCGAGGTGGGCCGCGACGGCGGCGACAAACCGTCCGCTGCCGGCGCCGACGCGCACCGAATCGCCCGCACCAGCGCCGGCGGCCTCGGCAGACAGGGCATGCAGCAGCGCCTCTTCGCCGGGCGATCCGTCCCGCCCGAGCATGCGGAGGTCGATCCCGGTGAGGTCGAGATACACCGCAGCGGGCGGATCGGGCTCGACGGTCGGGCTGAAAGTTTCCATAACCGCGCGGACAGACGCAAACGCCGCGCTCGTGAGCGCGGCGTCGAGGGGGAGGAAGGTGGCCGCGGGACAGAGCCCGGCCGCGCGGCGGAGAGACATCCCCGGTGAGACGCCAGTCCGCAATGCCTCGGGCGAGGCGTCCAGCACGCTCCGGTGTTCGTGGGGATAGCCACCGACAATCACCGGTTTCCCGGCGAGTTCAGGGCGCTGGCGGAGCACGACCTGCACGGCAAGGTTCGGCAGCAGGACGCAGGCAATCCGCGACGACCGCACCACGTTCCTCCTCGGGCAGCATCCCGACCGATCGTCTGCATGCACGGCGGCAGGCATGACTGCGGCATGTGCCGGCAGGATAAAAGAACATACGTTCTATTGTCAAGGCCTGTACGCGGTGGCCCAGGGTCTTTTGATTCTGCGACTGTCGCGGCAAGTCGCCGCGCAGCGGCGAGCCTGTCGGGAGCGTTACCGCGTTCCGGCCGCAAGTGAGCGCAGTGCCCAGCCGAGAATCAAAAGACCCTGATCCTTCCTCCTCGCAGTGGTCCAAACAGGAGCGTGTTGTTGCCCGCCCTCTGCGGCGTACGGCGGCGACCAACGTTGATCACCTCGAACAAGAGCCTGACGGAGTGGGCGCAGATCGTGTAGGACGGCAGTCTGGCGGCGGCGATCGTGGATCGACTGCTCCACCATGGTCACGTGCTCTACCTGAAGGGACCGTTGTGGCGCGTCAAAGGTCGCACCCCGGACGGCAGCCGTGAAGCAGAGGCATCGGCCTGAGCTGGCCCAGCCCTATCCCGGATCGCGGCCAACTTGCTCATCGCCGCTCACGACAGCACCGCCTCACCGGTGAAGCGCAACCGCCACGGCACGGTGGGGCGGTCTTCGAATCTGATCGCGTGGTCTGCGAGATTGATGTGGATGCCGGTTAGCTGAAGCTGATCCGGTGCCTGCTCGCGCTCCATAAATTCGTATACGCGTTATATCACGCGCAGCACTGGACGGGTCCAACAGCATCATGGCGATCCAGCGGCAGCTGCCGGACACGCTGAGCCTGCCCTCAACCCGCGCCCGCGTGGTGTTCGGCGCGTACGAGGGCGATGGTCAGCGCCGTGGTGGGCCTGGCCACCAGGACACCCCCGCACCACCCACGACTCCTCGGCGGGCGCCCAGCCCGCTGCTGCTCGCTGTGGTGAGACCGCTGACGCGTGCGTCAGTCCCGATAGCGGCGCGTTCGGGCAGCGGCACGACCTGCCCGAGGAGGGCAAGCGCCGCGTCGAGCTGCGGATCCCGGCCCGCGGCCAGATCCGCTTCGCTCCGCGCCACGGCCACGTCTGGCGACACGCCAGCGTCCTCCAGCGGCGTCTGGCTCGCCCCCGCGTACACCGCGGTGGCCGAGATGACGACGCCCCCACCGTCGAGCAGCCCGTACCGTGGGCCGTCGTTCACGCAGCCCGCGCTTTGCGACCCGACCACCGTCGCCCGTCCAGCATCGTGCAGCGTTTGGGCCAGCACCTCCGCGGCGGCGACGGTGCCCGGACCGATCATCACAACCAGCGGCTTCTGGTCCACCAGCGGCGTGCCCATGCTGCCCAGTGCCGTTGGGCCGCCCTCCACGCCACGCGTGGTCGCGACCGGGGTATCAGGGGGCAAGAAGACCCCGGCGACGCGCTGCAGGGTGCTCAGCGAGCGGCCCGTGCTCAGGCGCAGGTCCAGGATCCAGCCGCTCACCCCGGCGGCCGACAGCTCGGTCAGCGCCGCGCGCAGGGCGTCCACGGCTGCGGCGCCGGCAGCAAAGCCCTCGAAGTCGACGTAGCCGATGGTCCCGAGCAGCACCTGATGCTGCTCCAGCGGGTAGGACACCAGCTCACGCGTGGTGGTGATCTCAACCGGCGTGGGTACGCCGGGCCGCTGGAGGGTGAGCGTGAGCGGCTGCCCCGCCTGGCCGAGCGCGAGCGCCAGGAACTGCGGCTCCCCGCCCGCTTGCTGAGCGGTGACGTGGTCGATCGCGAGGAGCTGATCGCCCGGCTGCAGCCCGTCCGCCTCGGCCTGACTGCCGGGCAAGACGCGCTCGATGCGGAACGGCGCGTGGGGCGTGGCGGTGGCGGCCACGGTCGCGAGCGCGTGGTTGCTGAGCGCCGCGAGCACGGCTGGCCCTGCTGCGGGCTGAGGAAGTGGGTGCGGCAGGTGTGCAGCGACGCGTACATCGCGTCGGCCGCCGCGTAGCCGAGACGCGGCAGGTCCGGCTCGCCTGCCTGCGCCTCGAGTGCGCGGTAGGCGGGGAGGAACTGCGCCCAGGCTGCGATCGGGTCGTCGCTCGTAATCGCTGGGGGCTCGCGGTCCGGCTGCCCCAGCACGGCCGCCGCCCCGCGGTAGGCGGCGGTGAGCACCGTGGCGGGTGGCACGGGCGGGTAGGCGCTTGCCAGCAAGTACGTATAGGCGTCATACAAGATCGCGGCCGGGCTCGTCTGGTCGGTGAGCAGCGCGCGTTCCGCCGGGCTCGGCGGCGGCACGGGCTGGGCGGCGATCCGGCGCGCGACGGCCTGCGCAGCGGCCAGGACATCGTCGGGCCGCGGCGCCCCGCTGGGTCCGATTTCGTACAGCACGACCTCGAGCCGGCCGGCGCTGAAGGCGATCTGCCGCTGCTCGTAGGGCGTGCCGTCCGCGCCGGTGCCGCGGATCAGCAGGCCCAGCGCCGCGTCGCCGAGCACCGGCAGGTCGAAGGCGGTGAGCGTCTGGCCCGGCGCGGCCGGGTTGTCGGCCAGATCAGCCAGACTCCCGGCGGCGTCGCGGTAGAGGACCGGGTAGATATAGAGCGCGAGCGGGCCGCTGTCCCCTGCTGGAATAGCTGCCGCACCCCGGTGATCCGTCCCCGCTCGACTTGTGGCCGAATCTGCTCGGGATCCTGGAGCAGCCCGGCAATCAAGACGTTGGTCCGTTCTTGCACGCGGCTGAGGTGGAAACCAGCTGGCGCGGCGGACTCGGGCAGCAGGTAGGGTTGGAGGAGCTGCGCGATCGGCGAGAGCGCCGGTGGGGTTTGGGCCACCGCGACGCCACCGCGGGCGCCGAGGAGGAGCAGCAGGGAGAGCAGTGGGCCGAGCCGGAGGATGTGCTGCATCCGCTGGGTCCCTTCGTCTCGCCGCGGTGGCGGCCGCACCGGGGTACCACGCCCGCTGGCAGGGGCGCCTTTCATTATGCTCCGGACCAGCGCGCTGCGAACCGCGCTGGTCGGCCTCTGCGCCTGCGTTCACCAACGACCCGTGCGCGGCTTGACAGCGGTTCTACAATGCCTAGCAACAACCAGGCGGGAGCATCGCGAGGATCGCAGGGCCGATCAGGCCGGAGGTGTGGTGTGCCGGATCGCGGGAGCTACTGGCAGCAGCTGAGCCGGCGGCGGTTGGATCGGAGGCGCACACTCCAGTTCGCTGCGCTTGCCGCCGGTGCGGGGGCGACGGCGCTGGCGGGTCTCGCCTGCGGCAGCAGCAAGTCCTCCTCATCAGGCAGCGCAGGGGGCGCTGCGGGCACGCCGAACGTTGGGGCGCGCAATCGCGTGGCGACACCCAGCAGCGCGCAGGTCAAGACCGGCGGCCGCATCTCCTATCCCACGCCCAGCGAGCCGCCCGACCTCGACCCACGGCTGACGCTCTCCTACGGCCTGCACAACTTCGTCAGTTCCATTCACAACCGGGTCGTGCGCACGGTCCAGGGCGCAGAAGCGAATGTGAATACCGACTTCACGCTCAAGGGCGACCTGGCGGACAAGTGGGAGCAGCCGGATCCGGCCACGCTGACGTTCTCGCTCGTGCAAGGGGTCACCTTCCACAACAAGCCGCCGGTCAACGGCCGCGAGTTGACCTCACAGGACCTCAAGAACACGTTCGAAGGCTACGCGAAGAGCGGCGCACACACCGGCGCCTTCGACCTCCTCGACCGCGTGGAAACGCCGGACAAGTACACGGCCAAGTTCGTGCTGAAGCAGCCGTTCGGCGGCATGCTGGAGGTTCTCACCTCGCCGACGCAGTGGGTGTTCGCGCAGGAAATCATCGACCAGCAGGGCGATCTCAAATCCACGACGATCGGCACCGGCCCGTTCATCATGGATGCCTTTGAGCGCAAAGTCGGCTTCAAGGCGTCGAAGAACCCGAACTATTTCGTCAAAGGTCAACCCTACATCGACGGCTTTGACCAGCCGTTCGTCCCGGACGGAGCGGCCCGGATCGCCGGGTTCCGCTCCGGCCAATTCGACACGCTCACCGGGCTCACCCCATCCGACGTGGATCCGATCGTCAAGTCCAACGCGGATACCCAGGTGCTGGAACAGGCGGCGATCCATTCCGTGTTCGGGCTGGCGATGGCGGCGAACTCACCGCCCTACAACGATCCCCGCGTGCGTCAGGCGCTGTCGATGGCGATCGACCGCAACGCGCAGTTGCAGAGCATCTTTTCCGGACACGCCACCTACGGCTGGGGCATCCCCTGGATCTACTTCCAGGACGCGGCGGTCACCCCGGATCAGTGCGGGCCATACTGGAAGTTCGACCCGGCAGGGGCGAAGAAGTTGCTGACTGCCGCGGGGAAGGCCGATGGCTTCAAAGACACGCTGACGTACTTCGAGTACTCGACCGCGATGACCTCGCAGGTACAATTGGCGCAGGCGGACCTGAAGAAGAACCTGAACGTCGACCTCACGATCCGGCAGGTCGATTATCCCACCTGGTTCCAGGAATACACCAGCCACAAGTGGACGGGCACGGCGTGGGGATTCCAGATCGGATCGAGCAGCACACTGGACGACTTCACCTATCAGAACATCTACTCGAAGTCCGTCGCCAACTACTGGTATGTCGACGACGCGCAGATTGACGATCTGGCGATCAAGATCCGGGCGGAGACCGACGTACAGAAACGCCGTGACCTGGTCAAGCAGCTGTTCCAGCGGGAACAGGATCAAGCCTGGCGCCTGTGGATGCCGTACACGAACGCCTTCTACCTCCTCAAACCGCATATTCGCAACTTCCGGCCGATGGCGCTGCGCGGGGGCGGGACCGCAGACTACGGCGGTGCTGCGCGGGTGCAGCACTGGGTAGACAAGGGGTAAGCGTGCGGCTGGCCGGAGGCGCTGATGCAGACCTACATCCTGCGGCGACTGATCTACGCCGTGCCGGTCGTGCTGCTGACATCGCTGCTCGTCTTCGGGCTGCTGCACCTCGTGCCGGGCGACGTCATCGTCGCCAAGCTCGCCGACCAGGGGACGGTCAAACCGTCCGACATCGTACAGATGAAGCACCAGTACGGCCTGGACAAGTCGTTGCCCGAGCAGTACGGCATCTGGGTGGGGCGTATCCTGCGGGGAGACCTGGGGCACTCCATCTACACCGGCCGCTCGATCAACGCTTCACTGCGGGATGCGTTTCCCGTGACGATCGAGTTGACCGTGCTGGCCATGCTGTTCGGCGTTGCCATCGGTGTGCCGATCGGCGTGATCTCCGCGGCGTTCCGTGGATCGGGGATCGACTACGCCGGCCGGGTCTTTGCCATCCTCGGGCTTTCGGCGCCGAACTTCTGGGTGGCCTCGATGGCGATCACCTACATGGCGATCTGGTTCGGCTGGATTCCGCCGCTCACCTACCGCTCGTTCACCCAGGATCCCCTGGCCAATCTCGAGCAACTGGTGTTGCCGGCCCTGGTGATTGGCTACGGTCTCGGTGCGGTCATCATGCGCATGACGCGCTCCACGCTGCTGGAGGTGCTGCGCGAAGATTACGTCCGCACGGCCCGGGCGAAGGGCATCGGCCCGGCCGCGGTCATCATCCGCCATGCGTTCAAGAATGCGTCCCTGCCGGTCGTCACGATCATGGGCGGCCAGCTGGCGGTGCTGCTGGGCGGCGCGATCATCATCGAGACGATCTTTGCGCTGCCCGGTCTGGGCCGGCTCGCGCTTGAGGGGCTGACGTTTCGCGACTACCCGCTGGTCCAGGCGCTGGTCATGGTCTTCACGATCATCGTGATCGGCACCAATCTGCTCGTGGACCTGAGCTATGCCTGGCTCGACCCACGCATTCGCTTCGCCTGAGGCTCCAAGCATGGCGCTCTCGTCCGCCGTTACCGTCGATGCGTCTGGCGTCGCGCTGCCAGCCCGCCCCGGCGGACAGTGGCATAGTGCGGCCCTGCGCTTCGCCCGGCGGAATCCCTTGGGCGCGGTCGGCGCGCTGATTGTGCTGCTCATGGTCGTGGCGGCGATCTTCGCGCCGCTGCTCACGCCCACCGGGCCGACCCTCCCGGCGCCACTGGAACGGCTGCGTGGACCGAGCGGTGCGCACTGGTTTGGCACGGACGATATCGGCCGCGACGTCTACACGCGCGTCGTGTACGGTGCCCGCATCTCCCTCGAAGTCGGCATCACGACCGTCGTCCTGGGTACCTTGATCGGCGCCGCGATCGGTCTCGTCAGCGGCTACTTCTCCGGCACAGCCGACCTCATCGTCCAGCGCTTGCTGGACAGCGTCCAGTCGATTCCGGGCCTGCTGCTCGCGCTGGTCGTTGCTGCGGTGATCGGCAAAGGCACGATCAACACGATCTTTCCCATCGCCCTGGTGATCATGCCGGTCAACGCGCGGGTCGTGCGCAGCGCCGTGCTCACGGTGCGCGAAAGCGTCTTCGTCGAGGGCGCCCGCGTGATCGGCGCGGGGAACGGCCGCATCATGCTGCGCCACGTCCTGCCCAACGTCACTGCGCCCATCTTGATCCTGGCGTCGATCTGGATCGGCAACGCGATCATCATCGAGGCATCGCTCAGCTTTCTCGGCCTGGGTACGACGCCGCCGACGCCGTCGTGGGGCAATATGCTTGCCGGGCAAGGCCGCGCGTATATGGAACAGGCGCCGTGGCTCGCGCTCTTCCCCGGTTTGGCGATCACCCTCACGGTGCTCGCCTTCAACCTGCTCGGCGATGCGCTCCGCGATACCTGGGATCCCCGCTTGCGCGGCCGCTAGCTTGGATCCTCACAGGGCGCACCGGAAGGAAACCCGACTCAACTGCATGCCCCCGCCGGGCTCAGCCCCGCGACCTGAACAGGCCATCTCGCGCTGGGCTCTGACCGTAGCACACGATCCGGGCTCGGGCAGCCAGCGTTCAGCCGAACGAAGCCGTATACTCGGAAACGACCCAGCCTGTTGAAAAACACCAGCCGCTCTCGTGTTGCGTCATAATCGGTCAAGTCGGTCGCGCGCTGGCGTGGTCCGTGCGGCCTTCGCCGCGGCGACCGGCGCGGTCGCCCCGCCGACGCGGGCGCGGCCACCCGCAGGCCGGTCCGTACCGCCGCTGGAGGGAGGCGATGGTCCTGGACCCGGGGAGCCCGTTCGGGCGCTATCGCATTCTGACGCGGCTGGGCGTGGGCGGCATGGCCAGCGTCTACCACGCCTTCCAGGCGGAGCCCCGCCGCGAGGTCGCGCTCAAAATCATCAGCCCGGAGCTGGCTGCCCAGCCGACCTTTCGCGCCCGCTTCCGCCGCGAGGCCGACGTGCTCGCCCACCTGGAGCATCCCAATATCCTGCCCATCTACGAGAGCGGCGAGGTCGACGGCCAGCTCTATATCTGCTACCGCTACATCCGCGGCGGCACGCTCAAGGAGCTGCTGACGCAGCCCCTGCCGGTAGCCCAGGTCCTCCCGCTGCTCGCGCCGGTGGCCGCGGCGCTGGACTTCGCCTTCGGCCAGGGCGTCATCCACCGCGATATCAAACCGGCCAACATCCTGCTCACCCTGCCGGACGCGCAGGGCCGACGCACGCCGGTGATCGCCGACTTCGGCATCGCGCGCCTGCTGGAGTCCGCGTTCAGCGGGGAGGACGCGGCACCGCGTCCCGACGACGGCGCCTCGCTGACGCAGGCGGGGGTGGGGCTGGGCACCCCCGCCTATATGGCGCCGGAGCAGGTGCTGGGCAAGCCGCTGGATGGGCGGGTGGACCAGTATGCGCTGGCGATCACCGCCTATCAGCTACTGACCGGGGCGGTGCCCTTCAGCGCAACCACCCCGGTCGAAGTCGCCTTTATGCAAGTCAATGCGCCGCTGCCCCTGCCGGGCACGCGCAATCCGGCGGTCACGCCGGCGCTGGAGCAGGTGCTGCTGAAGGCGCTGGCCAAGGCGCCGGCCGACCGCTACCCGACCAGCAGCGCCTTCATTGCGGCGCTCGCGGCCGCGGCGCAGGACACGGCCACCCCTGCAGCACCGCCCGCACGCGGCGCGGACGCCACGCCGTCGGCAGCCGCCGGCACGCCGTCGCCCGCGGCCGCGGCACAGGCGCAGGCACCACCCCAACCGGCACCGGTGTCCGCCCGGACCAGCGCACCGCGCGGCCGGCGCTGGCCGCTGCTGGTCGCGGGCGGTGCCGCGGCGGTCGTGCTCGGCGCCATCGCGCTCGTCGCGGTGCGGGGCAGCGGCGGCACGGGGACCAACCGCACGCACGGTTCCCCGCAGCGCGTGGGCAGCCGTGGCCAGACGGCCCCGAGCGCGGTTATCCCCGCCGCAGCCGGCGCGCCGGCGAGCGTCCCCGTTGCCACGGGCGCCGCGCCGCGGGCTGCCGCTAGGGCTGCGCTGCTCACGCCGACCCCGGCCAGCGCAGCCGCTGCCAGCCCGGCGACGTCTCCAACGACCGCCCGCAGCGCCGCCGTCGCTGCGGCAACCGCCACGGGACTGCCGGGCGTGCTGCTCGGTGCGCGGCTGTGGCCGCCCGCTGCGAACGCCTCCGGGGTGGACCTGTTAGCGAAGGACTCGGGGGATCCCAGGGTCGCCTTTACGGTGGAAGCCGGCGCCTTCGTGATGCGCGGGCAGAATCTGCAAATGGGCACCTGGGCGACGAATGTCCCGGGCACGTATGCGGACGTGGTGCTGTCGCTGGACGTGGCGCTGCAGACGAGCGCGGCGGACAGCGGCATGACCGTGCGGTGTCGGGCAACGAACCAGGGCCTATCCTTCTATGCCCTCCGCGTCCTCGCCACAGGCGCCGTGGAGATCTTTCGGCGGGACAATCAGACGACGGTCGTCCCCCTGGCCAATGCGCCAGACCTCCCGAAGGTGGCGCCGCTGCGGACCGATGGCAGCGTCAACCACGTGGAGCTGGCCTGTGTCGGCACCACGATCACGGCCGCGATCAACGGCGTGCGGGTGGTGCTTGTCCACGACGACACGTACGCCACGGGCACACTGGTCCTGGGCCTGTACGGGTCCGGAACCCTTGATGGGCGGTTCAGCAACCTGGCGGTCACCGCGGCCACGCTGACGCCGCCGGCACGCTGACGGCTTGTCCCGTCCGGGTGCCGGTTCAGCCCACCCGCCAGCGACGGGCGACGCCGTCGCGAGCCGGCACGGGAGCGGCGGCCGCCGATCAAATCGTCGCGGTGCAGCGGCGCGAGCCGTACACCGCGTGCTCATCTCAGAAAGGATCGTTTTGAGACACCGATAGTTGAGGCGGCTGCCAGGTCCCTCTACGCCTGTGCCGAGGTGTCACAAGGCGTTACACAATCACCGTCTCACGGGGCGGCACGTCCGGTGGGTACTGAGATATGCCTCGCTCGATCCTCGCGTTCACTCCAGCGCCCGCACGCGTGGCCCACGGTCCGGTCCACGCGGCGCCTCTTCCCAGCCATCACCCCGCCGCCCCTGCACCACCAGCGGCACCGCCCCCGCCGCGGCCTCACACAGCAGCGCCAGCATCATCACGTCGTCGTGCCCCACGTTTCCCGATGGCCGCGCGGCGGCCATGTCAGACGACCCCACGTCGAACGTCATCAGCTAGTTCGGTCGCAGCCGCCGGCGCGCCGGCGTGCACTCGACCAGACGCTCCCACCGCCCCGAAAGGTCGCTGATCCGCGCCGCTGGCGCCCGAGCGGACAGCATTCCCCGGGTTCGCTTTCGTGCCAGCGCAAACTGCTGCTCTTGCGGGTTGCGGCCGCTGGTTCGTATGGCGGCGTTGGCCGCGTCCACCAGTGGGCGACCCGGGCCAGTGCAGCAGACGCCCGTTGGCCGAATTTCGTTCGCTTCAGCGTTTATGGAGTGAGTGGGCTAACGCACGCCGCCGCCGTAGCTGGCGCTGCGTGCGTTGGCGCGCTGTCCATCCGCGCCCGTTATCCCTGCACAGGAGGATCTCCCGCGATGGTCACTGCCCGCGAAGCACCGCTCCGCGTCCTGATTCTCGACGACGATCTGGAGCAGCGCAGGCTGCTCGCCGAGCATCTCACCCGCGACGCCCGCTTCGCCGTCGTCGCCGCCTGCTCCCTCAAAGACGGCCTCCCCCTTGGCCCCAGCCAGCCGGACCTCATCCTTGTCGACCCGACCCGCGCTGGCCGGCTCGACCCGCAGTACCTGCGCCTGCTGTTCGCCCAGGTGCTCCGCGCCCGCGTCGTGGTGCGCACTGCCGCCTTCGAGGCGGCGGCGCTCCTCGACCTGCTCGCGCTCGGTGTCAGCGGCGTGTTCGTCAGGCTCCCCGAACCGACCGCCGCGCTGTGCGATGGACTCGCCTTGATCGCCAGCGCCGATGCCGTGGTGCTCGCCCGCGCGATGGTGGAAGCGCTGCGCCGCGAGCTCATTGCCACGCGCCTGCTCGGGCCGCAGCTCCCGCTCCCCACGCTCGACCCGCAGGAGCTGGCCGTGCTGCGTGGCCACGTCGCCGGCCAGGGTCGCAAGCAGATTGCGGCCGCGACCGGGCTCAGCGCCAGTTCCGTGCAGCGCCTCAGCGACCGGCTCAAGCGGCGGCTGGGGGCGCACTCGCTCGCTCAGCTAGCGGCAGAGGCGGTGCGCCGTGGCCTGGTTTGATCAGGGGGCCGCCGCGCGGCCGCCGCCCGCCCCGGCCCAGCGTGCCTCACCGGTACCGCGGGATGTGCCGCGCTCGACCGCTGTGTCCGTCCCCGGCCTTCAACACGGTCCCTGACAACAAAGCATCAAAAGGCCGAACAAGATTGCGGCCGGCTGACACTCTTTCCCGTCTGGCAAACGGTGTTCCTAGCCTACATAATCGGGCCGCCACGAGTGCATGGTTCCGCCGGCCCGCACTCGCTCCCTGCCAGATGAGCGCGACGCGCCCACATCGGTCTGGAGTCGTGCGATGCGTCTACCCCGCCGGCGCCTGCTCCTGGTCCTCGTGCTGATCACGCTCCCACTGGGTGCGGCTGCAGCCATAACCACCGCACACCAAACCGTGCGGCCCGCGCTGCAGGCGGGCAATCCCCCGCGCCGCGCCACGCCGCCGCCGCACCCGCTCGCCGCGCATCCACCGCGCCCGGACCTGACCCCCGCCGCGCGCGTCACCGGCTCCCGCCGCTATCTCACCCCGGACCAGCAGCAGCAGTTCGCACAGGCGAGCCTGCCGCCCTCCGTCACCCCCGGTCCCTCGCCCTCGACCACCCCTGCCCCGTCACCTACGGCCACGGCCAGCCCAACGG
>CALFMN010000221.1 GCA_937879875.1 uncultured Chloroflexota bacterium | reverse complement strand
GAGATTTCTGCCTGTCTCGTGGGCTCGGAGATGTGTATAAGAGACAGATACTAGGGGAAGGGGAGATCTTCAGGCGGAGGGTTGGATCTGATGGCTGAGAGTTACGGAGTCGATCCAGCGATCAGGGCGAGACGCCGGGTGCGCGGAAATACGCGTGAGCTCATGGTGGCCGCGCGTTCGTTGCGTTCGGCGATGACCGAGGCTGAACAGACACTTTGGCAGGCGATTCGCGGCGGGCGGTGGACGGGCTGCGCTTTCGGCGGCAGCACTCCGTTGGGCCGTACGTCCTGGACTTCTGGTGCCCGCGGATCAAGCTGGCCGCCGAAGTGGACGGCAGCGTTCACGCGGACGCCGATCAGGCGGCGCGCGACGCGGAGCGCACGCAACACCTTGCCGCCTACGGCTATCGCGTCCTCCGCGTGAGCAATGAAGATGTCCTCAACAATCTGCCCGCGGTGCTGCAAGCGATCCGCGCCGCCCAAACCACCGCATAGAACCCCTTCCCCTAGTATTGGGGAAGGGGCAGGGGATGGGGGCCGGGCCGGCTACCGCCGCCCCGCCTCGGCCTTGGCCCAGCGCTTGTTGAAGCGCTCGACGCGGCCGGCCGTGTCCACGATGCGCTGCTCGCCCGTGAAGAACGGGTGGCAGGCGGAGCAGACCTCGGTGCGCAGCTCCGGCTTGGTGGAGTGCGTCGTAAAGGTGTTGCCGCAGGCGCAGACGACGCGCGCCTCGACGTAGTTGGGATGGATCTTCTCACGCACTGGCGGAAACCTCGGATTCTGCAGGCGTGGCCGTGGCCACGGGATAGACGCTGAGCTGCTTGCGCCCGCGTGCGAGCGGCTCGAACTTCACGGTGCCGGTGACGACCGAGAAGATCGTGAAGTCACGCCCCATGCCGACGTTCTTGCCGGGATGGAAGCGCGTGCCGCACTGGCGGACAAGGATGTTGCCGGGCTGCACCAACTCGCCGTCGAAGTGCTTGACGCCACGCCGCTGCGAGTTGCTGTCGCGCCCGTTGCGCGAGCTGCCGACGCCCTTCTTGTGTGCCATGCAGAACCTCCAGATGTGCCGCGCCGGCTATGCCGAGACGATTTCGCGGATGCTGAGCCGGGTGAAGTGCTGTCGGTGGCCGATCTTGCGGCGGTAGCGCGTCTTGGCGTGATACTTGAAGACGATGATCTTCTCGCCGCGGCCGTGCTCCACAACCTCGGCCACGACCTTCGCCCCCGCGACGAGCGGCGCACCGATCGTCACCTCGGCGCCCTCGCCGACCATGAGCACGTCGGTCAGCTCGACTTGCTCGCCCGGCTCGCCGGCCAGCAGCTCCACGTCGAGCGTGTCCCCCTCGCGGACGGTGTACTGCTTGCCGCCGCTGCGAATCACTGCGTACATCAGATGCGGGCCTCTCTTCCGGTCACGTCCTGCGATCGTAGCAAACCGTGCGGCAGTTCGTCAACGAAGGATCTTCGTACACGCAAGAGGAGAGGCGGCTGCCACCTCTCCTCTTGCGTGTGTTCGTGCTGTGGGCTAGCTGCCCGGCCGCTCCGGCGGGAGCAACTGCGACGTGGCGCTGCCGCCCCAGGCGAGGCCCGGCCGCGGCTGCGCCTTCGGAAGTTCGTGCTCATCCGGCTCCTCACCGCGGCTCGGCGGTGCTGGCGGCTTCGGCAGTGTGACCGGCTCGGAGGAGAAGTCCTCATCGCCGGAGAACAGCCGCGTCACGTCGTCTCCCTCGATCGTCTCGTCCTCGATCAGCTTGCGCGCCACGCGGTCGAGCACGTTCCGGTTCTCGGCCACGATGCGGTGGGCCACTTCCTTGGCGCTTTCGACCAGCCGCCGCACTTCGTCGTCGATCTCCTCTGCGACCTTCTCGGAGTAGTCGCGCTGCTCTGAGATCTCGCGGCCCAAAAAGACCAACTCCTCTTTGCGGCCGAAGGTGCGCGGTCCGAGCCGCTCGCTCATGCCCCACTGCGTGACCATGTGCCGGGCGATCTTGGTCGCGCGGGAGATGTCGTCTGACGGGCCGGTGGTCACGTCGCCGAAGACAAACTCCTCGGCCTGGTGGCCGCCGAGCGCCACGGCAAGCTGCGCCGAGTAGTGCGCCTTGTTGCCGAGATGGCGGTCTTCTTCGGGCAGGAAGCGGGTGAAGCCGCCGGCCATGCCACGCGAGACGATCGTGATCTTGAAGACCGGATCGGCCTCGGGCAGCTTCATCGCCACGAGCGCGTGGCCGGCCTCGTGATAGGCGATGATCTCCTTCTCGCGCGGGCTGATCACGCGGCTCTTGCGCTCCGGCCCGGCGATCACGCGATCGACCGCCTCGTTGAACTCGTCCATGCTGATCTTTTTCTTGTTGCGCCGGGCGGCCAGGATTGCCGCCTCGTTGACGAGGTTCGCCAGATCGGCGCCGGAGAAGCCCGGCGTCTGCTTGGCGAGAATCTCGAGGCTGGTGTCCTTGTCCAGCGGCTTGCCCTTGGCGTGGACCTCGAGGATGGCGCGGCGGCCGCGCACATCGGGGCGATCCAGCACCACCTGCCGGTCGAAGCGGCCGGGGCGCAAGAGCGCGGGGTCGAGAATGTCGGGCCGGTTGGTGGAGGCGAGCACGATCACGTTCGTGTTCGTATCGAAGCCGTCCATCTCCACCAGGATCTGGTTCAGCGTCTGCTCGCGCTCGTCGTGGCTGCCGCCGAGGCCGGCGCCGCGCTGGCGGCCGACCGCGTCGATCTCGTCCACGAAGACGATGCAGGGCGCGTTGCGCTTGGCCTGGTCGAAGAGGTCGCGCACGCGGCTGGCGCCGACGCCCACGAACATCTCCACGAACTCGGAGCCGGAGATCGAGAAGAAGGGCACGCCGGCCTCACCGGCCACGGCGCGGGCGAGCAGCGTCTTGCCGGTGCCAGGCGGGCCGACCAGCAGCACGCCGCGCGGAATGCGGGCGCCGAGCGCGGCGAACTTCTCCGGATACTTGAGGAACTCGACGACTTCCGCCAGTTCCTCCTTGGCTTCGTCCACGCCGGCAACGTCGACAAACGTGACCGAAGGCTTGTTGCCCGTGAACATACGGGCGCGGCTCTTGCCGAAGCTCATCGCCTGCGAGTTGGAGCCCTGCGCCTGCCGCATCATGAACAGCAGGATCGCGCCGAAGATGATCAGCGGCAGGAAGTTGAAGAGGATGCCCAGCCAGTTGCCGAACTGGCTCGGCTCCTTAACGTTCACCGGAACTTTTTCGATCTGGGCGGGATCGACGTGCGCATCGTTCAGCACGCTGTAGACGGTGCCGCCGTCTTCCTTGCGCGAATGATACTTCGAGCCGTCGTTCAGCGTGACGGTCAGGCTGTTGCCCGAAACGTCGATCTGTTTGATGGTGCCGTTGCGGGCGTCGGTCACGACCTGCCCGAGCGGCTTGCTCTGGGTGCTGCTGCCCCCAGCAAAGAAGCTGAAGACGATGGCGATAACCGCCACCAGGATCAGCAGATAGATGAAGCTGTTCCTGAGCCAACGGGAATACATGGCAGCTCCGGTTCGGGACGATCGCGCCGCGGGCCGGCAAGCCGGCTGCGGAACGATGCGGTGAGCAGCGATGGCCGCTCTAGCAAAAGTATACCATCGCTTGAAGAACCCGCCAACGAAGAACGGGCTACTGATACTATCGCCCATTCGGCTGGGGGATGAAGTGACGCACGGCACATCGTGAAGAGGTTCGTTGCCAGGCGAGCGGAAGTCGAGCGTGGCGCAGCACCGTGGCCTACCCCTCCCTCGCGCAAGCGCTCGGCTGTGCTTGGAAAGTCTCCGACGGTTGCGCTGCGCTCTGGCCCACAGGGGAGGGGAGGGTTGGGGCGAGGAGCGCCGACTGTCCCCAACCCTTCCCTGGTGAGGAAGGGACAGACGGCGAAGCCGTCAGGGATAGGCGGTGCGTCGGCGCCCGATCGCGCGATCGAGCGTGACTGGCAGGCGCTCGGCTTCCGGCTCGTCGCCGGGGTGGACGAGGTGGGGCGCGGGCCGCTGGCCGGGCCGGTGGTGGCCGCGGCGGTGATCCTGCCTCGCCGCGATCCGGATTGGCTCTGTTACGTGCGCGACAGCAAGCTGCTCGCCCCCGCGCAGCGCGAGCGGCTGGCCTGCCTGATCCGGCGCGAGGCACGGGCGTATGGCGTTGGCGTGGCCAGCGCCCGCCGTATCGACGAGATCGGCATCGCCGCCGCGGCGCGCGAAGCGATGCGACAGGCGCTCACGCTGCTGGCCATCACGCCCGACGCGCTGCTGCTCGACGCCTTCCATCTCGACGGCGTGCCGCAGCCGCAGGAGGCGATCATCAGGGGCGACGCCCGCTGCAGCGCCATCGCCGCGGCCTCGATCGTCGCCAAGGTCGCGCGCGACCGCATGCTGGACGGCTTCGACCAGCGCTATCCAGGCTACGGCCTCGCCCGCAATCGCGGCTACGCCACCGCCGAGCATCTTGCCGCCCTCGCCCGCCTCGGCCCCAGCCCGATCCACCGCCGCTCCTTCGCGCCGCTGCGCCTCGCCGCTGCGACGGCTCCAGAAGGACGCCGATGACGCCGCAAGGCAGCGGTGACAATAAGCCTGACGGGCACAGCAACGCCGCGGAGGGTCATCGCCGCGCGCTCGGCGCCTTCGCGGAGCGGCTGGCGGCGGGGTGGCTCGAGCGCGCCGGGTATCGGATTGTTGGTCGAAACGTGCGCGCCGGGCCGGGCGAGATCGACATCGTCGCGCTCAAGGACGGTCAGACGGTGCTGGTCGAAGTGCGCGCCCGGCGCGAGGGTGACCTCGGCTCGGCGCTCTGGTCGATCACGCCGGCCAAGCGCCGGCATCTGCTGGCTGCTGCCGAGCAGTTCCTGGCCGACCACTCGGACTTGCCGCAAGAGGCGCGCATCGACCTCGTGGCAGTGACGCTGGATCGCTCCGGTAAAGTGATGGACGTGCAGATTGTCGAGAACGCGATCGAGGGGTGAGCGGCGCGCCTAACCCCGTCGCGGCTGAAGCCGCGCCTCCCTTCCCGACACGGGAAGGGTTGGGGTTCGAGGAGACGCGATCGGCCGGGAGACCAGCCCGCCGCCTGTCCCGCAGGGACTCCCAGGCCCCGCCGCCGTCGCACGGCGCCGGGAGCGCTCCAGAAGTCCCCGCCTCGGGAAGGGACAGACTTCCCGCCAGGGAAGTCAGGGTTAGGCGCACCGGCTGCCCTCAGCCGCTCCACCTGCAAAATAGACTGATGACATCACGCCCGTTGGCCCTCGCGTCATGCGCCGCTATGCTGGAGATACGAGCCCGCCATGCCGATTTACGAATTCTTCTGCAACGATTGCCGCAAGAAGGTCGAGGTGTTCCGCCGCAGCGTCAGCGCCGCGGGCGGTGAACGCTGTCCCGAATGCCGCGGCGAGCAGCTGCGCCGGCTCGTCTCGCGCTTCGCCGTGCACCGCTCGGTCAGCGAGTTCGGCAGCGCGGAGGACGAGTCCTATATCGACGGACTCGAAAACGAAGACCCGCGGGCGATGGCGCAGTGGGCGCGGCGCATGCAGCAGGAGAGCGGCGAGGACCTTGGCCCCGACTTCGAGGGCATGATGTCGCGCATGGAGGCGGGCGAGATGCCCGACGACGGCGACGGCTTCGACGACGGCGGCGACGATTTCGACGACGACTTCTGATCCGATTCAACAAGAGCGAGGGCGGCGATGCCCATCTACGAATTCCGCTGCAAACAGTGCGGCCGCCTGACCAGCGTGTTCACGCGCAGCGTCTCGCAGGCCGTTGAGCCGGCGTGCAGCCACTGCGGCAGTGCGGCGCTGGAGCGGGCGCCCTCGAAGTTCGCCTACCACCGCAGCGAGCAGCAGATCATGGAACAGTACGGCACGCCCGAGCCGGGCGCCGGGCCGGACGCCTACAAAGACCCGCGCCAGATCGGGCGCTGGGTGGAGAAGCGCTTCGACGAGATGGGCATGGAGCTGCCGTCTGAAGCGCGCCAGATGATCGACGCCGCACGCCAGGGCGAGTTCCCCGAGCCGGTCAAAGACCTGTAATCCGTGGCGCGGCCAATTGTTATTGGGAGCGGAGCGATGGCCGACGCGACGGCCGGCGACGATGGCCTGGCGGCGCAGCTCGACGGCATCATGGCCGGCGTGCGAGAGAACCTCGCGGCCAAGAATCAGGCGCGCGAGCGGGCGTTGCCGCTCTGCCGCGAGGTCATCCGCCTCTCGGCCAACGGCATCCGCGCCACGCACCGCGACGAGTTTGACCGCGCCTGCGAGCTGCTGGCGCAGGCGACGGCGCTCTTGCGCCAGATCCGCGAGGCGCTGGCGGGCCACGCCGACATCTTCTTCGCCGGCTTCGTGCACGACGCGCAGAAAGAACACGCCGAGGCGGCATTGACGCTTGCGCTGGTTGCCGGCGAGCCGCTGCCCGGCCCCGCCGACCTGGCCGTGGAGCACGCGGCCTATCTCAACGGCATGGGCGAAGCTGTGGGCGAGCTGCGCCGCTACCTGCTTGACAGCCTGCGCGACGGCGACATCGCCCGCTGCGAGCGCTTCCTGCGCGCCATGGACGACATTTACGACGTGCTCGTGACCGTGGACTATCCGGACGCGCTCACCGGCGGCCTGCGCCGCACCACCGATGTGACCCGCGGCATTCTTGAGCGTACGCGCGGCGACCTGACCACCGCGGCGCTGCAAATGCGCCTGGAAGCGCGGCTTTCGGCCCTCATACCCCCGTCCCCTTTTCCCCAATCCTGAGGGGAAAGGGGCGATCCCGGGTTGCTGAAGCGAAGCGGCGTCGGGTTAACCGCACATCAATCGGGACGCTCGGCGCTGGATCGTCTCCTTCTCCCAGGATTGGGAGAAGGAGAGACGAGAGGATGAGGGCCGAACGCTGCGCCAGCGAACTACTCTCTGGCGTCCATTTCCGCCACGCCTGCGCTTGAACGTAGGGTAGGCGACTGGTACATTCCACAATCGATGGGCGCTGGGCCGTTACGCGCGCGTTTCCGGTCCGGCGCTTCGCATACCATCGAGCTTCCCCGTACCGCCTGGACGGATTCGCCGGGACGATTTACGATGGCCGCTTCGCGGCCATGTCAGACAGAAGGGAGCGCACGGCATGGGTATCGTGTGGATCGTACCCATCGTCGGTGTGATCGCGGTGCTGTTCGCGCTGTGGCTGGCGCGGGACGTACTCGCCTATGACACCGGCACCGAGGCGATGCAGGACATCGCCGACCGCATCTTCGAAGGCGCGATGGCGTTCCTGAAACGCCAGTACACGACGATCGCCGCCCTTTCCATCGTCGTCGCGGTAATTATCGGCGTGATCGTCGGCACCACCGCGAACAGTGTCAGCGATCCGCTGAAGGCATCGACCAAAGTCGTCGGGCCGGGCGAGCAGGGCGTGCTCGCGGGCATCGCCTTCCTCGTCGGCGCGGCCTGTTCCGGCGTCGCCGGCTTCATCGGCATGTACATCTCGGTGCGCTCGAATTTGCGCACTGCCGCAGCCGCGCAACGCAACCTGCGCGCCGCGATCACCGTCGCACTGCGCGGCGGCGCCGTCTCCGGCTTCCTCGTTACGGCGCTCTCCCTGATCGGCGTCTCCAGCATCTTCGGCATCTACAGCAAGCTGCTCGGCGATCCCGTCGGCTCGACCCCATTCCTGATCGTCGGCTTCGGCTTCGGCGCCAGCTTCGTGGCGCTGTTCGCCCAGCTCGGCGGCGGCATCTACACGAAGGCTGCCGACGTGGGCGCCGACCTGGTGGGCAAGGTCGAGGCGGGCATTCCCGAGGACGACCCGCGCAACGCCGCCGTCGTGGCCGACCTGGTGGGCGACAACGTCGGCGACTGCGCCGGCCGCGGCGCCGACCTGTTCGAGTCGATGTCGGCCGAGAACATCGGCGCCATGATCCTTGGCGTGGCGATCTACTCAGCCACCCATGACATCAAGTGGATCTTCTTCCCGCTCGTCCTGCGCTCCTTCGGCATCATCGCCACGATCATCGGCCTGCTGTCGGTCCCGTACTTCGCCAAGGAAGATGGCCAGCAGGATCCGATGCAGCCGCTGAACGGCGGTTACTACGTCTGTTCGATCCTTTCGGTCATTGGCCTGCTGATCGCCACGAACGCCATGCTCGGCAGCCAGTGGTACTGGTTCTTCTTCTGCGGCCTGATCGGCATCGCCACCGGCATCGCCTTCGTCTACATCACGCAGTACTACACCGCCGGCGCGTGGCGGCCTGTGCAGGAGATCGCGGCCGCCTCGCGCACCGGCCCCGCGACGAACATCATCATCGGCACGGCCGTGGGCTTTGAAACCACGGCGGTGACGGCCGTCGTGATCGGCGCCGCGCTGGTATCGGCCTTCATCTTTGGCTCGCATGCCGTCATCCATAACATCGTCAGCGGTCAGCCGAACGTGGATGCCACGGCCGCGGGCGTATTCGGCACCGCGGTTGCGACGATGGGCATGCTGATGTCCGCCGCCTATGTCCTGGCGATGGATACGTTCGGCCCGATCACCGACAACGCGGGCGGCATCACCGAGATGTCGGGCGCACCCGAAGGCGCACGCCACATCACCGATGCGCTCGACACCGTTGGCAATACGACAAAGGCGCTGACCAAAGGCTACGCGGTCGCTTCGGCGGGACTCGCCGCCTTCCTGCTGTTCAGCGCGTATCTGGACAAGGTCAAGGAAGTGATCGGCCATGCGCCCGTGGCCGACCTGGGCAGCATTCAGGTCTTCGTCGGCGGCTTGCTGGGCGTGATGCTGGTCTTCCTCTTCTCCTCGCTCGCCATCCGTGCCGTGGGCAGCGCCGCTGGCGACATTATCGAGGAGGTGCGGCGCCAGTTCCGCGAGAATCCGGGCATCATGGACTACAGCGTCAAGCCGGACTACAGCCGCGCCGTGGACATCACCACCCGCGCCGCGCTGCGCAAGATGGTCCTTCCCGGCCTGCTCGCGGTCGGTCTGCCGATCGTCGTCGGCGTGGTCTTCCGCCTGCTCGGCCAGGGTCCGCTGGACAACAAGGATGCCGGCTGGCAGGCCGTCACGGGCGTGCTGATCATCGGCACGATCGGCGGCATCATCGTCGCCACGTTCTTGAACAACAGCGGCGGCGCCTGGGACAACGCCAAGAAATACATCGAGTCGGGCGAGATGAATGACGAGGGCGGCGTGGTGGTGCTCAAAGGCTCGGCCACGCACGCCGCGGCCGTCGTCGGCGACACGGTCGGTGACCCGTTCAAGGACACGGCCGGCCCGGCGCTGCACGTGCTCGTCAAGCTGCTCAGCACGATCACGCTGGTGCTGGCGCCGCTGTTCATTGCCAGGTAGCAGCCAGGTAATTTCACCCGCGGATGCGGTACGCTGCGGGGCGGCGGCTTTCGGGCCGCCGCCCCGCTGTTGTTGGCGAAGCACCCCGTACAAGGAGGCAGCAGATGAACGAAGTCCTGTATGAGTTGGATGGCCACATCGCCACGATTACGTTGAATCGCCCGGAAGCGATGAACGCGCTCAACACGCCGCTGCGCACGCTGCTGCGCGAGGCGTTCGAGCGCTTCCGCGACACGCCCGAGGCCTGGGTGGCGATCGTGACCGGCGCGGGCGAGCGCGCCTTCAGCGCCGGCGCCGATTTGAAGGAGATGAGCCAGCGCAACCGCGCCCTGCACGAGGGCGGCCGCGACGCCTTCTGGGATCCAGAAACGGCGGCTTTGAATCGCGGCCTGCCGATCTGGAAGCCGATCATCGCCGCGGTGAACGGCTTCTGCCTCGCCGGCGGGCTGGAGCTGGCGCTCTCCTGCGACATGCGCATCGCCGCCGAGCACGCAACCTTCGGTCTGGCCGAAGTGATGCGCGGCATCATTCCCGGCGGCGGCGGCACACAGCGGCTGCCGCGGCTGGTTCCCTTCGGCATCGCGCTGGAGATGATGTTCACGGGCGACCGCATCAGCGCACAAGAAGCGCACCGCGTCGGCCTCGTCAATCACGTCGTGCCGGCGGCAGAAGTGATGCCCGTGGCACGCGCACTGGCGGAACGCATCTGCCAGAACGCGCCGCTTTCGCTGCGGGCGATCAAAGAATCGGTCTACCGCGGCCATGACGCGCCGCTGGACGAGGGGCTGCGCATCGAAGCGTTTCTGTCGCGCATCATCCGCACCACGTCGGACAGTGTCGAAGGCCCGACGGCGTTTGCGGAGAAGCGCCCCGCCGCGTGGCAGGGCCGTTGATCCGTTTGACCCACCCCTGCCAAATTGTTACAGTTCGTTTACACAATCGCAGCGCACGGCGCCGCCGTCGCAGCCAGCGGCGGACGAGAGGACAAACATGGTGACCAAAACCAACGTCGATATGGAGACGATCGTCTCGCTGTGCAAACGGCGTGGCTTCGTCTATCCCGCCGCCGAGATCTACGGCGGCTTCGCCAACGCCTGGGACTACGGCCCGCTCGGCGCTGAGCTGCGGCGCAACATCCGCAACACCTGGTGGCGGGCGATGGTGCAGGAACGCGACGATGTCGTCGGCCTCGAAGCGACCGTGATCACCAGCCCGAAGGTCTGGGTCGCCTCGGGCCACGTCAGCACCTTCAACGACCCGATGGTGGACTGCAAGAACTGCCAGTCGCGCTTCCGCGCCGACCACATCGATCTGCACGGTCCCTGCCCCGAATGCGGCGCCACCGGCCAATTCACCGAGCCGCGCATGTTCAACATGATGCTCAAGACCTACGTCGGCCCGGTGCAGACGGAGGAGAACGTCGCCTATCTGCGGCCGGAGACGGCGCAGGGCATGTTCATCAACTTCGAGAACGTGCTCACCAGCACGCGCAAGAAGCTGCCCTTCGGCGTCGCGCAGAACGGCCGCAGCTTCCGCAACGAGATCACGCCGGGCAACTTCATCTTCCGCACGCGTGAGTTCGAACAGATGGAGATGGAGTATTTCGTGAAGCCCGGCGAGCATCACGCCGCCTACGACTACTGGCGCAGAGAGCGTTTCCGCTGGTACCTGCGCATCGGCCTCAAGCCGGAGAACCTGCGCTACCTCGTCCATCCCAAAGAGGCGCTGGCGCACTACTCGATCGGCACGACGGACATCGAGTATCTCTACCCAATCGGCTGGCAGGAGCTGGAAGGCATCGCCTCGCGCAGCGACTACGACCTGCGCCAGCACGCCGAACTCTCCGGCAAGCCGCTCAGCTTCTTCGATGAGGAGCGCAAAGAGCATATCGTACCGTACGTCGTCGAGCCGGCCGCCGGCGTGGATCGCACGTTTCTGGCGCTGCTCTGCGACGCCTACGACGAGGAGACGCTGGAGAACGGCGAGAAGCGCACGGTGCTGCATTTCCACCCGACGATCGCGCCGGTGACGGTCGCGATTCTGCCGCTCAGCCGCAACGAGAAGCTGACGCCCACTGCTCGCCGCGTCTGGGAGCTGGTGCGGCCGCACTTCGTGACGCAGTACGACGACTCGCAGGCGATCGGCCGCCGCTACCGCCGCCAGGACGAGATCGGCACGCCCTGGTGTGTGACGGTGGACTTCCAGACGGTCGAAGAGGACCAGGCCGTGACGATCCGCGAGCGCGACAGCATGACGCAGGAGCGCGTGCCGATCGAGCGGCTGCTGACCGCCCTGCGCGAGCGCTACGACGCGGCCGTGGTGCAGTCCGCCGCCTTCGCCGCGGCGTACGAATCGGAGCTGCCAGGGGAATAAGGAAATAGAATACAGGAGATAGGAAATAGGGGACGTGGACGGAGGAGAGCGCGAAAAGGAGGCGGGCGGGCCTGCCTACTGGCAGTTGATCGTGTGGCAGAAGGCGATGGCGATGGCGCGGTCGGTCTACACGCTGGCGCCACGGCTGCCGCGTGAGGAGACGTACGGGATGCGCTCGCAGCTGACGCGGGCGGCGGTATCGGTGCCCACGAACGTTGCGGAGGGCTGGGCGCGGGAGTCGCGCGCCGAGAAGGCGCAATTCTTGTCTATTGCGCAGGGTTCCCTGGCGGAGGCGGAGACATTGCTAACGCTGTGTGAACAGATCGGCTGGTTTCCTGTCGAAGAAACGGCGAACACGCGCTCACTGATGTTGGAGATCGGCCGTATGCTCACGGCGATGCGCCGGGGCGTTAGGAGGCCAAAGTGAGGAAAAGCGCGATTGGGAATGACGTTCGACGATGCCGTCCTATTTTCTATTTCCTACATCCTGTTTCCTTGTCTCTCGTGTAGTCGCGGTACTCGGTAAGAACGCCATGAAGCTCGTCCACTTCGCCGATCTGCACATCGGCGTCGAGAACTACAGCCGGCCGGACCCGGAAACGGGTCTGCCCTCGCGCCTGCTCGATTTCCTCGCTGCCTTCGACGAGCTGGTCGAGTACGCGCTGAACGAGCGGGCGGACCTCGTCGTCTTCGCCGGCGACGCCTATAAGACGCGCGAGCCCTCGCAGACGCACCAGCGTGAGTTCGCAAGGCGCGTGCACCGGCTGGCGAGCAGCGGCATTCCCGTCTACCTGCTGATCGGCAATCACGACCTGCCCAACGCCGCCGCGCGCGCCAACGCGCTGGAGATCTTCCGTACGCTGCAGGTCGAAAACGTCTATCTTGGCTCGCGCATCGGCACCACGCGGGTGCAGACGCGCGGCGGGCCGGTGCAGATCGTCGGTGTGCCCTGGCCCAGCCGCAGTACATTGCTCACCAAAGAGGAGCACCGCGCCCTCAGCATCGACGAGGTGGACAGAAAGATCGAGGAGATCCTGGGCGAGACGATCCGTGACGAAGCGGAGGCGCTCGATCCGGCGATCCCGGCGATCCTCACGGCGCACATCGCGATGCACGGCTCCAAAGTGAAGACCGGCAGCGAAGACTGGATGACCGTCGGCCGCTTCCCCGCGCTGCAGCCCAGCGTGCTCGACGCGGAGTGTTTCGACTACGTGGCGCTCGGCCACCACCACATCCAGCAGCAGGTCGGCTCGCGCCCGCCGATGTACTACGCGGGCTCGATGCAGCGCGTCGACTTCGGCGAAGAGCACGATGACAAAGGCTTCATGGTCGCCACGCTCGATCCGGCGCTGCCGGTGGGACAGCGCGTGACCGACGTGGAGTTCCGGCGCGTGCACGCCCGCCGCTTCGTCACCGTCGAAGTGACCGTGCGCGGCGAGGACGCGACCGGCGAGGTGATCGAGGCGATCCGCCGTACCGACGTACGCAATGCGATCGTGCGCGTGCTGATCGCGCTCACGCCGCAGCAGAACGCCGCCTTGCGCGACAACGACCTGCGCGACGCGCTCGCCGGGGCGCACTTTGTCGCGACGGTAACCAAGAACCTGCTGCAGGAGCGGCGCCGCCGCGTCTTCGACGAGTCGGCGCCGGAACGCATGGCGCCGCTCGATGCGCTGCGCCGCTACTTCGAGAGCAACGACCGCGCGCCGGATTACCGCGAGCAGCTCCTCGCCCACGCCCGCGCGATCGTGGACGGCGAGCCGGCGCCCGACGATGCCCCGCGCACGGCGGCAGAACCGGCAGAGCCCCTGGATGCGGCCGATTCGACATAAGGCCGGGCAGCGGAGTCGGGTAAGCGTCGCCGCCTCGTTAGAATATCTGTGCGATTGTAGGACTCTGCACCGCCGCGAAAGGTGGCCTCGTCTGTGGTTCCGCTCCGCCTGCGCCTGTACAATTTCCTCTGCTACCGCGAAAACTGTCCGCCGCTCGATTTTGCCGGCATTACGATGGCCTGCCTCAGCGGCGAGAACGGCCACGGCAAGTCCGCGCTGCTTGATGCGATGACCTGGGCGGTGTGGGGGCAGGCGCGCGGCAAGTCGGACGACGAGCTGATTCACCTGGGCCGCGTCGACATGGAGGTCGAGTTCGACTTCCGCGTCGGCGATGTGCAATATCGGGCGCTGCGCAAGCGGCGCAAAGGCACGGTCAGCAGCCCCGGCCGCACCGTGCTTGAATTCCAGGTGCTCTCCGGCGAGGCATGGAAGCCGCTGTCCGGCGCCAGCGTGCGCGACACGCAGCAGTCCATCGTCGAGGCCGTGCGCCTGGACTACGAGACGTTTCGCAACAGCGCCTTCCTGATGCAGGGCCGCGCCGACGAGTTCACCATCAAGCCGCCGAACGACCGCAAGAAGGTGCTGGCCGAGATTCTGGGTCTCAGCGCCTACGACGGCTACGAGGCGAAGGCGCGCGACGAGCGCCGTCGCTGGGAGGCGGAGGCGCGCCGGCTCGACGTGATGCTGGAGCAGTACAGCGGCGTGCTGGCGAAGGAGCCGGAGCACCGCCGCGAGCGCGACGAGATGCAGGCTGAGCTGATGCAGATTGAGGCGGAGCTGCTGCAAGAGCGCGAGCTGCAGACGGCGCTGCGTGAAGCCGAGAAGGCCGTGCAACTGTTGCGGGCGCAAGCCGAGAACGCGGCAAAGGAGCGCGACACCGCGCAGCAGCATGTCGCGCGCGCCGAGTCCGAGCTGGTGGCGCAGCGCACAACGCTCGGCGGCCTGAGTGCCCTGCTTGAGCGGGCGGAGGCGATCCGAAAAAGCTACGCCGCGCTGCGCTGCGCGCGCGAGGCAGAGGCCGAGCAGTCGAAGCGGCTGCGTATCGTCTCCACCTTGCAGCGCGATGAGGAGGCCGCCCGCCGGCAGATCGAGCGCGAGGAGCAGGCGCTGACCATTCGCATCGAGCGCCAGGAGACGGAGGCGAAGCGGCAGCGCGAGCTGATTGCCCGCGCACAGGACGTGGAGAAGGAGCGCGCCGGGCTGGCGACGGCTCGCAATGAACTTGAACTGCTGGAGCGCCGGTTGCGCGAGGCGCGTCAGGAGCTGGAAGAGCAGAGCAATACGGCCGGACAGCTCGACGCCGAGAACAAGCGGCTGCGCGCCGACATGGACGACCTGAAGCGCCGCATGGACGCGCTGGCGAACGCCGGCGCCGAGTGTCCGATCTGCCGCACCGCCCTGGACGAGGCCGGCAAGCAGCGCATCCGCGAAACGTACACCGACGACGGCAGCCGGTTCGCCGCGCACTTCCGCGAGAACAAGAAGCGCAAAGACGCCGCAGATGCGCGCGCCGCGCGGCTGCGGGACGACGCAGTGCGGCTTGAGCGCGAGGTCGAGCCGAAGCGCCGCGCCCTCGAGCGCCGCGCCGCCGAGCTGGACCACCTCGATCGTGATGCGGCCGCGGCGGCCGCCGCACTGCCGGAGATCGAGCGGGAACTGTCCGAGTTGCAAACCCTGCGCGCGACCGGCGCCTTCGCGATCGAGGCGCGCAGGCAGCTCGATGATATCCGGGCAACGATCGCCAAAGCGCAGTACGATCGCACAGCACACGACCGTGCCGCGGCCGATGTGCGCCGGCTCGCCGCCGTCGAGGACGAGCATGTACGTCTGCAGCGCGCGGAAGAGACCCAGCGGGCCGCGCATGAGGCCGCCTGTCGGGCGGAGCGCGAGTTGCGCGAGTGGGCCGAGCGGCGCGACGCCGCCCGCGCGAGCTGCGAGCGGTTGACGGAGCAACTCGGCGCCCAGCCGGACCCGCGCCAGCAGTTGCAACGGCTCGCCGAGCAGATCGGCGCGTTGGAGGGCCAGGAGCGGCGCACGCGGCAGACGCTTGGCGCCGCCGAACAGCGGCTCGACGACTGCGCCCGTACCCGCCGCCTGCACGCGGCAGCGCAGAGTGAACTGACCGCCTCGCGTGGCAACGAGCAGATCTACGAGGATCTGGCCGTCGCCTTCGGCAGGCGCGGCGTGCAGGCGCTGATCATCGACTCGGTGCTGCCGGAGATCGAGGACGAGGCGAACCGTCTGCTCTCACGTATGACCAACGGGCGTATGAGCGTGGCGCTCAGCACGCAGCGCGCGACGCAGAAGGGCACCGTGGCCGAGACGCTGGACGTGACGATCTCAGACGAACTGGGCACGCGCGCCTACGAGCTGTTCAGCGGCGGTGAGGCGTTTCGCATCAATCTGGCGCTGCGCATCGCGCTCTCGAAGCTGCTGGCCCATCGTGCCGGCGCCCAGATTCCGACGCTGATCGTGGACGAAGGCTTCGGTACGCAGGATGCCGCCGGCCGCGAGCGGCTGATCGAGGCGATGAATGCCGTCTCCAGCGACTTCGAGTGCATGATCGTGATCACGCACCTCGACGAGCTGAAGGACCAGTTCGAGCAGCAGATCCACGTCGAAAAGACATCGGAAGGCTCGATCGCGCGGGTGGTGTAGGCGCAGGCGCGGCGCGGGCAACGCCACGGACGGCGTGCATGCCAGCGCCTGGTGTGCGCGGGTTCGCAGAAAAGTGATGGCGGAGGCCGCACGAACGGCCTCCGCCTTATGACCTGCGCAGGTGAAAGGTGCGGGTCTCAGCGGCGGCTGCGGATGTGGCTCGGTATGAACCGGCTGTGCTGCCGCGACGACGGGTCAACCGAGCGCATCGACCTTTAAGGCAGTGTTTAGTAGGCAAGAGGGGCGTGCACAGAGTTGACCGCTCTGCGGGGGTCTCCTGGCATAGGAATTGTGCGCAGGCGAGAGGGCGTGCCATGCCGCGGCTGAGAGGTCAGACGAACGTACCGGCGCTTTCATTGCACGGGGTAGCGCACCGCCTGCGTGCTCGGCTGCGCGCCGCCGGACGGGCTGACCTGGCAGCAGCCGCAGTGGCAGGCGTGCGGCTGACCGATGACGGCACCACCTGCTACGTCCACGTGTTCATGCGCGAAGACTGGCCCTACTGCCGCGCCGGCGATGCTTATCCCCTGGCGTTTGCGGACCACCCGGACCGGTGCACTTTGCACGACTGGCGGGCGTTCCTGCATGAGGCGAACCTGTTGCTGACCGACGACTTCGGCCGGTTGGTGCGCTGGTTCGACGGTTCCTGAGTTCCCGCGGGTGTGCAGCCAGCGACGGAGCGCGACCAGACACCAGATGCCCTCCACGATCCCAAACGGCCAGGTCCCCGCGAGCCAGCCATACAGCGACGAGCCGGCACAGCAGCCCGCGAAGACGAGCACCCACCAGCGGGAGCGATGCTCAAAGGCATAGGCGACCAGCATCGCCGCCACGGCGATAGCGCCGAACACGGTCAAGGGGCTCATCTGCAGCACACTCCTCGCATGTATTGTGCTGCATTTCACACGGTGAGTGCACGGCGCTCACGACGATGCCAACACAATGCAAACGGCGGTGACTGGATTTCCAACACCGCGCCAGCGCGCTGCGGCCACGGCAGCGGAGGTGCGCAAGAGCCCGATGCGCTGCCGTTTACTGGCGAAAGCGGCAGCGTACGAGGGCTGCCGCCGCGGCGGCGTGCAGCGGCCGTGAGCCGTCAGCGGCCGGCTGCAGCGCCTGGCGCCTGCCCGCCGCGCTCCGGTTCGCCATCGGCGGCGCGGCAGTCGGCCGCGTGGCTGGAGCCGAGTTGCCGTGTGCGTGCACGCCTGCCTCCGGCGACAGGTCGCTTTGCGACGCACGACAAGCGGCAGCTAAGAACCTATCCCACTAGGCCAGCTTGATGAAACGCGATGAAGGCGCAGGTG
>CALFMN010000220.1 GCA_937879875.1 uncultured Chloroflexota bacterium | reverse complement strand
TTGGTGATGACGCCAGCGCCGACCGTCCGGCCCCCCTCGCGGATGGCGAAGTGCAAGCCCTCTTCGATCGCCACCGGCTGAATCAACTCCACCTGCATCTGGATGTTGTCGCCCGGCAGCACCATCTCGATCCCCTCGGCAAAGCCGATGTTGCCCGTCACATCCGTCGTGCGGATGTAGAACTGCGGCCGGTAGCCCTTGAAGAACGGCGTGTGCCGCCCGCCTTCTTCTTTGGAGAGCACGTAGACTTCGGCGGCAAAGCGCGTGTGCGGGCGGATGCTGCCCGGTCTGGCCAGCACCTGCCCGCGCTCGACATCGGTGCGCTCAATCCCCCGCAACAGACAGCCGGCGTTGTCCCCCGCCTCGCCCTGGTCCAGCGTCTTCTTGAACATCTCCACGCCCGTGACGATGCTCTTGCGCGTCTCGTGGAGGCCCACGATCTCGATCTCGTCGCCGACCTTGACCACGCCGCGCTCGATCCGCCCCGTCACCACCGTGCCGCGCCCCTTGATGCCGAACACATCTTCGACCGGCATCAGGAACGGCTTGTCCGTGGGCCGCTGCGGCGTGGGCACGTAGTCATCGACGGCGCTCATCAGTTCCAGAATGCTGGCATACTCCGGCGCCGCCGGGTCCTGGCTGCTGCTCTCCAGCGCCGCCAGCGCACTGCCGCGGATGATCGGCAACTCGTCGCCGGGGAAGCCGTTCTTGCTGAGCAGCTCCCTGAGCTCCAGCTCGACCAGGTCCAGCAGCTCGGGGTCGTCCATCTGGTCGACCTTGTTGAGGTAGACGACGATGCTGGGCACTTCCACCTGGCGGGCGAGCAGGATGTGCTCGCGCGTCTGCGGCATCGGCCCCTCGGGCGCGGCCACGACCAGAATCGCGCCGTCCATCTGCGCCGCGCCGGTGATCATGTTCTTGATGTAGTCGGCGTGGCCGGGGCAGTCGACGTGGGCGTAGTGGCGTTTGTCGGTCTCGTACTCGACGTGGGCGATGGCGATCGTGATGCCGCGCGCCCGTTCCTCGGGGGCGTTGTCGATGGAGTCAAAGCTGCGGAACTGCGCCTCGCCGCGCAGGGCGAGCACTTTGGTAATCGCCGCCGTCAGCGTGGTCTTGCCGTGGTCCACGTGCCCGATCGTGCCCACGTTCACATGCGGCTTCGTCCGTGCATATTTCACCTTCGCCATGACCTGAATGTCCTCCTCACGGAACGGCGGCCAGTGCTGATTGAGAGTATGCCCTGCC
Organism: uncultured Chloroflexota bacterium; assembly: GCA_937879875.1. GTDB lineage: Bacteria > Chloroflexota > Dehalococcoidia > CAUJGQ01 > CAUJGQ01 > CALFMN01. The sequence goes on along the minus strand of CALFMN010000220.1, from coordinate 18,102 downwards.
AGGGATCTGCGCCACGCCGGAACGCGCTGGAGCCCTCATCCAGATTCGAACTGGAGACCTCGTTCTTACCAAGAACGCGCTCTGCCGGCTGAGCTATGAGGGCGGTCGCGGGCGTCGAACAGCAGGTGCCAGAGTACGAAGCATACGAAAAGGACGCGGGCAGCGGCTGATTCCCCGGCTCGCGCTGCGCCGCGGCGATGCGGTTCGGAGCCCGAGAGGGGATTCGAACCCCTAACCTACCGATTACAAATCGGTTGCGCTGCCGTTGCGCCACCCGGGCGAAGCCTGATCGCGGTCCGGCCGCCAGACCGCTCCTGCTTCGCCGCGAGCGCCCGGCAGCGACCGCGTCCTCGCCGCCCGCCCGTTTCACAGGTGCTTCGCGTACGTGCTGGCACCCCGAAAACAGGCAAGCTACCGCACACCTGCTGCGCGCGCTTCGGGCCTGAGGGTATCAACAGTCTCGCACAGAGTCAAGGAATTGGACGCTGAAACGCTAACGGCACGCGTATCGCTCGTATAATCGCTCCAGGCCGCTGCTTCGACTGTTGCATGGGAAGTCTTCGATGTCTCGTCCGCCCGGCGGCGTCTTCGCCTCGGCGCATCCGCTGGTGCGCGACAAGCTGACCACGCTGCGGCGCAGGGAAACCGAGCCGAAGCTGTTTCGCGAACTGATTCGCGAGCTGTCGTGGCTGCTGGCCTACGAGGCGCTGGCCGACGCCCGCCTCTGCGACGTGCAGATCGAAACGCCGATGCAGGCGGCCACCGGCCAGCAGCTTGCCGACCGCATCGGCCTGGTGCCGATCCTGCGCGCCGGCATCAGCATGGCGGACGGCGTCTTGCAGATGGTGCCGCTGGCGCAGGTCTGGCACCTGGGCATGTACCGCGACCACGAAACGCTGCAGCCCGTCGCCTACTACAACAGACTGCCGCGCCCGCCGCAGTTCGACCTCGCGCTCGTGCTCGATCCCATGCTCGCCACCGGCGGCTCGGCCGTGGCGGCGATTTCGGTGTTGCGCGAGGCAGGCATCAGGCAGATCAAGTTCATCGGCCTGATCGCCGCGCCCGAAGGCGTGGCCGCCGTGCAGCGCGCCTTCCCCGACGTGCCGATCCACCTCGCCGCGATCGACGACGGCCTCGACGAGCACAGCTACATCCTGCCCGGCCTCGGCGACGCGGGCGACCGGCAGTTCTTCACCACGTAGGGGTTAGGGATCAGGGGTTAGGGAATAGGGAATAGTGGGGATGAGTGCGGAGGCGTTGGCGGGGCGGATCGCGGCCGAGTTGCGTGCGGCAGGCACGGCCGAGCGCGCGATCAGTGAGAAGGCGTATCTCAAGAGCGATCTCGATTTCTACGGCGTCACGGTCCGGGTAACGCGCCGCATCGTGCGCGATGCGCTGAAGCAGGAGCCTGATTTCGACCGCGCGGCGTTGCTCGCGCTGGTCGAGACGTTGTGGAAGGAGCCGGTCCACGAGCAGCGCATGGCGGCGTATGAGGCGCTCGATTTTCGCGGCGCGCTGCTCGAAGCGGCGGACATGGCGCTGGTTGAGCGGCTGCTGCGCGAGTCAAAGACCTGGGCACTGGTCAATGGCCTGGCCGAGCACGTCGCCGGCTGCCTCGTGCAGCGCTTTCCGCAGTTGAACGCCACGCTCGACCGCTGGGCAGTTGATCCGGACTTCTGGTTGCGGCGGGCGGCGCTGTTGGCCCTGCTCACGCCGCTGCGCCGTGGTGCCGGTGACTTCGCGCGCTTCGCCCGCTACGCCGACGCGCTGCTGGAGGAGCGCGAGTTCTTTATCAGGAAGGCGATCGGCTGGGTGCTGCGCGAGACGGCGAAGAAACGGCCGGAGCTGGTCTTCGCCTGGCTGGCGCCGCGCACGCAGCGCGCTTCCGGCGTGACGTTGCGCGAGGCGGTCAAATACTTGCCCGCACCGCAGCGCGATCTGTTGCTGGCGGCGTACAGGGCGAAGCGCCCGGCCGGCTGACCGGCAGCGCCCGAGCCGCCTCACCGGCTCACGCCGCCTTGCGCAGTACGTAGCGGTGGTTCGTCACGGTCACGCGGCTCTGGCCCAGAAAGGCGAGCTTGAGGCGCGAGCCGGTGAGGTGGTGCAGCCCGCGTGCCGCCAGCCAGGTCCAGAGCGAGCCGCCGCTCGACCATTCCGGAATCAGCACTTCTACCCGGATCTCCGGGTCCGCCGCCAGCACGCCGCGCACGTAGCTCACCAGGTCGCCCACCACATCGCCGCCGCCGAAGGCGCTGGGCAGCACGACCAGCGGCACGCCGCGCTCTTCCAAGTGCTGCTCTTCCCACTGCCGCGCCAGTTCGGCCGCGTCGTGCTCGTTCGTCTCGACGTGGATCGCCTGGCGCACGAGGCCGGGTCCGCCGGCCTGCAAGAGGTCGCGCAGCGCCGGCAGCGTATGGCGCGAAAGGTCGTTCACCGCCAGCAGCATCAGCTTGCGCGAGGAGGCGTTCAGGAACTTGTCCGTCTCTTCCGGGTCCACGTCCAGCTCGTGCTTTACCGCTTTGTAATGACGGTGGATGCGGAAGAAAACGAACGTCAACGCCGGCACCAGGATCACGACGATCCAGGCGCCCTCGGTGAACTTGGCGAAGCCGAAGACGACCGTGACGACCGCCGTCATCGCGCAGCCGAAGCCGTTGAGCGCCTGCTTCAGCCGCCAGTGGCGGTCGTGGCGCAGCGTGGTCACCAGCACGCCCTCCGGCGAATAACTCGGCACTTCCTCGCCGGGCTGCAGTTTGGACGTCTTGCGCCAGCGCACGACCATGCCCGCCTGGCTGATCGTGAACGAGAGAAACACGCCGATCGCGTACAGCGGAATCAGCAGATCGACATCGGCGTGAAAGACCGCGATCAACAGGCCCGAGGCGAGCGAGAGCACGGTGATGCCGATGCCGTAGACGAGGCGGTTGTCGCGGTCGGTGAGCCAGCGCGGCAGGAAGCCGTCGCCGGCGTGCAGCGCCGCCAGCCGGGGGAAGTCGGCAAACGAGGTGTTCGCCGCCATCACCAGCACCGCCGCCGTGCCGAAGATCACCGCGACGTAGAAGGGCGAGCCGGAGCTGAACACGGTGCGGCCGAGCTGCGAGATCACCGTCTCGCTGCTGCTCGCCTGCGCGTGCGCCGCCAGCGCCAGCTTGGTGATGCCAAGGAACATCACGCCCAGCAGGCCGCACATCCAGGCCATCGTCGTGGCGGCGTTCTTTGACCTGGGCTCTTTGAAGGCCGTGATGCCGTTGCTGATCGCCTCGACGCCGGTCACGGCCGTGCTGCCGCTGGCGAAGGCGCGCAGCAGCAGGAAGATCGTCAGGCTGCGATCAACCTGGATGATATCGCTCACGCTCTTCGGGTCGACGCTGTGCAAATTGCCGCTGAGATACTTCGTGAAGCCTACGGCCAGCATCACGAAGATGCTGGCGAGAAAGAAGTAGGTCGGCACAGCGAAGGCGCGGCCCGACTCCTTAACGCCGCGCTTGTTCACATACCACATGAAGGCGAGCACGCCGAGCGAGACGATAGTGCGCGCCGGCGCGCCCCAGTTCGGCACGCCGGGAAAGAACTGGTGCACGCCGCTGGCGAAATTCGCCACACCCGCGGCGATGCTGACCGAGACGGTCAGCACGTAGTCGATCAAGAGCGAGCAGCCCGCCACCTGCGCGATCCCCTCGCCCAGGTTGTCGCGTGCCACGATATAGGCGCCGCCGCCGTTGGGGTAGGCGAAGATCGTCTGCCGGTAGCTGAACAGCAGCACCACCAGCATCAGCGTGATGATGCCGGCGATCCAGATGCTGTCCGAGAAGTAGGCGAGCCCCGCCAGCGCCAGGACTTTGAGGATCTCCTCCGTGGCGTAGGCCACAGACGAAAGCGCGTCGCTGGCGAAGACCGGAAGCGCGTACTTCTTGGCGATCACCTGGTGGGGGAGATCGGCGCGGCGCAGCGGCCGGCCGAAGGGATGACGCAGGATGCGAGTGGTCATCTGCCGGTTCTCCGGTCGATCAGCACTTCGCACGGCGCGCGGCGCAGCACCTCCTGCGCCGTCTTGCTGATGCGGTCTTCTTCGCCCGGCGCCTGGTCTGCCAGTGCCATCACGATCAGGTCAGCGCGCTCGTGCTGCGCCAGGCGCACGATGCTGGCCGCAACGGAACGCTCCTGCATCAGCCGCGTGCGGCAGGGCAGGCCGTGCTCGGCGGCGATCACATGCCCCAGCGTCAGCGCCCGCTCGCCGCGGCGTGTGGCCTCGGGCAGCGGATGGTCGAGCGGCAGCAGGTGCGGCACGCTGACCACGTGAACCAGCACGATCTCCGCCTTCTGCGCCTCGCCCAGCCGGCAGGCCAGCTCCACGGCGCGGCCAGAGGCGACGTTGGGATCGACCGGCACGATGATGCGGCGCAGAGCGCCCACGGAGCGGCGGCTGTCGCTGAGCGTGTCGCTGAGCGCCGCGGGCAGACGGCTGCCCATACGGCCCGTTTCCGCGCCGACAACGGTCAGGAAGGCATGCATGGCGCCGAGCGTTTCGCCCGCATTCTCGGGCCGCACGAGGCGGGCGGAGGGCAACAGTGCGGCGCCCGCCTCGGCCCAGCGCTGGATGGCCGGCCGCCGGTTCGGTGCGATGAACATGGCCGGCGCTGTCAAGACGGGCAGCAGCCCGCGCAGATTCGCGGCGCGGAACAGCGCCTCCTGCGCGGCGAGCGCTTCCGGCGTGATCGTCGGCTGCCAGGCGTGAATTAGTTCGGCCGCATCGGCCTCGTTGATGCCGAAGGCGGCCATCAGCGTCAGCGGATCGCCGCATGGCGCGTTGGCGCCGCGCCGGAACCAGCCGTCCAGTTCGGCGGCCTGCACGGCTGATGCATCGCCCGGCTGGCCGTCAAACGAGAGCGGCACGCGGTTGAAGATCAGGCCGAGCACGCGGCCGGGTTGCAGGGCCGCCGCCTGGGCGATCGTGTGCCCCGCGTCGAACACGCCGTACAGTACGGCGCGTTCGACACCGGCCGCGTCGGCCACGGCCCAGAGATCGGCCGCGCGGCGCTCCCAGCTCTGCAGGTCGGCGTCGATGGAGCCGCCCGCGCCGCGCTGGTCGTAGAGCACGAGCTGGTGTCCGGCGCCCAGGGCATTGAGAAAGGCGCTCTGGCCGAAGGCATGCTCCAGCCCCGCGAGCGTAGTGCCGTAGCTGAGCGGGCTGATGACGGCGATGCCGTGGCCGCCGCGTTCGGCGAAGGTAAGCGAGACACCGTCCGCCGTCGGGGCGACGCGACGCTCGAACGCTCGGTGATCGGACAACTGCACGCGATCAGGTGGCTCGGGCTGTTGCACAGCGACCGAAATGGGAGAAGGCGTAGCAATCGTTGTCATCAGCACGGCGCTCCTGGCGCTGCCGGCGCCGCGTCGGACGAATCCGCCTGCTCGGTCGGCGTGTCGTTGCTGATACGACGGCGGATGTACCAGCCGCTGTGCCGGCCAGCCACCAGTTCTCCGCCGCAGCGGGGTGGCCGTGCAAACGGTTCAGGCCGCGTCGCCGGCTGGACAGGTGCGTTCGACGCCATCGTCGCGCCTCCCGTGAGCGGGACGCTCTTGCCGCGCCGGGTCGCGGACACCGTCCCTTGCTCACGCTAGCGCGGCGGACGCAAAGGCGCGGCAACGATTGTGACGAAAGGAACAAAGATGCTGCAAAGATCGGGAAAGCAGGAGGGGGCAGCGCGTTCGCTGCAGATTCCCGATGTCGCGCGTCACACGGCGAAGCGCTCGGCGAGGCGCCGGAACGCCGTCGGTTCGGGGCCGGCTTCGAGCCGTCTGCGGATCAGCTCGGCACATTCGGCCGGGCTGAGCAACGAGGTGTCGACCTCAAGATCATAGATACCGGGGCGGTGAACTTCGCGCTGCCACAAGCGGATCGGGGTGGGTACGGCTTCGGCTGCCGAGCTGGTGAGGTATTTCCCTTCTCGTCCGGGCTGGCCCGCGTCGCGCCGCGCCATGATCACCTCGATGGGACAGCGCACGCCGACGAACAGCACAGGCAGCCCGGTGAGTCTCTTTGCGCTATCCGCGAGGATGTTCAAGGGTCTGGCGTAGGCGTCGTGGTGGCCGAAATCGGCCGCGACGTTCAGGCCGAGCCGGCTGTGCGCAGCGATTGATTCATACAGCGCCGCGAAAAAGACCTGAATGAGGGGTTCAAGCTCCGGGCGCTCGCCTCCGGGGCGCAGGCCGATTCCAGGGCTGCAGCGCTTCGGCATGATATGTCCCATGAACGTATCCACACCGAGGTTCAGCCACGGGCCGGGGAACGTCTCCTGAATGACGGCCACGATGCTCGACTTCCCCGAACGTGGAGCGCCGTTCAAGATGACGATCTGCCCTGGTTTCGTGACTTGGTCCATGTTTGCTTCCGCTGCCACACGCCGGCCAATCCGGGCGATCCGACCCGAACGACGTGGCGCCGTCTTTCGCTGTTGACCGGCGCTGCGGACGCCGCGACGGCGCATCCGCGATCACCCTACTGCCGCCAGGAGACCACCTGCAGATCGGTCTGCGGAAAGTCCTTTACATTATCCGTGACGAGCACCGCGCCGAACTCCCGCGCGACCGCCGCGACCAGAGCATCCGCCACGGAGATGTGCACGCCACGACGTGCGAAGGAGAAGCGCTCCTGCCCGGCGCGCTGGGCGGTCGTACGGGAGACCGGCCAGAACTGAAGCGATTCGTTCAAAAACTGTTCCCACGCCGCTCGCTCCGCGAGCAGCAGTCCGGACTCGAACTCGGCAACGACGACCGCGCAGACGCCCAGTTCGTGGCCAGCGCGCAGCGCGGCGGTGATACGGCTGCGCGTTGGAACGACCAGCTTGGAGTCGTCGATCAGTGTGGTTGTATCCAACAGATACAGCGTCACGCGATTCCCCACGGCTGTGGCATCCGCTGATCATCGCGAGCACGTGAGGCGCGAACCCAGGCGGCGGCCTCTTCGGGCGTATTCCAACCGGGCGTATCCACATCGCGCAGGCTGCCGGCAAACGCCTCGGCTGCCGCGATTCTCCGCCGGCGATTTACTTCCTCGGCAACAACGCCGGCAATGAACTCGCTGCGATGCCGTGCGCCGACGAGTCGATCCATCGCGTCAACCAATCCTTTCGGCAGCACGACATGCGTACGTACCATCTCGTCGTTCGTGTTTGTGGCCATAGCAACACCGCCTTGTGGGATCATCGTAGCACACCTGTGGGCCGAGCGCGGTTTGCAGCCTTGCCCTACGGCGATTCTTGCGTCTTGAAGCGGTAGCCGACGCCCGGCTCGGTGAGGATGTAGCGCGGGCGTGCCGGGTCCGGCTCCAGCTTGCGGCGCAGTTGCGGCACATAGACGCGCAGGTATTGGCTCTCGCCCGCGTACTCCGTTCCCCAGACCGCGCGCAGGATCATGCCGTGCGTCAGCGCACGGTCGGCGTGCTGCACCAGGAACTTGAGCAGGTCGTATTCGGTGGGCGTGAGATGCAACTCCTCGTCGCCGCGCCAGATGCGCCGCTGCGCGAAATCCATTCGTAAAGCGCCCGTGCTGAACACCGCGTCCGCACGGCCACCGCCGTCCACCGCGTGGCGCAAGGCGACGCGGATGCGCGCCAGCAGCTCCTCCATGCCGAACGGCTTGGTCAGATAGTCATCCGCGCCGAGGTCGAGCGCCGCGACCTTGTCGCGTTCCTCACCCCGCGCCGACAGCACGATGATCGGCACGGCGGCCCGCTCGCGCACGCGGCGGCAGACCTCCAGCCCGCTCATGCCCGGCATCACCACGTCGAGCACGATCACGTCGGGCAGCCGCCGTTCGACCGCGGCCAGCGCCTCTTCGCCGCTCGCGGCCGTCGCCACGTCGTAGCCGCGCTCGCCCAGCGCCGTGCGCAGCAGGCGCAGCACCTGCGGCTCGTCATCCACGACCAGCACACGCGCACCGCTCATGGCCGTGGCTCCGCTGGGTGAATGGTGAATGGTGAATGGTGAACCTGAAGGGCGGTAGACGCCCCCGGCCTGGCAGCATCTTCAATCTGGCCGGGCGGCCCATCGGGCGACGGATTGATGGCATCGTCCGCGAAGACGGTGAACGGCTCGCCGATCGGGGCGCGGGGCAGCGTGAAGGTCACGGCTGCGCCGGCGGGACTGTCTTCGATAAAGATGCAGCCGCCGTGCGCCGTCACGATACCGCGGCAAATCGCCAGGCCGAAGCCGCTGCCGCCCGGCACTGTTCTGTCCTCGCCGCGATAGAACGGGTCGAACACGTGCTCACGCTCCGCGGGCGGGATGCCTGGCCCCTGATCGCGCACGGTGATGCGCACGTCGGCCGCCTGTGCGACCACAGCAACGCTCACCGGCGAGCCCGCCGGCGCATACTTGACGGCGTTCTCCAGCAGGTTCGAGACGACGCGGTCGATCAGCACGTAATCGAAGCGCAAAAAGGGCAGCGGGCGGTCGATTTGCACGGCGATCGCGTGGGCGAGCGTGCCCGACTCTGCCTGCTCGGCGCGATAGGCCGCCTCGCGCAGCAACTCGTCAAGATCGTTCCAGTCGAGGTCGAGCCGCAGCGCCCCCGCCTCGATGCGCGAGAGGTCGAGCAGATTTGTGACCAGCCGGGTGAGGCGGTCCGCCTCCGTCTCGATCGCGCCCAGAAACTCAGCGCGCGCCGCAGCGCTCCAGTCCACATCCCGTGCGCGCAAGTTGGCCGCCGCGGTCTTGATCGCGGTCAGCGGCGTGCGCAGGTCGTGGGAGACGGAAGAGAGCAGCGCTGAACGCAGCCGGTCCGTCTCTTGCAGCAGGACCGCCTGCTCCGCGGTCTGGGCGAGCGCGGCGCGGTGCAGCGCTGCCGCTGCCTCGTCCGCGAACGCCTCGAGCAGCGCCTCCTGCCCCGCGGCAAGTTCGTGCTCGTCCAGGCGCAGCCGCAGCACGCCGACCTCCTCGCCTTCGACGCGCAACGGCAGGAGCAGCAGGCCGGGCAGCCGTGCGGTGCGCCGGTGCGGGCCATGCTCGCCCGTTGCGCCAGGGCCGGCAAGCCCCATAGCAGCAGCCAACTCGAACGCATCGAGCGCGCCCGTGCCCGCTCCGGCGTGCGCAACGGCGAGCAACGCGCCGGCGTCGTTCCGGAAGAGGGTGCAGGCCGCGACCGGAAAGTCGCGCACCACCCAGTCACAGATCGCCGCCGGAATGGCGTCCAGCGGTCGGTCGCGCGTGGTGCGGTTGAGCGCAAGCAGCACCTGCGTGTCTCCCGCGCGCTGCCCGGCTTCGAGCGCGGCCTGCCGCCGCTGCGCCAGCAGCGCCGCGGTGATCGCCGCCACGATCAAAAACAGCGCCAGCGCCAGCACATGTGCCGGCTCCTGCACGCTGAAGCGGTACAGCGGCGGCACGAAAAAGAAGTTAAAGGCGAGGTTACTCAGGACCGACGTGTAGAGGCCGGGCACCCAGCCCCAGGCCGCCGCGCTGGCGACGGAGAGCAGCAACAAGGCCAGGGCGACGTTGATCAGGCCGAGGTCGAGGCGCAGCGGGCGCAGCACGGCGACGACGGCGGCCGTCGCCGCCGTGCTGGCCGCACACTGCCACAGCCAGCGTCGCCAGCGGCCACCGAAGCCAGGTCTGCTTATCATAGAGACAGGGTACCGCGCACACCGATGCCGTGTGCGCCTTCCCGCGTATTTCGGCCGAACGGCGATGCAGGAGGCGGGCTGCAGCGCCTCTGTCGCCGGCGATGCATTCGCGGTACGCTGCAGGACATGGGAACGTTAGACGGCAAAGTCGCGGTGATCACGGGCGGGGCTTCGGGCATCGGCGCCGCCGCGGTGCGGCGCTTCGTGCAGGAAGGCGCACGCGTCGTCTTCGGCGATTTGCAGGACGACAAAGGCGCGGCGCTCGCGGCCGAGTTCGGCGGGCAGGTCTGCCGCTTCCTGCACACCGACGTCACGCAGTCGGAAGAGGTGCGGGCGCTCGTGCGCGCGGCGGTGGACGGCTTCGGCAAGCTCGACGCGATCTACAACAACGCCGGCATCGGCGGCGGCGAGGGGCCGATCACCGACTGCCCCGACGACCAGTTCGACCGCATCATCGCCGTGGATTTGAAGGCCGTCTGGTTGGGGATGAAGCACGCGTTGCCGTATCTCATTCAAAACGGCGGCGGCGCGATCGTGAGCACGGCTTCGGTCTCGGGCCTGATGGGCATGCCCGGCCAGGGCGCCTACGGCGCGGCCAAAGGCGGCGTGATTCAGCTCACGCGCGTCTGCGCAATCGAGAACGCGCAGCATTTCGTGCGAGTCAACTGCATCTGCCCCGGCGGCACGCTCACGCCGATCATCTACGCGAACCCCTTCCGCGCACACGAGCTGGACCCGGAGGCCGTGCGTGCCCAGCTCGCCCGCACGCAGCCGATCCCGCGCGCCGGCCTGCCGGAGGATATTGCTGCCGCCGCGCTCTGGCTGGCAAGCGACGATTCGAGCTTCGTCACCGGACAGGCGATCGTCGTGGACGGCGGCTGGACCGCCTCCGCGCGGGCAACGCCGCGGGCGTAGGGGACGCAATGCGGGCCAGAGATAACCTTCCGCGACGCAACTTCATTGCCTACCGTCCGCACCGTTTCCGGTAGGGGGCGTAGGTGCACGGATCACTTTGTGTTCCAGATCGGCCGAAGCTCTCGATGAAACCTGCAGTCCCCTGAGCACTCGCATCGCTTGCTCGATATCCCGCGCCAGCGCAAGTGTCTTGCCCGGGCGCGTGCCCGCGGCTATCCTCGCCGCCGCCGCCCGCGCCTGATTCAGAGCCCTGACTTGCTCAGTTGTCAGTATGTTCGTCTTCCTCGGCTGGAACTTGCTGTTCCTTCTGTTGGGCATAGAGAGCGAGCATATCCGCCACCGTGCCCCCAAGTTTCTGGCTGGCCTCCTGTGCTTGCCGGGAAGTTACGTATTGCCGAAGCAATCGCGCACCTCCGAGTCCGGCACGGACACGGACCGATCACCCTCGTCGGAGTCGATGAAATCAAGGGCGACATTGGCGATACCGCCGAGGCCGCCAGCGATGCACACCGAGATCCATTCGTCCACTCCCGCCCACTCCTGAGTCCTGTTTGAGTCGCAGCCATGATACAAACGGCGACAGCAGAAGAGGGTGTGGCCAATGCGCGAGACGTACACGGTCGGCTACGGCGAGACGACGCAGCGTTGGACCGGCGCACGCACCGCTGCAAACAGCGCCGGCTTTCTGCTGCCGCACCTGCGGCCCGATATGCGCGTGCTCGACTGCGGCTGCGGGCCGGGCTCGATTACCCTGGGGCTGGCCGGGGTGGTGGCGCCGGGCGTCGTTGTCGGCGTGGATGTGGCGCCGTGGCAGCTTGCACGGGCGCGGGCGTTGGCCAAGCAAGAGGGCGTGAAGTCGCTCGCCTTCGCGGCGGGTGACGCCTATCGCCTGCCATTTTCTGATGCCAGCTTCGATGCCGTGCTGGCGCACATGCTGCTGGGCAACCTGCGCGATCCGCCGGCAGCGCTGCGAGAGCTGCGGCGCGTGCTGCGGCCGGGCGGCGTGATCGGCGTGCGCGACAGCGATTGGGGCGGCTGGGTGATGGAACCCTCCACGCCGCTGCTGGAGGAGTACCGGGCACTGTTCCTGCGGGCGCTGATAGAGAACGGCGCCAGCCCTTTCCATGCCCGAACGCAGCGCCGGCTGCTGCTGGAGGCCGGCTTTGCCCGCGCCGAGGCGTTCGCCGTGGCCGGCGACAAAGGCACACCGGCGCTGACGCGCGTCGCGGCCGAGAATCTGGAGACGCGGCTGCGGGAGCCTGCGGTGTGGGAGCTTGCCCTGCGTCGCGGCTGGGCGGACGCGACGCGATTGGAAGCGATGGCCGCGGAGCTGCGCGCCTGGGCCGAGCGGCCCGATGCCTTCCTGCTCTGGATCTTCTGCGCCGCGGTCGGCTGGGTAGAGCAGGCGTGAGCATTCTCGCTCAGGCGCTGCGCGCGTCCGGAGGATTTTGCCTGGCCTGCCCCCGGCGCTCCGCGGCCCAGCGCTCGGCCTCCTGGCGGTAGACGCGGCGTATGCGGCGTCGGCCGGCGCCGTTCTCCTCGGGCGCCGCAACCCATGCCAACTCGCCACCACGGACGGCGGCATTGATCGTCGTGAGATTTGCGCCGGTCAGGCGGGCGGCCTCGGCGAACGTGAGCGTAGCGTTGGCCGCCTCTGCGGCCTGTTGCAACTCCGGGTTCAGGTGCGCGTACTCTTTCAACTCGTCGCGATGCGTTGAGTCGAGATGATAACTGATTGCCTCCGCCATGCTCTTCAGCGTCTCCGTGCGATCGCGACCGGTGGCAACGCAGCCCGGAATGCTGGGGGCGAAGGCGCTCCAGTTGTGCTCGCCTTCCTCCAGGATTACCGGAACCTGCACGATCACGGTGGCAGCATGCACCCGATACACGGGCATGCCTCCTCTCAAATCCCTGCCTGGCGTCTGATCGCGTTCCATGTGCCAGTTGACAGATCCTCGTTCGGATGTCCCGGAACGATCACGATGCCTCGCCGATTCGGATGCCGAAACTTGCGATGGCTGCCCTTTCCCTCTCCGGGAACCAGTCGCCAGCCAGCCGCCTCCATCAGCTTAATCGCATCGCGGACTTTCACGGCTTCACCACCAGTGTACCGCGCCCGTGCAGCGATCCGGCGAATCGTCGCGCGGCACACCTGGCAATGTGCACTATTTACGCAGGAGGAACTATATCCGTGCTTGCGAATGCGTTCGCGCGGTTACCCGGGCTCTGCCGCTGGCTGGCGCCTCGCGCTCCTCTGCGAGGCCGGACAAGATAGGCGAGGAGGTATCGCGCCATGCACCGTTCGCTGCTGGTTGCCCTGCTGACCACCGCGCTGTTCGCCGCCGCGCCGGCAACACTGCACGCCGGCGATGACGCCACGCCAACCGACGTGCGCATCCGCGTCGTCTACATGCTCTACACGCAGCAGCTCAATCCGAACCTGCAGATCGTGGATCAGGAGAGCGGCTCCTGCTTCGCCGGATCGCTCGCGGACCCGGGCCGCTCGGACGCTTACCGCTGCTCCTCCGGCAACCGCATCTACGATCCGTGTTTCCTCGCCGCTGCCGACCTCAGCGCCGTCGCCTGTGTGCAGACGCCGTGGGCCGGCGAGGCGACGCTGCTGACCGTTACCGATGCACTGCCCCCGCGCAATCCGAACCGGCCCGCCCTGTTGCAAGCGCCGCCCTGGGGGCTGGAGCTGGCGAACGGCGCGCTGTGCAACGTCGCCTCGACGGGCGCGGGCGGCGCCATCGCCGGCGAGCGCATCAACTACACCTGCCGAGTGCCGGATGGAAGCGCGGCCGGCCAGGTCGTGGGCGAGATCGACCGCAGCCAGAGCAACTGGCGCGTCTTCCTCACCGGCGACGATCCCTGGGTGATCGATCAGACAAGCGTAAGCGTCGCCTGGTACTGACGCGAGCGATCCTGTCTCCAGTTGCGGCGATCGAGAGTGCGCAGCATCCTGATCTGCTGCGCCTTTTCCGAGCGGACAGCGCCGGCGAGAAACCCGCTCGCATCGCGCGAGCCCGGCGACGGCGCTCCAGTACGATGGCAGGCAGCGCTGTTCTGACTCAGTCGCCCGCCGCGGCCTCGGCGCCCAGCGCAGCCGGCGCCAGCGCGCCGTCTCGACGGGGAAGGCGCAGCGGCACGTTCGCCAGCCAGTAGGCTCCGCCGACGAACAGCGCCCCGCCGGCGATGTTGCCGAGCGTTACCGGCACAAGGTTGTGGACGAAGCCCGCAACCGAGACCGCCGCTCCGTGCGGCTGCATCAGGCCGATCGCCAGCAGCGTCATGTTCGCCACGCTATGCTCGAAGCCTGCGCCGATGAAGGCGAACAGGCACCAGAAGATCATGATCAGCTTGCCCGACTCGCTTTTGGCGCGCGTGGCCGACCACACTGCCAGGCAGACCAGCCAGTTGCAGAGCAGGCCGCGGTAGAACAGCGCGCTGAAAGACAGCGTCATTTTGGTGGTGACGGTTTTTTCGATCACGCCGAGCTGCGGCTGCGCGCCGAGCACCCCGCTGCGCGCCACCAGCCAGGCCAGTGCCAGCGAGCCGGCGAGATTGCCGGCGAAGCTCACCAGCCAGACCGCGCCCACCGCCCAGAGCGAGACACGGCGCCGCAGCAGGCCGATCGCCATGACCATGTTGTTGCCCGTGAACAGCTCCGAGCCGCAGATGATCACCAGCGAAAGAGCGACGCCGAACGACGCGCCCATCGCCAGCTTGGCGGCGGGTGAGTTGGCCGCCAGCAACGGTGCGCCGATCGCGAAGATCAGCACAATGCCGAAGCCGACGTAGACACCGGCCAGGATGGAGAGCACGACGTAGCCCAGCGGGTTGCTGAACAGATAGCGGGCCTTCTTCTCCGCCGCGCCCGCGGCCTCGATCACGCTCTCTTCGGTCACGCTGCATCCTCCTTGGCCGTGCCCGCGGGTCCGGAACCCGCCAGCGCCGGCTCGCGCTCCGCGTCCGATCCGGCCTGGCGCAACAGCGCCTCCGCCACGGCCGGCAGATCGTCGAACGGCACGCCGTCGTGCACCTTCGTTGCCAGGCGGGCACCTTCACCCAGCCGCCCGCCGGTGAAGAGATCGACGGCCTCTTGCACACGTTCGCCCATCCGCACGGTCGTGCCGACGAGGCCAAGGTCGCCGACGTGGTGCTTGCCGCAGGCGTGAACGCAGCCGGAGATGTTGATGCGCGTGCCCGGCGGCACGCAGACGCCCCGCGCCTCGAGTTGCCGCGCCAGCTCGACGGCGCGGCCTTTGGTGTCGATCAGCGAAAAGTGACAGTAGTCTTTGCCCGTGCAGCAGACGAGGTTGCGCCAGATGCCGGGAGGATCCGGCGACAGCTCGCACAACAGCGGCTCGGCCAGCAGGCGCGCCAGCCGCGCGCCGGTGACGTTCGGGATGACGACGTTCTGATCGATCGTGAGCCGCACTTCATCGCTGCCGTACTCGCCGGCGAGCCGCGCCAGCTCGTCGAGCTGCCCGGCGCCGATCCGGCCAACCGGCACGTGCAGCCCGACGTACTTCAAGCCGAGCTGCCGCTGGTGATGCACCCCCAGGTGGTCGCCGGCCACGCGTACGGTTTCTGGTGTACCGGCCCGCAGCAACGGAAACCCAAGCTCGGCTTCGACGGCGGCGCGCAGCCAGCGCATGCCGCGCTCGGCGATCAGCCACTTCAAGCGCGCCTTTGTGCGCTGATCGCGCGGTCCGTAGTCACGATAGACCGTGAGCAGCGCGACGAAGAGCGCGACCAGGTCTTCCGGACGCACGAAGACATCCAGCGGTTCAGCCAAACGCGGGCTGCTGCCGCCCAAGGCGCCGCCGGCAAGCACGTTGAAGCCGAACGTCCGCCGCCCGTCGATCGTCGTAGTGGCCGGGACGAAGCCGAGATCCTGCGTTTGGGCCTGGCCGCAGTCCTCGCGGCAGCCCGTAATCGAGACGTTGAACTTGCGCGGCAGGTTGCTGAAGCGTTTCGTGGCTGCCAGCAGCGCCGCCTGCAGCTCGTCGATCAGGACGCTCGTATCAAACAGTTCTGCGCCGTCGATACCGCTCAACGGGCAGCCAACGAAGTTACGCACGTTGTCCATGCCCGACTGGCGCGTGCTGATGCCGGCAACGGCCAGCCGGTCGAGAATCTCCGGCACGTCCGGCAGCGCGAGTCCGCGCAGTTGCAGGTTCTGGCGGGTGGTAATGTCGGCGGTGTCGCCGCCGAAGGCACGCGCGATCGCCGCCACGGCGCGAAGCTGGACCCCATTGAGCCGGCCGCCCGGCGTGCGCAGCCGCAGCATGAAGAAGCCCGGCGTCTGCTTGCGATGGAACAGCCCATACCACTTCATGCGGTCAAGGTCGTCGGGCGGTATCTCCGCGACGGGCGTGCGCGCGACGGCGTAGCGCAGCAGGTCCGGCAACACGTCGAGTCCGTCCTTCGCGGCCTTGATCGTCTCGATCTTGTTCGGTGGTCCGTGCATGCAAACGCTCCTGCCAGAAAGTGGTCAGGAGGAGCGTATGAGCCGGCGATTACCGGCGGATGCCGGGTAGATGACGGTCGCAAGACGATTCGGTTGCGCTGCGGCGCGCCGTGTAGTGCCTGGGTTGCGCGGCGTTGCGCCCGCGTTCAGCGACGCCTCTGATCGTGACGCAAATCACGTGTACCATCGCAGAGGCACATCGCGGCGACGCGTGGATGAAGTATCTGCTGGACGAACATTTCTCACGCCATATCGCTGAACTTTGCCGGACGCGGTATGGCCTGGATGCGGTGAGCGTGGAGGAACTGGGGCGCAAAGGCCGATCCGATGAAGAGCAACTCGCCTTCGCCGCCGCGGAGGGCCGCTGCATCGTTACACGGGATCGCGACGACTTTATCAATCTGACGTACGAATCCCTGTCCACAAACCTGCCGCACGCCGGTGTGCTGCTTGTGCCCGCATCCATCCTCGGTGAAGACTTCGCCGGCATCGCGGCCGCAATCGCCCGGTATGATCGCGAGCATCCGGACGGGATGCCGCCATATATGGTGGACTACGTGCGACGGGGATGAGGTTGGCCTGGCTTGAGCGGGAAGTGCGCCGCGATCCACTCCGGCGTGATCTCCGCTTCCCGCGCGAGTTTCTCGTCGATCTCGTCTGGGAAAAGGCTGTAATACCTGAGCGCGGCTTGCAACTGCGCCTCGCTCAGCCAATGGAAGGTGTACCGCAGCCGGGGCAGGCTGCGGTCCATGCTCGTGTAGGCGTCGATGATCTGCCAGACGTCGATGCCAGTGCCTGTGACCTTGGCGTAGCGCCCGGCCGGCTCCGTGCCGAAGTAGATGCCCGGCACCAGCCGCAGCTTCTCCGCCTCGCTCAGCGCCTCCGTCGCCATGCCGCCGCCTCGTCCGGGTGATGCTTCAATCGCTCATATCAGTATAGCCGACGCGGCGAGCGGGCATCGCGACACCGTGCCGAGCGCGCATCCCGGATCGCTTAGCCGCCCCGCACCCGCACCGCGTTGCCTGCATCCGACGGTCGCGTCTCCGCGGGATCAAAGACGCCGTCCAGCACTGTGAGCCCATCCAGGGTGAAGGCAAACTGAATCTCGCCGAGGCCGCGGCGGATCGCCGACTCGTTCGGCGCCTCGGTCAGACACCAGAGCGCGCCGCCGCTCAGGCTGTAGAAACAGCGCAGGATGCACACGTCACCGCCGCGGTTCACCTGCTGCATGCCGTAGACGATATCCTCCGCAGGCAGATCGTGAGGAATCGTATATTTCTCCAGATAGAGTGCCATCCCCCGCCTCCAGTGCTTGCCGCGACGGCACAGCGGCTACGGCCCGCCGGGCGGCCGCCCGCCCGCTCTTCGCCCCGGCTTCGCTTGTGCTGATCACGAGGGGCGGGCGGAGCCGCCGTGCGTGGTGCCGCCCTGTACCGCGCCGCGGCCGCCCAGCCCGGTGTTCGTGGTGCCGCCCGCGGCGGTCCAGCGGTAGGCCGAAGCCGCCAGCGGCAAGGCGGCGGATGTCACCGTATGCGGAGCGGTTTGGCTCTCGAGGGCGCGCCCGCTCACGTGCTTATCATCGGCCGCGGCGTAGGCCACGTTGCGCTCCGGCAAGCCCGACTCGACGTGCGGCCGCACCTTATCGAGATACCCCTGCACGCCGGGTTCATCGAAGAAGCGCCGCATCGTCGCCTGAAAGTCCTGATCGCCGCTTTCCAGCACCAGCACGTAGTAGCCGCTGCCCAGGAATGTTTCCATACCATAAATGCCGGTGCCCTGCAGCACGTCGGTCGGCATATTCGTCTGCGCCTCACGCAGGGCCGCCTCGTCACCCTCTCGAATTTTCATGACCCATGCGATCCGGTTCATCGCGTCTCCTCCATGTTCGTGGCGCCGGAGCTGCGCCTCTGGCCGACAGTCCGGCGGACATCGCCGGTGCGAAGACTGTCTGTGTGCGTTGTGTGATGCTGTCGAGAGCGTACCGCGCCCTGCCCCACCTGGCATGCCCCCATCGATGTATCTGTCCGCGCCACGCGGAGCTAGAGCACCGGTCAAGTAGTCAGGCAGCGCGAGCGAGCACATGGAGGTTGTG
>CALFMN010000219.1 GCA_937879875.1 uncultured Chloroflexota bacterium | reverse complement strand
CTCGGCGGCGAACGGCAGATCGTGGGCATCGCAGACCAGCCCGGTCCGCGGACCGAGGGCAACGTCCGTTTCGATAAGCGTCGTGTCGCGCGCCCGCAGCAGCACCTCGATGCCATCGCCTTCAACCCCGCTGCCGATCACCAGCACAGTGGGACGCCGCCCACGCCGTCTGATCTGCGACCGCAGGTATTTGTAGTTGTCGGTTGCGGTCAAATTTGCGCTTGTGCTGGGAATCAGTCGATCGACGCGCCTGATAACGTTTGACGCGCCTTTGAAGAACGTTTCCCTTCGCTGTACAAAGTCGTCGATGCAGAACAGACTGCGGCTCTCGTTCAGCAGGATCGGGATGCCATCCACGATCGGAAACACGACCGCGCAGCCGTCGGCCGTGCATTGCAGCGCGTTCGGCAGGCGGCGCAGGCATGCACCGCAAACAGGGCAGCGCAGCATCTCCGCGAACTGATCGATAAGCATGGCGAACTCCGTCGGCCGCTGATGCGTTCGCTGATTAACCCGGTGACACGAGGCGATCCGCTGCGACACAGAAGCGCAACCGCTGCCGGCAGCGGAACCGCTCTACTCATCGGCGCCGGTTTTGCGGGCTTTGCGGGAGGCGCCGGTGCTGCATGGGGCACGCCTTGCCTGCCAGCGCCGCGCGGCCAGGTTGCGGCTGACCCAGGCGATCGCCCCGCGCGGCGCAAAGACTGCGCCGAGGCAAATCAGGAGTTGCTCCGGCGTCAGCACCGTCTCCGGGCTGTACTGGAACGCTCGTCCGATGTCCGCCAGCGCACCCCGCCGGCCTCGACCGCCAGGCAAGATGCGGTGCTGGCCGGCGCGGCGCAGATGCAGGCGCGCGACGCCCGCAAGCACGGCGCGGCGTTCGACCGCGGTGACGGTGCGGCGTGCCTCGTGCGCGGCAAGACCCGAAAGCAGGGCAGCGCCCATCGGCGTCGCGCGCTCGCCCCGCTCCCGGTTCTGGTGAAAGCGGGCATGGCCGTCCGAATCTCCCCGCACCGTGTAATTCAGCAGCGGCTCGTCGATGTAGTACACGTCGCCGTACGCCGCGGCCCGCAGCGTCACATCATGATCGGCGCAGAGGCCGACCTCCGCTCGGAAGAAGCCGCCCATCTCTGCCAGCACCTCGCGCGAGATCGCGACCGAACCGATGTTCCAGGGCGGCAGGCCAGGTCCCGCGAGTAACCGCAACCAACCGGCGGCGTCGTAGCGGCCACCGGCTACTTCCATCACCGGCTGCGAGCCGTAGTATTGCAGCGCTGCCGGCTCGCCGGCGGGAGAAACGCGCCGGCAAGCCGTGATTACCGCGGCCAGCCGCCGCGGCTGCTCCGCCGCGGCGATGACCTCCGCCATACGCGCGAGGCAGAGCGGCTGCAGGCGATCGTCCGCCGACAGTAACTGCAGCCAGTCGCCGGCACAAAGTTGCATCGTCCGGTTGAAATTGGCGAACAGATCCGTATGCGTGGGCCAGCGATAGTAGCGAATGCGCGGATCGGTATACGCCTCGACGACGGAACGTAGATCCTCGTCCGACGCGTTGTCGCCGATGACGAGTTCCCAATCGGGATACGACTGTGCCAGCACGCTCTCAATTGCGCCGCCCAGCCAGCATTGGTCGTTCCAGACCGGAATGAATATCGAGAACGGCATAGCCACAAAAGACGCTCCAGTAGCATCGCCCAGCGATGCGCCGTGATACGGACCACAGCCGGAAACCGCACGCTGCGCGAGCGCCTGCAAAGTCAGAAGATACTGCGTCAGAGCACGATGCTGCGACGATGAGCTTCCCGCCAAGCTTCTCGCAAGGAGCGATCGCGTCATCGCGGCGTGCCGGCGTGGCTCGACGGGAGACGCGGAATTTCCGGACCGCTTCCGGGGCAGCAGCGCAGCGGATGGACCATCACGACCCCGTGCGGCTGCCACGAACCGGACCAGGTGACATCGTGCAGCTATGGCTGGCGCCCGCGCTATGGAGCGGACCCCGCGCACAGGCGCCACGCTGAGGAACGCCGGCCCGGCCCCGACAACAGCGCCACTTTACATGCACAACGACGATGACAGCATACTCACTACCTCAAGGACTTTCCATGTAGAGAGATGTCAGATTGGTGTCGTATCTACGTCAATGATGACACACCTCTTTCAATCTCGCACCGCCGGGCCGGAACTCCGGCGTGCGGCGTGGGCCTGTCCACAATGAGCGTGCATAGCCGTGTAGATGCCTGATACGCCAGCGCCGTCACGCGCGGCCCGTACCGACGTGCGGAGACCAGCCGCAGCCGGTCCGAAAATGGGTGTGCGCCGGCGACGCGGCACTGCTCATCCCAAAGAGGTCAAAAGGGACGGACGGTGACGAGCGCCGCGATGCGCCTGCCGTCGCGATGCCGCAGCGCCGTCTCGAAGCGGGCAGCGCCGAGCCTTCGTGCCGCGTGTGCCAGGCCGTCGAGGGCGACGTCCAGGCCGCCTACCCGGGCGGCGATCACTTCGCCGGCGGTCTCCGGCTCGACGGGAGCATCCATGCTGCCGGCATCAACGCCGAACTCTTCGCCGATCATGGGCCTTCCCTGCCGTGCTCCAGGCTGGACCGGGCCACCGCCGGGCAGGCGTGCGAGACGCTGCCCGACTCGATGCGGCGCGCCGAGCGGGGCGGCCTGATCGCCATCGTACGGCTCGCGTTGGCGCGAATCAGGCGCAGCACGCTGGCTGATTGCAGGATCTGCTCCGCCGGCAGCTCGGAGAATAGCTCCCCCGCCAGCTCCTCGGCGTCCGGCTCGCCGGCCTGCAACAGCTCACGACCCTCAGCGCTCACACGAATGAGCGATTGGCGACGATCCTTCGATGCGCGGCCGCGGTTCACCAGGCCGCGCTGCACCAGGCGCTCGACGAGCTGCGATCCGCTGTTCTGTTCGAGGCCGAGCGCGGCCGCCAGTTCGCCGACGGTCATGCACTCGCGCAGCGCGATGATCCGCAGCGCGTGGATCTGGTCCGGCGTCGCGTGGATGTGCGCCAGCCGGCGTTCGGTGAGGCGCCGGCTGAGGTTGGCGACTTCCATCAGCAACCACCAGAAGTCGCCGGCAGGGGAGCCGTCCTGATCCTCGGACGGCGTATCGCGGTCGGGGCTGTCAGATGTGCGGGGCATAGCTTCTCCGTGCGAGCGATGAGGCGCTCATCTCACACAGTACGAAGTATGCGGGTCTTTCACAAGCCAGCAACGGTTACGGCTGCGTTCCGAATCGCCGCCGTGCGGGGCTGCTACGCCGCCTTGCGGATGAATAATACGCACTGAGAGCTGCGGTCCAGGCGCACGACGAAGCCGAGGCGCTTCCACGCGCGGCTGGCATTCAGGCCGTGACTGCTCCAGAAGCCGGAGCGCAGGGCGCTCATCGGCAGCGGCTCGCCGAGGATCGCTTCGATCTCGGCCGTTGTGAGTTGTACGAGCTCTTGCTCTATTGGCGTGTCCCGGAGTAACTGGATCAGCGGCGCGTACTTTCCCCCTTCCATCGCTGCCGCCGCGTCGTCCAGGCCGGCGCTTTCGGTGTGAGGCTCGCGCCCGGCAACAGCGTCTTCTGCGCCTGGGAAGGTCCGCCGGGTGAAGCACACGGCGGCGGCCTTGCGATCGAGGTGTGCGGCGAAACCCTGCCGCAGCCAGGTCGCCTCGGCGCACTCATGCCCCTTCGACCAGAAGCCGGCCCGTCGCGCAGACGGAGGCAGCGGCTTGCCCGCGATCGCCTCAATCTCCGTCAAAGTCAGCCAGATCTGCGCATCCGAGGCCGGTAGCTGTGCCAGGAACTGTTCGAGTGACTCGTACATCTGCACCTCCAGGAGGCGCGGCAATGATCGGCGCGTCCGCCGTCCACCCCACCCCACGTCATTGAACTGCCGGGCTGCCGGTTTGCGAGTCTGCAGGTCTGCGATCACGGCACACAGTTGTAGAACGCCTGCGAATGCCGCACGTTGCACGCCTGGCGCGAAGAAATCCTTACAAGAAGCAGTGGGCGGCGGTAAGCCCCGTATTTCTGCCACCGGCGGCACGTGTTCGGCGAACTCGAGCCGCGCGTACCATCGGTCTGTCCCTGCTCGGAACGCCCGGCTGTCAGCCGTCCGGCGCCGGCGATGTGCCAGCCCCCTCGGCCAATGCGAGTGAGGTAGTGCTGATGCACGCGCCGCGCAGACCAGAGCCGCGGGCTGCACCAAGCGCCCGGCAGGAAGCGCGCGTCGATGCAGCAGCGTTGGCCGCCGCGTTGCGGCGGGCCGTCGGGGGCGAGGTACGCTTCGACGGCGGCAGCCGCGCCCTCTACGCGACCGATGCTTCGAACTACCGCCAAATGCCGCTCGGCGTTGTCGTGCCGCGCACGATCGACGATGTGCTCGCCATCGTTGCCGCCTGCCGGCAGTACGGAGCGCCGCTGCTGGCCCGCGGCGGCGGCACGAGCTTCGCCGGGCAATGCTGCAACGTCGCGGTCGTGCTCGACTGCTCGAAATACCTGCGGCGCGTCGTGGAGGTCGATCCGCAGCGCAAGCGGGCGCGTGCAGC
This sequence comes from uncultured Chloroflexota bacterium, assembly GCA_937879875.1. Lineage (GTDB taxonomy): Bacteria > Chloroflexota > Dehalococcoidia > CAUJGQ01 > CAUJGQ01 > CALFMN01. The sequence continues at coordinate 10,149 of CALFMN010000219.1, read as the reverse complement.
CCGGCGTGGTGCTCGACGCTCTGCGCGACGCGGCGGAAGCGTATCACCTGACCTTCGGCCCCGATCCGGCCATGCACAACTACAACACCCTCGGCGGCATGATCAGGAACAATTCCTGTGGTGTGCATTCAATCCTGGCGGGGATGACCTCGGACAACGTCGAGGAGCTGGAGGTTCTGACCTACGACGGCCTGCGCCTGCGCGTCGGACCCACGCCGGAGGACGAGTTGCAGCGCATCATCGCCACCGGCGGCCGGCGCGGCGAGATCTACCGCTAGCTGCGTGAGCTGCGCGACCGCTATGCCGACGAGATCCACCGCCGCTTTCCTGATATTCCCCGGCGTGTCTCCGGCTACAACCTGCCGGCGCTGCTGCTGGAGCAAGGCTTCAACCTCGCGCGGGCGCTGACCGGCAGCGAGGGTACCTGCGTCACCATCCTCGAAGCGACGCTGGTAGCGGTCGAGGTGCTTGAGGCTGCCGGCTTTCAGGTTGAACTGCCGCGACGCTCGCTCTGCTGCGGCTGGCCGCTCTACGACTACGGCTTTCTTGGCCTGGCGAAGCGGCTGCTGCACCAGATCCTGGACGAGCTGCGCCCGGCGATCGCCGCCGGCGTGCCGGTCTTTCGCGACGAGCTGCTGAACCTCTTCCCACAGGACGCCGACGCGCGGCGGCTGAGCGCCCAAATGTTCTTGCTCAGCGAGTTTCTGGACCGCGAGGCGAAGGACTTCGAGCTGCCGCGGCTACGGCGCACGGCGCTGATGCACGGCCACTGCCATCACAAGGCGATCATGCGCATGGCCGCGGAGCAGCGCATTTTGCGCCGGGTCGGCCTGGACGCGCGTGAGCCGGAGGACGGCTGCTGCGGCATGGCCGGCGCCTTCGGCTTCGAGCGCGAGCACTACGGCGTCTCAATCAAGGCCGGCGAGCGGGCGCTGCTGCCCGCCGTGCATGCCGCGAACCCGGACGAGCTGATCATCGCCGGCGGCTTCAGTTGCCGCGAGCAGATCGAGCAGACCACCGGCCGGCACGCGCTGCACCTGGCTGAAGTGCTGCAACTGGCGCTGCGCCAACATGAAACCGGCGCAGGCCGCGAGCGAGATGCCTGCGACGAACGGTGCCCATGCCGCCGACGGCCACGCGCTGCACTGGCCGGCGCAATGGCGGCCGTGGTCTGGAGGAAGCGGAGACACGAATGAAGGCAAAGCTGCTCGACGAAGCTGACCTCAAGACCTGGGCCGTGGTCTTCGACACCGGCGAGAAGCCGCCGCGGGTCTGCTGGCTTTCGCGCAGCAGCACAACATCGCCGCCGCGAGCCTCAGCGCGGTCGGCGGCTTCAGTCATGCCGTGCTCGGCTTCTTCGACATGTAGACGAAGCAATACAAGAAGATCCCGCTGAACGAGCAGATGGAGGTGCTCTCGTTGGTGGGCGATATCACTCAGGCGGGAGAACAGCCGGATGGCAAGGCGAAGGGGCACGCCCATGCCGTCATCGGCCTCGCGGACGGCTCGACGCGCGGCGGTCGGCCCTCATCCTCTCCTGTCTCCTTCTCCCAATCCTGGGAGGAGGAGACGATCGTGGGTAGTGCATCCCATAGCCGGTGCGGCTAACCCGACGCCGCCACGGATCGCTCCAATCCGGATCGCCCCTTTCCCCCAGGATTGGGGAACGAGGAAGGGGGGTAGAGGGCCGTTTGGCACCGCAACCGAACCGATCTGAACCTGCCGGTGGATACTCCTTTGGGGACAAGCGGCCGAACTCGCCAAGTCCAACGATATAGCCTAACCGGCAAAAAGCATCGGCCTTTCCGCCTCCCCCGCCAGCCGTGCTTGTCTGCCGCCGGACACGCAGCCGCCCCGCCCAACCGAGAGACTGCCCGTGCGCCTCCGCTGTCTCGCTGCGCGCGCCGACACGGCGCGTTGGCGTCCGGCCGACCGCCGTCCCATGGCACGCCGACTGGTCGCGTTTGGGCTGATGACGGGCGCAGCCGGCGTCTGTGCCGGCTGCGCCGTCTCGCCCTCCGCGCTCTCGCCCCACGGCGACCGCGCGGACACACTGGCATCGCTGTGGTGGCTGATGTTCGTCATCGGCGTTGCCGTCTACGTGATCGTCGTCGGGCTGTTTGCCGTGGCGGCGCTGCGGCCGCGCAGGCAAGCGACGGCAGCCGAGGCGGAGGCCGCTCTGCACGCCGCGGGCGGGCGCAGCAACGCGGTCATCATCGCCGTAGCCGGGGCGATTATTCCGGCGATCATCCTGGTGATCGTCTTCGCTGCCACCGTACACGCGATGACCGCCTTCACCGGCGGCGGCGCCAACCCGCTCACGATCGAGGTGGTCGGCCGTGACTGGTGGTGGGAGGTCCGCTATCCCGCCTCCGATATCACCACCGCGAACGAGATCCACATCCCCACCGGCCAGACGGTCAAACTCGAGTTGACGGCCGGCGACGTGATCCACAGCTTCTGGGTGCCGGAGCTGCAGGCGAAGCAGGATGCGATCCCCGGCCAAACGAATACGTTGCTGCTCGACGCGAAGCAGCCCGGCACATACCGCGGCCAGTGCGCGGAATACTGCGGCCTGCAACACGCGCACATGGCGTTCTACGTGATCGCCCAGTCGTCGCAGGAGTACGCGGCCTGGTTGCAGACCGAGAGTGCTGAGCCGGCTCAACCGTCGGACACCATCGCACAGAAGGGCCAGCAGGCGTTTCTGAACGCAAGCTGCGCCTACTGCCACGCGATCAAGGGCACGGGCGCGGGCGGCAAGACCGGGCCGGACCTCACCCACCTCGCCAGCCGTTCCACGATCGGCGCGGGCGTGCTGACCAACACGACCGCGAATCTGGCGGGTTGGATCATCAATCCGCAGATCTTCAAGCCGGGCAGCAACATGCCGCCGTCGAGCCTGGCGCCGGCCGATTTGCAGGCGATCCTGACCTATCTGCAGACGCTCAAGTAGCGGGAGAGGCGGTGCCGGTGGCGACCACGGCCGAGCGGCTGGAGCGGATCTGGGAGACGCCCAAAGGGCTCTCTTTTTCGCTTACAAGCGTCGATCACAAGCGCATCGGCACGCGCTATCTCTACACGTCATTTGCCTTCTTCGTGATCGGCGGCATCGAGGCGCTGCTGCTGCGCATCCAACTGGCGAAGCCGGAGAATACCTTCCTCGACGAGCATGCCTACGACCAGCTCTTCACACTGCACGGTACGACGATGATCTTTCTGTTCGCCACGCCGATCATCGTCGGCGGCTTCGGCAACTACCTGACGCCGCTCTTGCTCGGCACGCGCGACATGGCCTTCCCGCGCCTCAACGCGCTCAGCTACTGGGTCTATCTGCTCGCCGGGCTGTTCATGTACGGCAGCTTTCTCACCGGCACGCCGCCCAACGGCGGCTGGTTCAACTATGTGCCGCTCACCGAGCGCGGCTTCTCGCCGGGGCCGAACATCGACTACTGGGCGCTGGGCGTGATTTTCCTCGGCATTTCGACCACGGCGGGCGCGATCAACTTTCTCTGCACCGTGTTCAAGCTGCGGGCGCCAGGCATGTCGGTCAACCGCCTGCCGCTGTTCATCTGGAGCGTGCTGACTACGGCCTTCGTGATCATCTTCGCCTTCCCGGCGCTGACGCTGGCCGCGGCGCTGCTGGAACTGGACCGCAAGTTTGGCTTCAACTTCTACAACCCGGCCGCGGGCGGTGCGCCGCTGCTCTGGCAGCACCTCTTCTGGATCTTCGGGCACCCGGAGGTCTACATCGTCTTCCTGCCGGCCGTGGGCATCGTCTCGGCGATCGTGCCGGTCTTCTCGCGCCGGCCCGTGGTCGGCTACATGGCGCTGGCGCTCTCCAGCGTCAGCATCGGCTTTCTAAGTTTCGGCGTTTGGGCGCACCACATGTTCGCCGTGGGGCTGCCGCTGGTCGCCACGGCCTTCTTCAGCGCCGCCAGCATGATGATCGCCATCCCCCAGCGGCGTGCAGATGTTCGCCTGGCTGCTGACCGTCTGGCGCGGCCGGCCGCTCTGGCGCACGCCGTTTCTCTACATCCTCGGCTTCGTCGCGATCTTCATGGCCGGCGGCATCACCGGCGTGATGGTCGGCTCCGTGCCCTGGGACCGGCAGGTGACGGACAGCTACTTCATCGTCGCGCACCTGCACTACGTGCTGCTGGGCGGCATGCTCTTCCCGATCTTCGCCGCGCTCTACTACTGGCTGCCCAAGATCACCGGCCGGCTGCTGGACGAGCGGCTGGGCGTGCTGGGCTTCGTGCTGAACTTCGTCGGTTTCAACATGACATTCTTCCCGATGCACATCGTCGGGCTGCTGGGTATGCCGCGGCGCGTCTACACCTACCAGGCGGGCTTGGGCTGGGGCGCGCTGAACATGCTGGAGACGATCGGCGCCTTCGTGCTGGCGACGGGCATGGCCGTCTTCATCCTCGACTTCGTGCTCAGCCGCGTGCGCGGCGAGCCGGCCGGCAACGACCCCTGGCACGCCGACACGCTCGAGTGGGCGGTCAGCTCGCCACCGCCCGCCTACAACTTCGCCGTGATTCCCACCGTGCGCAGCCGCCACCCGCTCTGGGACCAGAGCCGCGACGATCTGTTCAGAACGGCAGCGCCGGTCCCCCTGGCCGTGCCGGCCGGCGCGGGCGGTACTGGCGACGGCGGCGGTAACGGTCTCAGCCCACGCCAGACGCCGGGCACCACGCTGCTCGACGCCGAGCCGGAAGAGCGGCTGCTGATGCCGGAAGATACCTACTACCCGATCATGCTCGCCATCGGCCTGCTGATCCTGTTCATCGGCTTCCTGCCGGACGTACGCAGCGCCGAAGTCTTTCTGACCGCGATCGGCAGCGCGATTTGCGCCGGCGCGATCGTCGGCTGGCTCTGGCCGAAGCCGGGGCTCTTCCCCAGGCACGGGCGCAACGGCGGACAGACCGAGGCCGCGGCGCTGCCGGTCGAAGTCTCCGGCGTGGCCGCGCCCGGCTGGTGGGGCATGGTGCTTTTGATCACGACCGAGGCGACGCTGTTTACGCTGCTCGTCTTCAGCTACTTCTACCTGCGCTATCTGGCGCCGCAGTGGCCGCCGCCCGGTCTCGAGGCGCCGAAGCTGACCCGGCCGGTCGTCGCCACGATCATCCTGCTCTCCAGCAGCGGGCCGATGATCTGGGCCGAGCGCGGCATCAAGCGCGGCAGCCAGTGGCGGCTGCGGGCGGGGCTGCTGGCGACCTTCGTGTTGGGCGTGATCTTCCTCGCGCTCCAAATCTTGGAGTACCACGACGAGAAGTTCGGCCCGCAGACCTTCGCCTACGGCTCACTCTTCTTCACGATCACCAGCGTCCACGGTCTGCATGTGATCGGCGGGCTGGGCATGAACGTCGTGATCCAGATCCGCGCCTGGAAGGGGCAGTTCACGCGCCGGCGAAACCTGGCGGTGGAGAACGCCGCGCTCTACTGGCACTTCGTGGACGTGGTCTGGATCGTGGTTTTCAGCTCGCTCTACATCTCGCCGCACCTGGGCTGAGCGCGGCGGACGGATAACGGGATGCAACAAACCTCGGCGGGCGGTGGCCGGGGAGCGCAGGCAAGCGGCGCGGGCGGTGTATTCGAGCGGCTGCCGCGCGAGCGCCGCGTCGGCCTGCTGCCGCTCTGGTTCGGGCTGCTGGCCGGGCCCGTGGCCTAGGGCGTGTCTGAATAATCGACGGGCGGCCGTAGCCCGCATTGGATTGCCGGTTTCGGCGGCCCCTCCCACGCGTGGCGAGGGTGAGAAGAGGCCTCACGACCAGCCACGGAACGATGGTTCGAACATTTTTCAGACACGCTCTAGAGCGTGCACCTGCTGGTCGGTTTGGTGCTCGTCTCGGCGGGCTGCGGCGCCGGCTACGGCGGTTTCGGCCTCTTCCGTCTGCCCGGCTGGGAGTCGGTGCTGCTGCTGTTCACGGCGGCGATGGCGCTGATCACGGCGACGGGACTGGCCGTCGCCTTCGCAAGCTGGCGCAAGACGGGCGAGGGCGCCGATACGAACGCCGGCGGTCCGCGCGGACGCAGCGGTTTCCTCGCCGCCGCCGGCGTCTACGTCAGCCTGATCTTCCTGGGCGGCATCCTGCTGGTGGCGATCGCGCTCGCCGTGCTGAACGACTGCGCGTGACGGGTGACATGACTGCGGCCTTTCGACCCTCACTCTCCCCCGTCCCCCCCTCTCTCCCAATCCTGGGAGAGAGGGGGGCGATCCCGTGTGAAGCGTTCCACGCTGATCGGGCTTCCGGAGGAAAGGGGGTCGCGGCTGCGCCGCGAAGGGCGCATACCGTGCGCCCCTGCACATCTGCGAGACGGCCGCGCCTTCAGCTCCCGCACCCCCGGCCTGAGTCCCCCTTCCCCTATTATTGGGGGCCAGAGCGCAGCGCAACCGTCGGAGACTTCCAACACAGACGAGCGGATAGGGGCCGACAGCGCGCCGCTGCGCCTCAGAGGCGGCCGCCATGCCTCCTAACTCCTCTTCGCGGCGCCCGCTCCTCGTCACCGCCGTCTCGGCTGGTGTGACGGCGGTGGCGGCCGCGGGCGTCTTCCTTTGGAGCTGGCTGCGACGCCGCTCGCGGCGCAAGCACGAGCCCGTGCCCGAGCCGGCTCTCGTGCTGAGCGGCACGGCCGCGCGGATGGCCGGGGCGCCAGGCGAGCAGGAGGACGCGGCGTTCACCGGCCACGACCTGGCGGCCGCGCTGGAGGGCCAGGAGCCGCAGGCCACGTTCGAGGCGCCCACGGTCGACGATCCGAAGCTGCGCGGGCGGCGCCGCATCCTCGGCGGCATCGGCATCGCGGCGGCGGGGCTGGGCGCAACGGCGGTGGGCGTGCCGGTCGTGGGCGCGCTGCTCTATCCGCTCTTCCGCTCGACGCCGCGCGAGTGGCGCACGGTCGGCCCCGTGGACCAGTACAAAGTGGGCGATACCGTGGCCGTCTCCTTCGACGACGCGGCGGCGCTGGTTTGGTCGGGGGTCTCCTCGCGCACGGCGGCGTGGCTGCGGCGTGTGGACGAACAGACCTTCCTCGCCTACAAGGTGAACTGCACGCACCTGGGCTGTCCGGTGCGCTGGCTGCCGCAGGCCAGCCTGTTCATGTGTCCCTGCCACGGCGGCGTCTTCTATCAGGACGGCACGGTGGCCGCCGGCCCGCCGCGGCACCCGCTGGAGCTCTATCCCGCGCGCGTGCAGGACGGTCAGGTGCAAATCCGCACCGGCCCGATTCCAATCGAGTAAGGCGCAGAGAAGGCAGAGCGATGCGCTGGCTGAAGGCGCCCTGGCAGTGGTTCGACGAACGCACGGGCCTTTCGAACTTCATCGGGCCGATCGCGCAGCACCCTGTGCCCGCCGGCACGACGGGCGGCAAGGGCGGCTGGCTGTACGTGCTCGGCGCCGCCACGCTCGCCTCGTTCATCTCGCAGGTTGTGACCGGCATCGCCCTGGCCATGGCCTACGTGCCCTCCGCCGCCAATGCCTACGACAGCATCAGCTTCATCTCCAACGACTTCACGCTGGGGCGCGTGCTGCGCGGGGCGCACTTCTTCGGCGCCTCGGCGATGGTGATCTGCATCGGCCTGCACATGGCGCGGGTCTATCTCACCGGCTCGTACAAGTTTCCGCGCGAGGTGAACTGGCTGACCGGAACGATCCTGCTGGCGCTCACGGTCGTGATGGCCTTCACCGGCCAACTGCTGCGCTGGGATCAGGACGGTGTCTGGTCGGTGGTGATCGCGGCGGAGCAGGCCGGGCGCGTGCCGCTGATCGGCCATCTGCTGGCACACTTCATCCTCGCGGGCGAGACGATCGGCGCGGCCACGCTCAGCCGCTTCTTCGCCTTCCACGTCTTCTTCATCCCCGCGCTGATCTTCGCCACGCTCGGCCTTCATCTCTATCTGGTGCTGCACAACGGCATCTCGGAGCCGCCGAAAGCCGGCCGTCCGGTCGATCCGAAGCACTACCGCGCCTGGTACGACAATCTGCTGCGGCGCGAAGGCCGGCCCTACTGGCCGGACGGCGCCTGGCACGAGATTCTGGTCGGCGGGTTGCTGATCGTGCTGCTGGTGGCGCTCGGTGTGATCTTCGGCCCGCCGCACCTGGGCAAGCCGCCCGACCCCAGCATCATCGAGGCGAATCCACGGCCCGACTGGTACCTGCTGTGGTACTTCGCCCTGCTGGCCCTGCTGCGGCCGGGCTTCGAAGATTACTTCATCGTTCTGGCGCCGCTGATCTTCTTCGTCGTGCTGATTTTGGTGCCGTTCGTCGCCGGCAAGGGTGAGCGCAGCCCGATGCGGCGACCCTGGGCGGTGGGTGTGGTGCTCGCTTCGGTCCTGCTGCTCGGCGGGCTGACGATCGAGGGCGAGCGCTCGCCCTGGGCGCCGCGCTTCAACGCCCAGCCGATCACCGCCGCTCAGCTCGGCACCAACGAGCCGCTGGCAGTCCGCGGCGCGACGCTCTTCCACGACAAGGGCTGCGAGTACTGCCATGCGATCGGCGGCCAGGGCGGCATCCGCGGTCCCGACCTGAGCCATATCGCCGACCGGCTGACGGCCGGCGACATGGCCGCGATCATCGCGCGCGGCGTGGGCACGATGCCGGCCTACGCCAACACGCTCACGTCCGACGAGATGAACGCACTGGTCGCGTTTCTCGCAACGCGCACGGAGAAGAATCAGCGATCCTCGACGGCGCAGCAGCGCTGAGCGGCGCGGAAAGGCAGGCCACGATGCGACACGGCAGACCGTACGGGCGGCGCCTCGCCGTATGTCTGGCGCTAGGCGCGCTGGCGCTGGCCGCGGCCTGCGGCGGCGGCAGCGGCTCGCCGGACGTGCGCCAGGTGGCAGGCGGCGATGCGGACCACGGCAAGCAACTGATCCAGAAGTACGGCTGCGGCGCCTGCCATTATGTGCCGGGCATCGACAGTGCAAAAGGCTACGCCGGTCCGCCGCTGATCAAGTTCTCGAAGCGATCGTATGTGGCCGGCGTCTTGCAGAACACGCCTGAGAACCTGATCCGCTGGCTGGAACACCCGCAGCAGGTCGTGCCGAACAATGACATGCCGGAGATGAATGTCAGTGACGCCGACGCACGCGACATCGCGGCATATCTATACTCGTTGAAGTAGGAGGGCGTGTCGGCCGGCCGCGCGAGCGCCTCCGTGGCAACTACTCCGCGCGGATGTGGGAGATCTGCCACATATCGAGAGCGCATGGGGGAGCAGCGGGCCGGAGTTATGAGGGCCATCCGCCACGTCCACCTCGCTGCCGCCCTCGCCCTGCTGGCCTTTGCGGTGTTCGTCCCCGCGGCCTCGGCGCACTCCGGGCCACCGCCGGCGCCGGACGACGCCTGGTCGAGTTGGAACTTCGAGCCGTTGCTGCTGGCCGTGTTGGTGTTCACGGCATGGGCCTACGCCGTCGGTGTGCGCGTGCTCTGGAGCCGGGCGGGCGGGCGTGGTGGCGTGGAACACTGGCACGCGACCTGCTTTGCGGCGGGGATGCTGGCGCTGGTCGTCGCGCTGATCTCGCCGTTGGATGGGCTCAGCTCGGCGCTCTTCTCGGCACACATGGCGCAGCACATGCTGCTGATTCTCGTCGCGGCGCCGCTGCTCGTGCTCGGCGCGCCGGGCACGGCCTTGCTCTGGGCGTTGCCCTTAGCCGGCCGGCGCGGCGTGGGGCGTTGGTGGAAGAATGCGAGCTGGGCGCGGGCGCTCTGGCACGCCTGCACGCGGCTCGGCGTAGCCTGGGCGATCGCCGTGGCGACGCTCTGGGCGTGGCACGCGCCGGTATTGTATCAGTCGGCGTTGATGCATGAACCGCTGCATGTGCTGGAGCACGGGAGCTTTCTGGTGACGAGCTGCCTGCTCTGGTGGGCGCTGCTGCACGGCGGCAAACACGGCCAGGCGAGCCGGGGCGCTGGCGTGATCGCCGTGTTCGCGATGGCGCTGCAAGGGGGCGCACTCGGCGCGCTGATGACCTTTTCGGCCGCGCCCTGGTATCCAGCCTACGCCGCGAACACGGCGGCTTACGGCCTCAGCCCGCTGGACGACCAGCAGCTCGCCGGGCTGATCATGTGGATTCCGGCGGGGGTGGTGTATCTGTTGGCCGCCTGCGGGCTGTTCGTCGCCTGGCTGAACGCGGTTGAGGCG
>CALFMN010000218.1 GCA_937879875.1 uncultured Chloroflexota bacterium | reverse complement strand
CCCAGATTGGCTTAGCTGCCTGAGCCGGTGACCCACAACTGTTGGTCACACCCTTAGAGGGATGCCGGATTCGTCGGCACTTCCTCCGCGCCATGTCCTCTGGCCAGCGTACGGCCAGCAGCCAGACCGGCCGCGGCCGCACCCGATCTCGCCCGCGCGAATCCGGATCTCCACCGATTCAGAGCCGCCCGATCGCGGCGTAGCCTGTGCATAGCGCCCGCAATCGCGCGGGACGCGCAGGAGCCTGCATGGCCGCCGTGTTGCCGCCGGACATCGCGCCGCTCGACCTCTCACCCTATCGCCAGCGCCTGGAGCGGCTGAACACCGCCCGCCGCACCGGCACGATCGCCGAGGCCGTCGGCCTCACGGTCGAGGTCGCCGGGCTGGGCGGCACGGTCGGCGAAGTTGTGACGCTGCCCACGGCGCAGGGGCCGGTCGCGGCCGAGATCGTCGGCTTCCGCGGCCCGCGCGCCTTGCTCATGCCGTTGGGCGAACTGGCCGGCCTCGCAGCCGGCGCCCAGGTGGAGACGATCGGCGCCCCGCTCAGCGTGCCGGTCGGTCCGGCCTTGCTCGGCCGCGTGCTCGACGGCCTCGGCCGGCCGATGGACGGCAAAGGACCGATCGGTGGCCGCCTGCGGCCTGTCGGCGGCGGCTCCGCGCCCGACCCGCTCACCCGCCGCCCCGTGGATACGGCGTTCCCAACCGGCGTGCGCGTAATCGACGGCCTGCTCACCTGCGGCCGCGGCCAGCGCATCGGCATCTTCGCCGGCTCCGGCGTGGGCAAGAGCACCACGCTCGGCATGATCGCTCGCCACGCCGCCGCCGATCTCAACGTGATCTGCCTCGTGGGCGAACGCGGGCGCGAGGTGCGCGAGTTCCTCGAACGCGACCTGGGCGCAGAGGGACTGGCCCGCTCCGTGGTCGTGATCGCCACCAGCGACACGCCCGCGCTCGTGCGCATCAAGGCTTGCTGGGTCGCTACCGCCATCGCCGAGGCGTTCCGCGACGAGGGCCGCGACGTGCTTCTGCTGCTGGACTCGATCACGCGTATGGCGATGGCGCAGCGCGAGGTTGGCCTCGCGGCGGGCGAGCCGCCGGCACTGCGCGGCTATCCGCCCTCCGTCTTCGCCACGCTGCCGCGCCTGCTCGAGCGCGCCGGCGGCGGCGAGCGCGGCTCGATCACCGCCTTCTACACCGTGCTGGTCGAAGGCGATGACCTGACCGAGCCGGTGACGGACACCGCCCGCGGCACGCTTGACGGTCACATCGTGCTCACGCGCGCCCTCGCCGGCGAGAACCACTATCCCGCCGTCGACGTGCTCGCCAGCGTCTCGCGCGTGATGCCCGCCGTCACGGAGCCCGAGCATTTGGCGGCGGCCGGGGGGCTGCGGACGCTGCTTGCCGCGCACTACGACGCACGCGATCTGATCGCCGTCGGCGCCTACGTGGCCGGCACCAACCCAACGGTCGATCGCGCCGTGCGCCGCCTGCCGGCGATCCACGCCTTCCTGCGTCAGCGCCCCGGCGAGGCGACGCCCTACGCGGATACCGTCACGGCGCTGAAGCTGATTGCGGACGAGCAAGGATAGGAACCAGAACGATGGCGAGCTTTCGTCTGCAACGCGTGCTGGAGCTGCGCAAACGTAAGGAAGAGGAGCTGCAGCAGCGCCTCGCCCTCGCCCTCGCCGCCCGCGTGCGCGCCGAGGCGGATCTGCAGGCCCAGATCGAGGATGAGCGGCGCCGCCGCGAAGAGATCGCCGCGCTGCTTGCCGCCGGCCGCATCGATCCGGGCCAGTTGCGCGAGTTGGGGCTGCTGCTCGAAGCGCGCGGCCAGGCGATCGCGCGCCAGCGTGAGGCGCTGGTGCGTGCGGTGGCCTTTGAAGAGGAAGAACGCGCCCGGCTGGTACACGCCACGTTCGAGCGCCGCGCCCTCGATACGCTGCGCGAGCGGCACGAAGAGCGCGAGCGCGGCGCGGCGCGCCATACCGAGGCCGTGCTGATCGACGAGATCGCGGGGAACGGCGCCGCGCGGGCACGGCTCGCCGCGGCGGCCGCTGGGAGGCAGTGGTGGTCAGTTCGATCCTCGGCGACGCTCGGCTCGGCGTGCTGCAAACGGCCCTGGACGGCCTCGCGGCGCGGCAGCAGGCGATCGCCGGCAACATCGCCAACATCGACACGCCCGGCTACCAGCGCAAAGACGTGAACTTCGAGTCGAATCTGCGCGCCAGCATCGGCGTTGGTCCGCGCCTTGCCACGACCGACCCGCGCCATATCGCCATCGCACCGGCAGGCGGCGGGCTGCTGGCCGGCGCCGCGGGCGGCAATCCGGTCCAGAGCACCACCGGCCGCAACGACGACAACAACGTGGACATCGACTACGAGATGACGCAGCTCGCCGACACGCAGCTACGCTACGAGCTGATGACGCAGGCGACGACCGCCACCTTCGGCACGCTGAACAGCATCGCCAGCAAGCTGACATAGCACAGCAAAGACGGCTCAAGACGCGGGCGCAGCACCCGCAGGAGGAAGACCGTGAGCCTCGTCAACTCGTTCGCCATCAGTCAGTCCGCGCTGCAGGCCGAGCGGCTGCGCATGGACGTGGTGGCGAATAACCTCGCCAATATGAACTCGACGCGCACGCCCAACGGCGGCCCGTACCGTCGCCAGACGGTGCAGCTCAGCGCCGTTGGCGGCGGGCCAAGCTTCGCCAACGTGCTCGCCGGCCAGGGCGGCGCGGCCGGCGGCGTGCGGGTGGACGCGGTGACCGAAGATCCGTCGCCGCCGCGCCGCGTCTATGAGCCGTCGAATCCGGACGCCGGCCCTGACGGCTTCGTCGACTACCCCAACATCGACATGTCGATCGAGATGACCGACATGATCAACGCCAACCGCTCCTATGAAGCGAACGTCACGGCGCTGAACTCGATCAAGGCGATGGCGCAGAAGGCGCTGGAGATTTAAGGGCGGCCCTCATCCTCACCCCCATCCCCTCTCCTTCTCCCAATCCTGGGCGAAGGAGAGGGGCGATCCGGCGTGAAGCGTTCCGATCAGCCTGCGGTTAACCCGACGACCTCGGGATCGCTTCAACCCGGAATCGCCCCTTCTCCCAGGATTGGGAGAAGGGGAAGGGGTTGAGGGCCGAACGCCGCGTACACAACACCAACCCGGTTCACGACGATTTAGCCCCCGCTATCGTGCAATTACTCGTCCTTCAGCACAAAGTCCTGAAAGTTTCTCGCCAGCTTAGGGACTTCACCCGATGCGCGGATTCGGCGATCCGGCGTGACAATACCCCTGGGCGCCACGGGATCGGCGCCCGGTTCCGTGCCTGGCACGCCCCCATGAATGAGAGGATGGCCGATGGCGCTCCCGCCCATCGCCCCGGTGCAGTTGCTCCACAGCCCGATTGCGGCGATCGCGCCGGCCGGCAGCGCCGCGCCCGCGGGCGGCGCGGGCGGTGATTTCGGCAAGATGATCAGCGGCCTGCTGGACAACCTCTCGCAGACGGAGAAGACGACAACCGACCTCGTGACTCGCGCCGCCGCGGGCGACCCGAGCGTGGATGTACACGACGTGATGATCGCCACCCAGGCCGAAAGTCTCGCCTTCAACGTCGGCGTGCAGGTGCGCAACAAGCTGGTCGAGGCCTGGCAAGAAGTCTTTCGGATGCAGGTATAAGCGATGCCCGAGACGATCGCTCCGCCTTCAGCTACGTTCGTTGCCGGCTATGCGTCTGGCTATGCGGCAGCAGACCGCAACGGCTCATCCAGCACAGGCGAAAACCAGGGCGCATCGTTCACCAGCGTGCTGCGCTCCGCCGAGCGTGAGGGGGCGCCGCGCTCCAATCGCAGCAGCGACGATCATGCCTCCGAGTACGCCGGCGCCGCGGCGACTGCCGCGAACGCGCCGGTCCCGCCGCAGCCGCCGAGCCAGCCGGCCGCCGGCGAAGGCAGCTCCGGCAACGGTGACGGCGGCCAGGCAAAGGATATGGCGCTCGCATCGCTGCAAGGCCGCGTGCTCACGCTGCTGGCCGGACAGTCCGCGGCCGCGACCGTGCCGACAGCGACCCCGCCGGCCGGGAGCGCCGGGCAGAATGGTCCGGCCGCCACGCCGCAGCCAGCTCCGCCGGCCGCTGCCGGGTTGCCGGGCGCGAACGTCGAGGGCAGCACCGCGGGCGCCGTCACGGCGCCGCAGAACGGCGCACAATCGCCAGCGGCCGCTGGCACAGCGTCGAGCGCTGGCGCCGCTGCCGCCGGCTTCGCGCTGGCGCTGCCGGGCGGGCAGGTGCAAGCAGCGATAATCAGCGCCGGACAGCCTGCCACGCACGATGGCGACCCGCGCGAGAAGTCGCAGAAGGACACGGCCGGCACGACGGCAGTACTGGCCGGCATGCCGGCAACTCGTGCGGCGTATCAGCCGGCGCTGGGCGCCTGGGCGCCGGCGCATCGGCCGGAAGCGGCGACCACCTCACCCGTCTCCACCGCAACGCACACGACGACGGCCACAAGCGTCGCGCCCGCTGCGCTGCAGCCACCGGCAGCCGCGCAGCCGCGCCTGAGCCGGCCGGCCGCTCCCGCCGCGACCGGAGCCTGGACCTCGGCAGGCACGCGGCAGGCCGACGGCCTCGGCGACAGCACGCCGATCAAGGCGATCGACCAGGTGGCCGATGGGCTGGTGATGACCATTCGCCAGGGTAAGAGCGAGGCGACGATTTCGCTGCGACCCGCCTCGCTAGGCGAGGTGAAGGTGCAGCTCAGCACGGGCACGGACGGTCTGATCATCCGCCTTGCCGCCGAGCACGACGCCACGGGCGATCTCTTGCGGGCGCATATGGGCGAGCTGCGCGAGGTGCTTGCCGGCCAGCAGATCGCCGTCTCCGAGCTGCACGTACTGCACAATCCGCCCGCCCCGGCCGCCGGCTTGCAGAACGCCCCGCACGACGGCTTTACCTGGCAGGAGCGCCCGCAGACGAAGCGCGACGATACCAGTCAGGGCGACGGCAGCGCCCGACCTGACCAGGACGCCGGCGACGAGACCGATCGCGAATGAGCCGCGGCCACGCGCCGCCGATTCCCTGATCCCCCACTGCATCGCCCAGGAGTGCCACAGATGATCGTCACCGCCAGCGCCAGCACGCCGCCCGCCACGTCCGGACCGGCCGGCAGTTCCAGCGCGAAGTCGGGCCAGCAGATCGATTACATGAAGCTGATCGTGGCCCAGATGCAGAACATGAACCCGATGGACCCCTCCAGCGGCGGCGACGGCCTGGCCACGATGATGCAGGCCGAAGAACTGAACCAGCTCAATCAACTCAACTCGGCCATGACCAGCCTGCAGACGCTGACGCAGACCGGCTACGCCTCCAGCCTGATCGGCCGGCAGGTGACCGGCGTGGACGGCACCGGCGCCGCCGTCAGCGGCGTCGTTACCGGCGTGAAGATGGACCCGAGCGGCCCGCTGCTGAGCATCGGCGACAAGGCGATCCGCCTGCTCGACATCACATCGATCGCAACGACGGCAACGGCCGCGACAACGGCCGGCAGCTAAGGCCGCGCCGGCGGCCACGACTTCACTATGTGCATGTGTGATGTCGCCCGAACGGGCGAGGAAGGGAACCGGAAAGACCCATGTTGCGAGCATTTGGATCGGCCGTCTCGGGCCTGCGCAGCCAGCAGGCGTTCATGGACATCGTGGCGAACAACATCTCGAATGTGAGCACCACCGGCTTCAAGGCGCAGCGGGCGCGCTTCTCCGACATGCTCTACCAGACCTTGAGCGGCGGCTCGGCGGGCAGTGCCAACGCCGGCGGCACCGACCCGAACCAGATCGGCCTCGGCGTGCAACTCGCCGGCACGGACAATATCATGGGCCAGGGCGCCCTCACCGCGACGGGCAATCCGCTTGATGTGGCCGTGGAAGGCAACGGCTTCTTCGAAATGAAGGACGCCTCCGGCAACAAGTTCTACACACGCGACGGCGCCTTCGCGATCGACGCGAACAAGCATCTCGTCAACCCCAGCACCGGCATGCTCGTGCAGGACAAGGGCGAGGCGAACATCACGATCGACCTGACGCTCTACAGCTCGATCAGCATTCAGCCGGACGGCACGATCGTCGGCACGAAGGCCGACGGCTCCGGCACGACGAACATCGCCCAGCTCGGCCTGGCGACGTTCCCCAACCAGCAGGGTCTTGTGCGCGACGGCGACAACCTGTGGACGCAGTCGGCGGCATCCGGCGCCGCGACGGTTGATGCACCGCAGGCGAACGGCCGCGGCAACCTGCGTTCCGGCGTGCTCGAATCCTCCAACGCCGATCTGGCGCAGGAGTTCTCGAACATGATCATCGCCCAGCGCGGCTTCGAGGCGAACACGAAGGTCATCACCGCCGCCGACGAGATCCTGCAGTCGCTCGTGAACATCATCCACTAAGGGCGTTGGGCGCGGCCATCGGCCCTCACCCCGTCCCCTCTCCCAATCCTGGGAGAGGGGCGATCCAGCGGAGCAAGAATCGGACTACGTCGGGTTAACCGCGCCGGCGGGGAGCGCACTCGCCGGGATCGCCCCTCTCCTTCTCCCGTTTTACGGAGAAGGAGAGGGGTCGGGGGTGAGGATGAGGGCCGTCCGCCGTATCTACCTGCCGCCGCTGCTCGCCGCGCCGCTCGTCGGTGCGGCGCTGCTGCTGCATGGCGGTGACGGTGTGCCGGCGCCACGGGGCACACTCTACGTTGCCAACCTGCGTTCGTCCGATGTTTCGATGCTGGATCTGGCCAGCGGGCGGGAGACGGCCCGTGTGCCCGTGGCGCTCGATCCGCACGAGCTGGCGCAGGCGGGCGGCTCGGTCTGGGTCAGCGACTATCGCAGCGCCGAAGTTACCCGCCTGCCTGACCCTGGCGGCCAGCCCCAGCCGGAGCCGGTGCCGGGCGAGCCGCACGGTCTGACGAGCGTCGCCGGGTCGCTGCTGGTGACACAGGGCCGCGCCGGCGAGGTCGCACTCGTGGACCCGGCGAGCGGTGCGGTGAAGACCGAGATCCGTGCGGGCACCGAGCCGCACATGGCCGCGGCATACGGCGACCTCGCCTACGTCGTCGATGCCGGCGCCGATGCGCTGCTGGAGATCGACCCGGCGGCTGCGACGATGACGCGCCGCGTGCAGGTGGGCCATCTGCCGGAGTCGCTGGCCGTCAGCCCGGACGGTGCCACCATCGCCGTCGCCAACGCTCGTGCTCACAGCATTTCGCTGATCGACCGGGGCAGCTTCACGGAACGGCGGCGAATCGACCTGCCCGGCGCGCCGGTGCGTGTGCTCTTCAGTCCCGATGGCCGTACGCTGGCCGTCTCAGTAACTGACGCGGGCGAACTCCTGCTGCTCGACGTGAAGCGCGGCCAGGTGAATCCCGGCATCGCCGTCGGCCAGTTGCCCGACGGTCTGGCGTTTGCGCCGGATGGCCGCACGCTCTACGTGGCGCTGGCCGGCGACCATCGCGTCGCCGTGGTGGACGTTCGCGGCCACAAGCTCACCCGCCGCCTGGACGTGGGCGACGGCCCGAGCGGTCTGCTGCTGGTTGCAGCAGGGCGTTAGACATGGTTTCAAAACCGGCTCGCGATCCCGTTCCTGTGCATGCAACGGCGGCTGACCGCCGGTTTTGAAACCAGCTATAACCAGCTATCAGGAAGGCCGCGCCGCGATGCCGATCTCGCTGTCGGTTTCGACGAAGATCAGCCCTTTGCGGATGGCGTAGTGGATCAGCTCGGCACTACCGCGAATGCCGAGCTTGCGCACGATGTGCTCTTTGTGCGCTTCAACGGTCTTGGGGCTGATGAACAGCCGCTCGGCGATGCCCTTGTTGCTGTGGCCCTCGGCCACCAGTTGCAGCACCTCACGCTCGCGGGCGGTGAGCGCAGGCTCCTTCTTCTCCGGGTCGGCGGCGCCGCCGAACGTTTCGCGTTCCTCCGCGCGGTCGGCGATCGCGGCCGAGAGATAGGTTCCGGCCTGGCTCACCTCTTGGATCGCCTTGAGCAGCTCTTCCACCGGCGCGTTCTTGACCACATAGCCCGCCGCCCCGGCGCGCAGCGCTGCCGTCACGCGATCGTCCTGGTCGTAGCCGCTGAGCATCAGCACGCGCGTACGCGGCAGCCGGCGACGGATCAGTTGCGTCGCTTCGATGCCGTTGAGACCCGGCATGCCCATGTCCATCAGCACCACATCGGGCTTGAGCTGTTCGGCCATGTCCACGGCTTCGCGGCCATCGTCGGCTTCGCCCACGACTTCGACCTCGTTGCGCAGCTCCAGCAGCATCCGCAGCGTCTCACGCAGCAGGCGGTGATCGTCGGCCAGCAGCACGCGGATGCTGCGCGCCGGCCGGCGTTCGCCCAGTGGAATGGACGCGGCTCGCGGGCTGCCTGGCTCGAAGCTTCGCGACATCGTTCCCTCCGCGGCGCAGGCGTGTGCTGGTGCCCGCGGCAACTTCCCGTAATCGGATTGTCTGCCGTTGACGCATTATAGCCGCGGCCTACACCATGCCTGCCTCACAGCTTTGCGACGATTCCGGCACCGCTCGCCACAATGCCGCTTTCCTGACACAGTGCGGCGCGGCCTTAGCCGGGCGAGGCGGCGGCCAGCCCCAGCTCGGCGTCGGTCTCCAGCGTGATCAGCCCCGTGCGGATCGCGT
>CALFMN010000217.1 GCA_937879875.1 uncultured Chloroflexota bacterium | reverse complement strand
GGCGGTGTTACGCAGTGCGGCGCCGCGGTTTCGCACGCGATGCAGAGGGCAGTAACCCTGCTTTGGCTGGCGCCAAATCTGTCCATCGGAAGTCTCCGACGGTTGCGCTGCGGTCATCGGAAGTCTCCGACGGTTGCGCTGCGCTCTGGCCCGACACAGGAAGGGTTGGGGCTGAGAACAGGCCAGGGGTGGGAAACGAGCCCGCCGCTGCCGTCGCACGGTGATCGGAACGCTCCAAGAGTCCCTTTCCCGTGTCGGGAAGGGACAGGTTTGGCTTCAGCCAAAGCAGGGTTAGGCGCGCCGCGCTCGCCGCCAGTCAGACACTGGGCATGAATCGTGTGCGACAGCTTGACGTCGTAGTGTTTGCTCACTATTCTTCAGAAGGCGGAGCTTGGGGTGCGCTCGGACCAGGCTGCGCCGCCGAGTTTCGGAGCGCGGGACACGCACAGGAGAACGACAATGTACGACGCCATCGTCGTCGGCGCACGCGTCGCCGGCGCACCCACGGCCATGCTCCTCGCCCGCAAGGGCTACCGCGTCCTGCTGCTCGACCGCGACAGCTTCCCCAGCGACATCATGTCCACGCACTTCATCACCCAGCCCGGCGTGGCGCAGCTCAACCGCTGGGGTTTGCTGCATGAAGTCGCCGCCACCGGCTGCCCGCCGATCTCGCGCCTGCGCAACGCCTTCGGCCCGATCGTGTTGAATGGCACGCCGCCGCCGCTGGAGGGCGCGGGGGCATCATACTGCCCGCGGCGCACGCTGCTGGACGATATCCTGGTGCGCGCCGCCGTGGCTGCGGGAGCCGAGCTGCGTGAGGGCTTCGCCGTGGACGAGGTGCTGTTCGAGGACGGCGCCGTCAGCGGCGTTCGCGGCCGCGTCCGGGCCGGCGGCGCGCAGGCCACGGAGACGGCTCGCGTCGTGATCGGCGCCGACGGCCTGCACTCGCGCGTTGCTGCCGCTGTGCAGCCCGCCGAATACAACACTCGCCCCGGCACCACCTGCGGCTACTACAGCTACTGGAGCGGCATTCCCGACGAGGGCGCCGCGATCACCTGGGGGCCGGAGCGCATCGTCTTCCGCTTCCCGACAAACGACGGCCTCACCTGCCTGGCGATGGAGATGCCGAAGACGGCCTTCGCTGCCTTCCGCGAGGACATCGAGGGCAATTTTACCCGCGGCATGGCAGCAGCCACGCCAGAACTGGCCGCGCTCGCCGCCGCCGGCCGCCGCGAGGAGCGCTTCGTCGGCGCCAGCAACCTGCCGAACTTCTACCGCAAGCCCTTCGGCCCCGGCTGGGCGCTGGTGGGCGATGCTGGCTATCACAAAGACCCGGTCACGGGCCAGGGCATCGCCGACGCCTTCCGCGATGCCGAGCTTTTGGCCGAGGCGCTGGACGCCGGCTTCGCCGGCCGTCAGCCGGTGGCGGCCGCGCTCGCCGGCTACGAGCAGCAACGCAACGCCGCCACCGCGGCGATCTACGAAACGACCTGCCAGCTCGCCGGCTTCGCGCCGCCGACGGCCGAGCAACTGGCCCTGCTGGCCGCCATCTCCGCGAGCCAAGCCGACACCGATCGCTTTTTCGGTATCATGTCTGGCAGCGTGAACCCCGAGGAGTTCTTTACGCCGGCGAACATCGGCCGCATCATGGCCAACGCGCAGGGCGCGGGTCTCAACCTCGCCCCTGTCCCTGCTCAGTGACACAGGCTCCGGAGAACAGGAGAAGGGCGATCCCTGGGAGGGCGTTCCGTGGCGGCCTCGGGTTGCTCTGTGCACGGTTGGTCGCGGATGCGACCGCGACGAGCGCACGCCGTGCGCCGCTGCAATCGCCAGTTCAGCCGGCGCCGGCTCGCCGCTGTTCTCCCGGCTCTATTGAGGGAACCAGCGGCGCAAATGTCCCATAATCGCGCGTAGAGGGCCGAGCGGCCGGCACATTCAGCAAGGAGCGACACCCGCCCATGGCTGAGATCAGGCATCGTTTCGTGCAGAGCAACGGCATTCGCCTGCACCTGGCCGAGGCGGGCAGCGGGCCGCTGGTGCTGCTCTGTCACGGCTTCCCCGAGAGCTGGTACTCCTGGCGCCACCAGCTGCACGCCCTCGCCGGCGCCGGCTTGCACGCCGTCGCCCCCGACCTGCGCGGCTACGGCCAGACCGATCGGCCCGCGGCCGCTGCGCAGTACACGCAACTGCACCACGTGGGCGACATGCTGGGCGTGCTGGACGCGCTGGGCGAGCAGCAGGCGGTGATCGTGGGCCACGACTGGGGGGCGCCGGTGGCCTGGCACACGGCCTTGCTGCGCCCCGACCGCATCCGCGGCGTCGTCGGCCTCAGCGTGCCCTACACCCCGCGGGCGCCCGTGCCGCCGATCGCCGCCCTGCGCGCCGCCGCGGGCGAGAACTTTTATATCGTCTACTTCCAGCAGCCGGGCGTGGCCGAGGCGGAGCTGGAGCGCGACGTGCGCGAGACGATGCGCCGCACGCTGTTCAGCGCCTCAGGCGACGCGCCCGTGCGCGAAGGGCCGGTGGGCGCCGTGCCGGGTGGATTTCTCAGCGCGATGGTCTCGCCGGAGACGCTGCCCGCCTGGCTGACGGAGGCGGACATCGACTTCTATGCCGGCGAGTTCGCCCGTACGGGCTTCACAGGCGGGCTGAACTGGTATCGCTGCATGGACAAGACCTGGGAGCTGATGGGCGCCTGGAACGGGGCGCAGGTGACGCCGCCCGCGCTGTACATGGCCGGCGAGCGCGATCTGGTCGTGCAGTTCCCCGGCTTCCGCGAGCTGATCGCGGGGCTGAAGGCGTTCGTGCCGAATCTGACAAAGACCGTGATGCTGCCCGGCTGCGGCCACTGGACCCAGCAAGAGCGTCCGAACGAGGTCAACGCCGCGCTGATCGAATTCGTGAAGGGGCTGCCCTCATAGCCCCGCCCCATAAGACTCGGCTTTCTTCTGCTGCGGGGTCTTGCGGCGCTCGCTCATGGCAGCTCGGTCCAGCGCGGCGGGCGCTTTTCGGCGAAGGCGGTCATGCCCTCCAGTGCTTCGGGACTGGCGAACATGCGCGGGTTCAGCTCGGCAGCCATCGCGAAACCCTCGTCCAGTGACATTGTCGGCACGTCGCGCACCAGTTGTTTGCACAGCGCCAGCGCCCCCGGCCCGCCCTTCAGCAGCATGCCCGTGTAGCGGTCCACCGCCGCGTCCAGCAGATCGGCGCCCACCGCGGCGTTGAGCATGCCCAGCCGCAGCGCCTCCTCGGCAGGGATATTCTCGCCCGTCAGCACGTACTCCATGCCCTTGGTAAGGCCGATCTTGCGCAGCGCGAGCACGGAGATGATCGCCGGCACCAGACCCAGCCGCACCTCCGCGAAGCCGAAGGTGGCCGCTTCGCTCGCCACGGCGATATCGCAGGCGCAGACCAGGCCGATGCCGCCCGCCCGCGCGTGGCCGTTGATCCGCCCCACGACCGGCTTCGGCGAGAACCAGATCGACTTGAGGATGCCGACCAGCCGTTGCGCGCTCGCAACCATCGCGGTGCTGTCGCCCGCGGCGTTGGCCTCGCGCTGCTCTTTCAGGTCGGCGCCGGCGCAGAAGGTGTTGCCCGTGCCGGTCAGCACGATCACACGTACGCGCGTATCGGCGAGCGCGGCGTCGAGCTGCTGACGCAGGCCAGCCACCAGCGCCCGTGAGAGGGCGTTGCGGTTTTCTGGCGAGTCCAGCGTAATCGTGCCGACGCCGCCGGCGACGTCGAGGCGAACGGGCGTTTCGCGCATGGCGGGCCTCCCGAGGCTGATTCGAGCCTGTTGCCAACAGCGTACAAGCTGCAGAGACGCCCGCGCAGCAGGTGCTACAGCCGCACGGTCGGCCATCACGACCAGATCAGCCGCCATCAGAGCGCTCTGCGTGAGCACGGCCATCGACCCTTGGATCTTGCGCATCCGGCAGGGTGGGAGCTAGCAGGGGCGTCAGCCCGTGCGGCCCGCGGTGCGCTGTGCCCGCGAATGCGCCCGGGCGGCGCCCCTGACGCCGTTCCCACCCCCGACCGTGGCCAGGGCCACCGCGCCCGGCTTGACAAGGGCGGGGCACGGGCGGCGCCCACGCGCGGCACGGGCGGCGTGGGGCGCCGCGGGGCGCGCCCTGCGCCACGGCAGCCCCGCGCCGCCCGTGCCGCGCCGCCGATCCGCGCGCCAAACGCGCTGCTGAGGATGGCGCGCAAGGCGGGGAGCTGCGTCCGCGCGAGACGCGGATCCGCCAGCGCCGCGCGCGGCGCGCTCCGGCGGCGGCGCGGGGCGGCAGTCTGGCAGCCAACAGATACTTCTCATACGGTGCGTTGGCCCTGGTTAGGCCGCGGCTTGACGCGCCGGCTGCCGCTCCACTAGGATACGGTCTGTTGGCCGCAGCAGGTTTTCAGCAGTCTGCCGGCCCGGCGTGGGTTCTTGCGATGCGATTCCGGCCACCAGGATTGAGTCGCGGCCTCTCCCGTGAGGAGGGGCAGGTACTATGCGGAACGCCCGTCTCGCCTTGAGCGAGGCGGGTTTTTTCATGCCCGCGCACTGCGGCGGGCACGGCGAGGGAGTGCGATGACGCTCAGCGTTGGCCTCGACTTCGGCACGTCGAATTCATCGGTTGCCGTCTACGACGGCGAGCGGGTGGCGCTGGCGCCGCTCGATACGGCAGGGCGCGACCCGGCCGTGATGCGTTCACTGCTCTATCTGACCAGAACCGGCGAGCGCTGCTTCGGCCAGGAGGCGTTCGACCGGCATCAGCGCGACAACGTCGGCCGTGCGGTCAAGCTCGAACGGCGGCTCGTCGGCAACGTGACGATGACGTTCGCCGATGTCGGCACGATCACCACGGAGGCGAACGCGCTGATCGACGTGAACGAGCCGGGGCGCTTGTTTCAGTCGATCAAGTCGCTGCTGCCCGACCGGGTCTTCGCCAAAACCTCCGTCTACGGCGTCGACCTCACCGCCGAGGATCTCGTGGTGCTGCTGGCCGGCGAAATTGTGCAGCGAGCGGAGCGGTTCATGGGGCGCCCGGTTGAACGGCTGACGGTCGGCCGCCCCGTGCACTTCTCGGCAAAGGCGGCAGACGACGCACTGGCGCGCGAGCGCCTGCGCGCGGCGGTGGAACGGCTCGGCGTGCCGCATCTGGATTTCCTCGAAGAGCCGGTGGCCGCCGGTATCGGCTTTGCCCAGCAGGCGGCTGCGCTGGCGGCCGGACAGCCGTTCCTGGTCTTCGACTTCGGCGGCGGCACGCTCGACGTGACCGTGCTGCGCGGCGCCGGCGATCGCGCCGAAGTGCTCGCCACGGGCGGCACGCCGATCGGCGGCGATCTGCTGGATCGGCGCATCGTCGAGGCGCGGCTGCTGCGCCAGTTCGGCGAGAGCGCAACCTACGGCCCGCGCAAGCTGCCCGTACCGCGGCATATCCTCGCCCGCCTGCTCGACTGGCAGACGCTCTATCTGCTCAACCGGCCCGAGCCGCTGGCGCTGATCGAGGAGATCCAGCGCTCCTGCTCGCAGCCGCGCGAGCTGGGTAACCTGCGCACGCTGGTGACGCGCGGCTACGGCGCGGCGCTGTACGGCGCCGTCGAAGAGGCGAAGCAACGCCTCTCTGACGCCGGCCACGCGCCGATCGCGCTGGAGCGCGAGGGCATCGCCGTGCGTGACGTGTTGACGCGTGAAGGCTTCGAAGGCATTGTCCGTGCGCAGTACGGCGCCGCGCTGGCGCTGGTCGAAACGGTGGTGCGTGAGGCAGGCGTCGCAGCAGACATGGTCGCCGCGCTGGTGACGACCGGCGGCTCGTCGCGCATTCCGCTGTTCCAGCGCGGCTTGCGCGAGCGCTTTCCGAACGCGCGCCTGGCCGAGCAGCACGCCTTCACCAGCGTGGCTGCCGGGCTGGCGATCGCCGGCTGGCAGGGCCGCCGTGCGGCTGCCTGAAGCGGCACTGAAGAACCATGTCCAAATCTGCTGCGGCTGCCGTCCGGCACGATGCCGGACCCGCGAGAACACGAATGGAGGGGGAGCGCGCCACAAGCGGCGCTGGTCCGACTCTACCGACAGCCTCATCCGGTGTCAGCGAAGCGATCGCTGGTTGTGGCTGCCGTGGATCACAGCCAGCATGACGAGAGGAGAACCCCCTGCCAGGCAAGGGATTCTCCTCTCGGGTCATCTGGACCATCGCCTGCACCCTGCAGCGATCAGGCTACGGCACTAACGGGTAGGTGATGCCTTCCAGTGAAACGAACGAGGCGTTCGTGTTCGAGGATGGGAGGAGATGAACTGCGCCGTCAGGCGTGATGCTCAGATCCGCGTAGGTGCCGCCGTACGTATGGACGATCGTGTAGACCGTACGGGCGGGCCTGATCCCGACGTCCAGCGTGCCGATCAGGTTCGGGTCGCCGCTGGTCGACACCCGCTTTACAGCGCCCATCAGGTGCACGATGCCGTCGGGGCCAACGTCCGCGACGGGCACCCCGGAGGAGTATCCGGCGCTTCCCGACCAGTCCGGTGTGAGGGTAATCGCGTGCCAGTAATCAGGGCAGCCCTCCTGGGGGAAGTAGCTGATCCCCTCCAGGGAGACGAACGAGAGCTTCGCGCCGGCCGGCGCGATCAGGCGGATCTCGCCGCCGTTATTAATCACGAGATCCGCGTAGGTTCCCTCGTACGTGTGCACGACCGTATAGACATCCACGCACGGTATGTCTTGCCCATAGAAGAGGCTGCCAAGCAGCGTCGGATCGCCGCCGGTTGCGTTCACCTGTGAGGCCGCGCCGAGCAGATGCACGTAGCCGCTGCTATCCCTGTACTCTGCCGGGGCTACGGAGCCGAACCCGGCGTTCTGCGACCAGTTCGCCGCGTTCACGCGGATCGCGGTCCCTGTACCCGGATAGAAGTTGACGCCCTCCAGCGAAACGAAGGAGAGATTCGAGTTGTTGGACGGGAGCACGCGGATCTGCCCGTTGGGGGCGATACTCAGGTCCGCGTAGGTGCCGCCGTACGTATGCACGATCGTGTAGACCGTGTGGCTCGGGCTGGCGGTGGTGGGAAGCGTGCCGAGCAGCAACGGATCGCCGCCGGTCGCCGTCACCTGGGCCGCGGCTCCTTGCAGATGCACGACCCCCAGGCTGTCCACCATCGAGAACGGCGAGACAGAGCCAAAGCCAGCGTCGTACGACCAGTTCGCGGCATTCACCGTGATCGGGATGTACGAGATCGGGGCCGCCGAAGCGCGCGCTGCCGAGCGGAACGCCACACCGCTCAGGGTAAGCAACAGCGCGAACAGGGCGACGAGCCGCCCTCGCGACCGGCCTCGCTGCGACCAGTCGCGCGCACCGGGCGCACGGGTGATAGCGGCGATCTTCATGGTGCCTCCTACGTTTGCAATCGCTCTCGTGCGATGGCGATATGTCTGCTAGCGAGCATGCTCACTATGGATACGATCGCAGCTAGCCGACGGGATGCGGGCTGGGGAGCCAGTGGACGGCCGCACCTGCGACGAGCGTTGTCTGCTCACACGGCCGGGGTTCGGAGGACGCGCTGCCCGTGGTAGAGACCGATAGAGATCAACGGCGGACAGCCGGATAGCTCTGGCAGTCGTGCGCTGTCCAGTGCATAGCTGCCGCCTCCGAACCCGCGCCGGAGGCGGCGCTGCATCGCCTAGACCGTCTTCTGGGGCGTGACTTGCTTCGTGCCCGTGGGTGGGTCCATCGGGATGTCGCCGGTACCCATGCGTGCAGCCTGGAAGCGGCTGATCAGGGGCATGATGACCTTCCCAATGACCAGATCCTGGTAGCCCTGCACCTCATCCTCGCTGCGCACGCCGCACTGTGGTTCGCTCTGCTTTGTGTCCATCGCTTTGCTCCTCTCCTATTCCCCCTGAACATGTGGGGGTCACTGAGGGTACGGAGCAGCGCAGGCGGAGCGATGGCCGTGGCTGTGGGCCGAGCTACGGAGATGCTGTGAAGCTGGACACAGGGACGAGCAGGGTCGGCGCGGCCGCCGGGGACACCCGCTCACTCCCGGTCACGCGCGGCCCAATTCTGGCGGCGAAACTCCCAGAGCATGCCGGTCAGCGACGGCCAGTTGCTGATGTACGGTCGGCCGCCACGCTGCGTGGACGGCTCGGCGGACAGCCACGGCTCGCCCGTTGCCCGGCGTTTCTCTGAAGCAGTGGCTTACTCGTGCCTGCAACTGGCCATAGCGCCGGGTCTTGAACGGCTCTTCAGCTTGAGTGAGTCCAGTCGGCGGAGGTGCCGGCCGCGATCTGCTGCCTGGCGCTGCCGTCGGCGCGCATGCGCCAGAGCGTGCCGCCGCTGTCGCCCGTGGTGCTGAAGAGCAGCCAGGAGCCGTCAGGCGACCAGGCCTGCACAACGCCGCTGCCCAGGTCGGCGTCCTTACCCGAAGCCGGGTCGAAGACGTGAATCGACCAGCCGTTGCTCTCGCCGACGCGATAGGCAAGCAGGCCGCTCGCCGACCACAGCGGATTCTGCCCGTCCGCGGCCACGAACTGCGCCGCGCTGCCGTCGGCGTTGGCGACGAACAGCGACACCGTGATCGTGCCGTTCTGCATCGCCTGGCTCGAAAACGCCAGCCGCGTGCCATCGGTGGAGAAGGCGAGCTGCGAGCCGGCCACGAACGGCTGCGGCGAGCCGCCGGCGCCGGCATACGAGGCGTTGCTCGGCCCGGCGGCGCCGGCGCAGCGGCTGAACAACGGCTTTCCAGCCGGCGACCAACCCTCGTTAAACAAGCACAGGTCGTTCGCGGAGGCAACCTGACGCGGCGCGGAGGCGCCATCGGCGCCGGCAATCCAGATCGACGCGCCTGCCAGGTTCGTCACCAATCGGTACGAGACGGAAGCGCCGTCGGGCGACCAGCGCGGCGTATCGGCCACGACACCCGGCGTCGTACAGCCATCCTCTCCGCAGTCCGCCGCGGCGACGGCCTGCGTGGTGATCGCGTGCGCGTTCGTGCCATCGGCATTCATCACCCAGACGTTGCCGTCCGGCCCGACGAAGCCGATCCGATCGCCGTTCGGCGACCAGCGCGGCTCGGCGCCGCTTGTGCCGGCGGGTGCAGCCCAGATACGCCGCGGCACGCCGCCGTCGCCTGCGACGACATAGATGCCGTCGTTAGCGGTAAAGACGATCGAGCCGGCGCTGGAGGCGGCGTGAGCGCGAGGCGTCGGTGCGAACGCGGCGAGCGCGAGGCACAGCACCACCGCCAGCATCGCTGGCCGGCCGCCGCGCTGTTGCTGCCTTGCGCCCTGCATGATGGCGGCGTCCCCCATCTCGTCGTCTCGGTTCGCGCCTATTACTCTGATGATAGTAACGAGGCGCCTCAACATAATGGTCCACACTCGGGTTGTGAGTATGTTGACAGTGGATCTGTATCGATCGTCACATACGTTCAATACACATACCCGCTCACCCTGCGAACCGTCCTGAGCAGCCGAACGAAGTACGCGAGCGACGCCGCGAATGGACCATCGGATTATGGTAAGCTTCGGTCCGGAAATGCATCCCGCCGACGTATTGTTCGTGCGCGGCGGGGAATCCTGAAGCCCCGGCCCCGCGGGGCGGAACGAGTGCAAGCGATATGGAAGCGATCGACTTCATCCGCGGCCAGATGCGCGGCCTGCACACCCTGCTCGATCACGTCACCGAAGATCTGACCGACGAGCAACTCCACCACGTCGCCCGGCCGGGCGTGCAGCCGATCGCTTTTTGCCTCTGGCACTACGTGCGCACGGAGGACAACATCATCCGCTTCGTGGTGCAGCGCCGGCCGACGGTCTGGATGGAGGGCGGCTGGGACGCGCGCCTCGGCCTCGACTCGCGTGCCCAGGGCACCGGTATGTCCGATGAAGACGCCTCGGCGTTCCGGATCAGCTCGCTGCCCGACTTCCGCACCTACATGACGCAGGTCTGGGCCTCGACGGACGCCTACCTCGCCGGGCTGGACCCGGCCGCCGCCGACCAGCGCGTCACGATCAAGCCCGTCGGTGAGATGTCGCTGTTGCAGGCGCTCGGCGGCATGTGCCTCACGCACGGCTACCGCCATCTCGGCGAGATCGAATACGCCCGTGGACTCGTCGGCCTCAAAGGAGCGACGATCTAAGCTCCGCTGGTTACACCACCGGGCAGGCATTGCTCATGGAGGCTGGCATGGGACCGCTGCTGGTGATCGCGGGAAGCATTCGCGTCGAGCGCCGCTCGTTCCAGGTGGCCGAGTACGTGCGCGACCGCTTGGCCGAAATCACGTCCGGCGTCGAACTGATCGACCCGCGCGACTATCTGCTGCCGCCCTACGACGGCGTCACCGTGACCGCCGCCGCGCAGGATCTGGCGCAGCGCTGTCTCGACGCCAGCGGCTTCGTCTTCGTCTGCCCCGAGTGGCACGCGGGCGTGCCGGGCACGCTGAAGAACATGATCGACTATCTCGGCGCGCCGCAGTTCAGCGGCAAGCCGGTCGGCCTCGTCGCGGTTTCCTCGGCGCTGGGCGGCGCGATCGTGCTCAGCCAACTGCGCGACATCCTCGGCGTGCTCGGCGCAGCGCTGATCGGCCCGTTCGTGCCCGTGCGTAATGTCAAGACGGCGTTCGACGAGTCCACGGGCCGTCTGGCCGACGAGAAGTTCGAGGCCTACCTGCTCGGTGCCCTGCGCCGCGTGGCCGCGTTCCGCGAGAGTCAGGCCGCGGTGCCGCAGCGGTAAGCGCAGCCGCCGGGCCCTCACCCCCTTCCCCTCTCCCAATCCTGGGAGAGGGGCGATCGGGCGCCGGGCGTTCCGTGGCCGGCGCGGTTAACCTGATTGACTTACGGTCTGCCGAATCTGTGTGGACGGGAGAGCAGGGCACGGGCTTTGGTGATGGACCAGGGCGGCGGCTACGCCGGCGGGCACTGGGCCGCGGGCTTGATGCGGGCCGGGGCGCTGCAGCGGTCGGACGGCTGGGGCGCCGCGGGCGCTACGGGCGACGGCAGCGAGCCGGGCGGCGCGGCGCCAGAACCCGCCGGCGCGAGGCTCACGCTCACGAACCCCGCCGCATCCGCCGCCAGCGTTTGCGCCTGCGCGATGTTGGCCGGATCGATGCCGGACGCGCCGACGCCCGCGGCCGCCGCGCCGATCAGGCTGAAGCCGTAGCTTGAGTCCGCGGCCGGGTCGTACCAGCGCAGGGTCCAGCGCTCCGTGCCGCTGGCGGGGTCGAAGCCATGCTCCGCCGTGGCGGAATCCGCGCCCGCCGCGAGCGCAAGGAAGCGCTCGGTGCCGGCGCCGTTCATACAGTATGTGCCGGCTTCGTCGCAGCTTTCGCCGGCGAGCGGCGCGTTCATGCGGTCCGTTTGGCCGCTCGCGCCGAAGAGCAGCGCCTGGCCGGCCGCACCGCCGTCGAGCGTAATCAGATAGGACCAGCGGCCGGCGGCATCCGGCGCCGCGCCGGCGCCGCTCGGCGCGAGTCCGGCGAACGTGGTGTCGGAGGGCGGCGGCAGGAGCAAGGATTCAGGAAAAGCGGCGATCGGCTGCATGCCCGGCAGCACCGGCGCGGCCTGCAGCGCCGCGGCCCAGCCCGACGGATCGTCGTCGGCCGCACGGCTGTCCGCCGCCGTTGCCCGCGCGGCCAGTGCGCCCGTCAGCGGCACGACGAGCAGCAGCCACAGCCAGTTGCTTCGCAGGAACAGAGAGCCGCCGTTCATGGCTCCGCCTCCGAGCCGGTCAGCGGGGCGCTGTCAGCCACAGCATAGGAAAAGGACGCCGGCGCGAGCGCAATCGTTGCATGTCCGCCCATGATGCGGCCGGAGCCGGCGCTGTCTTCAAGCCTACGCTTCTGGCACGCGCCGGCCGAAGTGTCGGTTGCACCGCGCCCCGCGGAGGCTGCCCGCGCCGCCGCTACGGCCCGCCAAACAGCCGCCGCAGCCAGCCGCGCGACTCGCGCGCGTCTGCCATGCGCAGATCGTCCTCGCGCCGCTCGCGGGCCAGTTCGTCCTGCGGGCGGGCGTTCGCCGCCGTCACCGGCCCCTGCGCCATGAAGATCGTCGTCACGCGCACATCCGGCGCGTAGACGCGCGGATCGTCGCTGGTGAACGAGACGCCGCCGTCGCGCCAGCCGCGCAGATCGCGCGCCGCCGCCAGCGTCACGGCGACGGTCAGATCGACGCTGCCGCGGCGTGGTATCTCGATCTCCGGCAGCGACACGTCCAGCCAGGGCGAGCAGACCGCGCGCAGCAGCACGGGAAACGGCGCATCGCTGCGCAGGGTGACGATCCGCGCGGGCGGGCGCTGCGCCTCGATCACGGCGAGGTTGAAGGCGCCCGGCGCGGCGCGCACGATATACTCCGGCGGCGCTTCTGCGCCTTCGTGCAGCCCCCAGTTGCTGCCGTGGAAGTAGGGCCGCTGGCCGCGGCCGGCGCCGTGCGCCGGCGTGGCGCCGTTTGCCGGCGCGGCGGCGACCAACGCCTCATCGTAGGCGCGGCGGCGTTCCGGCGTGATGAGGATCGCGAACGCCTCGTTGATCTCCTGCATGCGCTGGGCCGCGGCCTGGTCGTTCGGGTTGTGGTCGGGATGAAAGCGCTTGGCCAGCGAGCGGTACGCCGCCCGGATCTCCTCCGTCGAAGCCGCCGCCTCGACGCCGAGAATGGCGTAGAGATTCTCCATCCCGCCTCGCCTCGCGCCGCCGCCGCGCGATCAGTCCATACGGCCGGGGGCTGCTTTCATCGTACGACAGGACGGCAGCACGGCAGCAACCGCGCCGGGTAGTGGGTCAATTTCAAAAGTAAAGTGACGGGGCGCATGAAACGGGGAGGGCATAAATGTGCCCTCCCCATTTGTCGTCATTTCCCAATCGGCGCGCGGCTAGACAGACACGGCCATCTGCTGCGTACGCACGTAGTCCTCAAATGGCGGATCTTCGCCGTCCTCCGCGTACGATTCCAGGACAGCGAGTAGGGCGTCACGCATATTGCGCTCCAACTCCTCCTCCGTCTTCCCCTGGCTCATCGCACCGGGCAATTCCACCACCTCACCCCAAAACCCGCCCTCTTCGGCGCGGTGGACAATGAAGTGGAAGACACGATCGGTGTACTTCGGTTTCTCTACGGTGACCATCACAGCAGCTCCTCAAATTGCTCCGGCGTGAGTCCCGCCTTTTTGATCTCCGACCGGAGCAGGCCCTCCCTGAGTGTGCCGGTCGGGAGTGAGAGGCGCATCCCGTTCGGCATTTTGATGATGAGGTGGCCACGGCGCTGGCCCTTGTCCTCTCCTCCGGCGCGGGTGAAGGCCCGGGCGGCCTCCTCCTGGCGCACGTTGTTGAGGGCAATGCGTGCCATGTCTTCCTCAGTCATACACACTCCTGATTCTCGCCGCCGCTCCCGGTCGGCGTATATCAGAAGGTATATCTAGTGTCTGTCGGACAGCCGACAGACACTAGATGGAACCGCATGGTACGCCACCACCGATCCACATTGGCGACTACTGTAACGCATCCACACCGGCAAAAGAAAGAACGTTTCGTTCGCCGCGATTATTCTATGGTGCCGGTGGCGGGGGTCGCCGCACCCGGGTTCTTGCCTCATACGGAGTCTCCCTAGCTTATCCGTGTGAGCATATTAGGGCAATTCCCTATACCGTGGCTGTCGGCTGGCCGACAGCCACTGGGGCGGGTCTGAAAAATGGTCTAGCCATCGTTCCGTGGCTGGTCGTGAGGCCTCTTCTCACCCTCGCCACGCGTGGGAG
>CALFMN010000216.1 GCA_937879875.1 uncultured Chloroflexota bacterium | reverse complement strand
ACCACAGCACAGCATTCCGCCCTCGCCGGAACTACCGAAGTAGTCCTAAGGGTGCTGAAAAACGACTGCTGATGACCACTGACGTTTGACAAGCCCCGCGTGCAGCTAAACATAACGGTGACTTGAAATCTGGGCAAATCTGCTTTTTCATCAGCCTGCTAGAGAAGCGAAGGGGCGGTCCCCCCGCACAGCCGTCGTTGTGCAGCGCGCCTCACCGATCGCCGGTGTTCATCGTGCCGCGCGGCTCCAGCAGCAGGACTTGCGCTTCTTCTGCCGCGAACGGCTGATGCTCCACGCCGCGCGGCACCACGCACAGCTCGCCCGGGCCAAGCGCGATCTCGCGGTCGCGCAGGCGGATCGTCAGCTCGCCCTGCAGGACCAGGAACAGTTCGTCCGTCTGCTCGTGCCTGTGCCAGATGAACTCCCCGCAGACCTTCACCAGCTTTACTTCGTAGTCGTTCACACTTGCTACCGTCCGCGGGGACCAGCGCTCGTTGAAGCCCGCGAGCGCCACGGTAAGGTTGATCTTCTCCATTTCCGGGTCTTCCCCTTTGCTGCTGAAGACAGCGAACAGCCTCTCCCGTGGCAAGGGAGAGGCCGGCCCGCGCCGCTCAAATCGGCGCGGTGAGCATAGCACGGTGTGCCGGCGGATGTACGAAGCCACGCGGCACTGGCCGCCTATGGGGGCGACCGCCTCGGCAGCGCCCGCCGGTACGTTGCCGGCTGTGTAGCGCAGTTCACACCGCGCGCGTGGGCGCGTTCATGCCGGGATGAATCCGCCCGCCGCTACGCTGATGTCACCGCCGCGACAACGCCGCGGTAACCACGGATACAGCGGCCGACTCGAGGCCGTGTCAGCACAGGGAGGGCCAGAAGATGCGTAAACTGCTCGCCATCACTCTGATCGCCGCGGTGGCCAGCCTGGCCATCGGCGTGGCCGGGACGCGTGGCGCCAGCGCCCGCGGGTTCCTCAGCATCGATACAACCGTCGGCTCGCCACTCCACCACTTTGTGATCTCCGGCGAGGGCTGGGTGTCCGACGAGACGCTGCACGTCCACTTCATGGACCCGAACAATAACCGCTACGATCTGGACGACGATCGCGTCTACGTGCGCGATGACGGCAGCTTCGATGCCGGCTTCACCCCGATCAACCTGTTCGGCGGCGACGCAAGCTGCGGCACCTGGACCGCATACTTCAACACCGAGCGCGGCACGCACGCCTCGATCGACTTCACCGTCGCCTGCTAGCGCTCAGCCACCGTTCACCAGACACAGAACCGCCCCGGTCGCACACGACCGGGGCGGTTCTGCGTCCAACAGCGTGGCAGTGCGAACGGTCGATCGGACGCGAGGCCGTCGATCCCGCAGCAGCATCCGCCGCCGTGGCGCGCGGCGTTCGCGACGGCGCGGTGGGCGACACGACCGACCCGCCGCAGGCCGCGATCGAGAGCGCTGCCACACGCAAGAGCGGCAACCGAGCCGAGACGAGTCGCGATCGGGCGCCGCGCATCATACGCCGATTATGCGACAGACGGACGGCCCCCGCCGAAGCGCTTGCCAACGTGCCGGCGCGTGGTAGGCTCGTAGCGCCGTGCGCCGCGCAGCGATGCCGGGCTGAAGTCGGTAAAGCCGCCGCAGCGCGCGAGCGGTCAGCAGGAGGTGCGCGATGCCGAAGGTTACCGGGCTGGGGCACGTCGGGCTGTTCGTACAAAACCCCGCGACGATGATCGACTTCTACAGCAGCTTTCTTGGCATGCAGGTCACCGACCGCGGCGACGGCGACTGGATCGTCTTCCTCAGCGCCCGTCCGGCCGAAGAGCATCACGAGCTGGCGCTGATGCGGTCGCCGGACCGCAAGAGCGAGGTGCAGCAGATCTCATTCACGGTCGGTTCGCTCTCCGACCTGCGCCGGTTCTGGCAGCAGATCAAGGAACGCGGCTATCCCGTCGATCGCGTGGTCAACCACGGCATCGCCTTCGGCTGCTACTTCCGCGACCCGGAAGGCAACCGCGTCGAGGTCTACTGGCCCACGGGCAAAGACTACCCGCAGCCGCACGGCGACCCGATCGACCTCGATCAGAGCGAGGCCGAGCTGCTGGATCGGCTCGCCGCGATGCCGCCGAAGGAACGGGCAGCAAACCCGGCATAGACAAGGACCGCGCCGATGCCACGCCTCGACCGCCTCTCACAGATCGCCCGCAATACGATTCTGGCGCTGCCGGCGCAGGTGAACGATTCTTCGCCCTGCGCGCCGTTGGCGAGGCCGTTGGCGCAGAGCCGCCTCGCCATCGTCACGACGATCGGCATCCACCTGCGCGAGGACCGGCCGTTCGCTCCCGGCGATCCGAGCTTCCGCGTCGTGCCCTCGACGGCGACCCAGGCCGACGTGCTGCAAAGCCACCAGAGCATCGGCTTCGACCGCACGGCGACGCAGCAGGATTGGAACGTCGTCTTTCCGATCGATCGGCTGCGCGAATTGGTGCGGCGGGGTGAGTTGGGCGGTCTGGCGCCGAACTGCTACTCATTTATGGGCGCCCAGCGCGACGTGACACGTATCATCGTCGAGACGGCGCCGGAGGTGGCGCGGCGGCTGCGCGAGGACGGCGCCGACGCCGTGCTGCTCACGCCCACCTGACCGTTCTGCACACACACCGTCGGTGTGATCGCCCGCGTGCTCGAAGCGGCCGGCCTGCCCACCACCTCGATCAGCCTGGTGCGCGAACATACCGCGCAGGTGAAGCCGCCGCGCGCCCTGTTCGTGCCTTTTCCCTTCGGTCATCCCTTCGGCCGGCCGCACGACCCGGAGTTGCAACAGCGCGTGCTGCGCGCCGCGCTCGACCTGTTTGCCGAGAATGACTGTCCCGTGCTGCGCGACTACCCGGACGAGGCCGCGCCGGAAGCGGTGTCCGTGGTGCCGGTGCAGGCGTCGCAGATCGACGCTGTGCCGCCCTCGGCAGACGCGGCGATGGAAACCACGCGCATGCGCCGCTACGCCGAGCAGTGGCGCCAGCGCGAGGGCCGCACCGCCGTCGGACTCACGGGCATTCCGGCAGAGCGCTTCCGCGGCGTGATCCGCTTTCTTGAGGCCTTCGCCGCCGGCGAGGAAGCGGACATGCGCGAGCGGCCCGGCGAGGTGCCGCTGCCGCTCTTCATCCGCTACTGCGCCGACGACCTGAAGGCCCTGTACTTCGAGGCGTGGCTGATCATGCAGCCGCAGACCACCGGCGAGGCGTTCGCGCGCTGGTTCTGGGGCGAGACGGCCACCGGTCAGCTCATCCGCCGGGTGAAGGAGCGGCTGGACGCGTCTGAAGACCCGGCGATGAAGGCGATCGCCTACGGCATCGCGCGTTAGGGGCGACGCGGAGGCGGGACCATGACCACGACCCAGGCAGCCGTTGCCTTTCGCGCTCAGGGCTATCCCTGGCGGCTCTACTGCGGGCCGGATGCGATCACGAGCCTCGGCGACGAAGTGCGGCGTGCCGGAGCGCGGCGGACATTCATGCTCTGCGGCAAGACCATCGCCGGTCAGACTGATCTGGTGGCACGCGTTCACGGCGCCTGCGGCGAGGCGTTCGCCGGCGTCTACGACGGCATGGACAAAGACGCGACCTTTCCGGCGATCATGCGCGGCGTGGAGGCGGCGCGGGCGGCCGGCGCCGATCTGCTCGTGGCCGTGGGCGGCGGCAGCGTGATCCACGGCTCGCGCGTCGTCGCCATCCTGCTGGCCGAGCAGGGCGACCCGTATGCGCTGATGACGCAGTATCCGGAAGGCAAGCCGGCGTACAGCCCGCGGCTGCTCGCGCCGAAGCCGCCGATCGTTAACGTGCCGACGACGCCGACCAGCGCGATGAACCGCGCCGGCTCAGCGCTGAAGAACGACGAGCTCGATCACCGCATGGAGTTCTTCGATCCGAAGACGCGGCCGGTGGCGATCGTCTGGGATCACGGCGCCCTGCTCACGGCGCCGCTCGAACTGCTGCGCTCCACGGCCACGACCACGTTCCTCGGTGCGCTGACGGCGCTGGGCACCACGGCCGCAAATCCACTCGTGGCGGGCGACAACCGCCAGGCGTTCGCGTTGGCGCACGGCGCGCTCGGCCGCCTGCCGCGCGAGCCGGAGAATGTGCAACTGCGCATCGACCTCTGTGCCGCCGCCTTCTTGCAGAACCGCGCTGCCGACGACGGCGCCGGTCGCGAACGTGACGCCGCCGCCAGCGCCAGCTACGCGCTCGCCACCGCGCTGCACATCCGCTATCACCACGTCGGCCAGGGCGAGGCGACCGCGGCCGTGCTGCCGGCCTGCCTGCGCCGCCTGCCGCCGCAGCGTGTGGAGTCCATCCAGGCGATCGCCGCCGGGCTGGGCGTCTGGCGCGACGGCATGACCACCGAGGCGGCGTCGAACGCGGCGGCCGAAGCGCTGGAGGGGCTGTTGGCGAAGGCCGGCATGCCGAGCCGCCTGCGCGAGTTGCGGATTCCCGAGGCCGATCTGCCGCAGATCGCACAGGACACGCTCAAGAACTTCAACGCGAATCCCGGCGAGCGCCCGGCGGACTACGCCGAGCGCATGCTGGCGCTGCTGCACGCCGCCTGGTAGCAGCCGGCCGACCGCAACGCCTCTGCGAAGCGCGCCGGCCAGCGGCGCGCCCCGCGCGTTCGGCTCAGAGCGACGGAGCGTCCACGATGAACGAGGTCGCCGAGCGGTCGCCGGCACGCTGGCGCCTGAGCACCAGCCAGGCGTGCAGGCCGAGCAGGAGCAGCAGCGCCACTTCGATCGCCTTCGAGATATGTCCCAGGTTCTGCGGGTTCGGCTTGCCCACGTACCACCAGCCCCAGATCGAAAAGGCTGCGAAGGCCGCGATGCCGATATCCATGAGCCAGAGCCAGCGCGGCAAGACGCGGTAGGCGAGCCAGAACGCCAGCACCAGCCCGATCGCGGCAAGGAAGTTCAGAAAGAACATCTCGTTCAGCGGCAGCGGGAACGGATTGCCGCCGCCATGACCCGGACGCGGGCCGCCCACCCCCGGCGGCGGGCCAGCGGCTCCGGGCGGCGGCCCCGCCGGATGTCCGCCGCCTCCGGGCGCCGCCGAACCCCAGAGCGTGCCGTTGAACAGCAGATAGTCCAGGCGCAGGTGGAGCACGCCATCCGCCAGCGTCAACGCGCTGATCGCCAGCGGCAGGATCCAGCGCTTGAGCGGCTCTGTGAGCGGTTGCAGTTTCGTCTGCGGCATCGGACACCTCGTGGAAAGCGCTGCCGGGCCATTGCGGTCCCCGTTCAGTCACGACGATAGCAACGCTGGATTGAGCCGGCGTTGGACAAAGATGAGATCTTGATAAGAGACGGGCGCCTCAGCGATCGGGCGCCGCTGCCGCATCGCTGCGCCGGGCCGCTTTCCACCAAACGGAACAGGCCGGTTGGGCGGCAAGTGGACCGCCTGTGCCCGTTTGCGGCCGTGCTGCACGGCCGATAGACTTTATGACAGTGAACAGGGCCACACGGCGCAGGCCGCGCAGACTGGGCATGGGAGAAGGCACGATGGCAGTAGAGAAGGGCACCTGGCTGCTGAAGCGCGGCCTCGCGCAGATGCTCAAGGGCGGCGTGATCATGGACGTGGTGACGCCGGAGCAGGCGACGATCGCCGAGGAGGCCGGCGCCTGCGCGGTGATGGCGCTGGAGCGCGTGCCGGCCGACATCCGCGCCGCCGGCGGCGTGGCACGCATGAGCGACCCGGACATGATTATCGGCATCAAAGAGGCGGTCACCATTCCGGTGATGGCGAAGGCGCGCATCGGCCACTTCGTCGAGGCGCAGGTGCTCGAAGCGCTTGGCATCGACTACATCGACGAGTCCGAGGTGCTGACGCCGGCGGACGAGGCGCACCACATCAACAAGCACGACTTCCGCGTGCCCTTCGTCTGCGGCTGCCGGAATTTGGGCGAGGCGCTGCGCCGCATCGCCGAGGGCGCGGCGATGATCCGCACCAAGGGCGAGGCCGGCACCGGCGACATCGTCGAGGCCGTGCGCCACATGCGCGCCTTGTGGGACGACATTCGCCGCCTGCAAAACATGCCGGAGGAGGAGATCTACACCGCGGCGAAGGAGCTGCAGGCGCCCTACGACCTGGTCAA
Organism: uncultured Chloroflexota bacterium; assembly: GCA_937879875.1. Taxonomy (GTDB): domain Bacteria; phylum Chloroflexota; class Dehalococcoidia; order CAUJGQ01; family CAUJGQ01; genus CALFMN01. Next base: position 19,984 of record CALFMN010000216.1, on the reverse strand, counting down.
AGAGGTGCACGACATCGGCCGGCTGCCGGTGGTGAACTTCTCCGCCGGCGGCGTCGCCACGCCGGCCGACGCGGCGCTGATGATGCAGCTTGGCGCCGAGGGTGTCTTCGTCGGCTCGGGCATCTTCAAGTCGGACAACCCGGCCGTGCGGGCGAAGGCGATCGTCAAGGCCGTGACGCACTACAACAACCCGGAGATTCTCGCCGAGGTCTCGCGCGGGCTGGGCGAGGCGATGCGCGGCACGTCCGCCCGCTCGCTGGCTCCGGAGCAGCAGCTCGCCGGCCGCGGCTGGTAGCCCGCCAAACCCGCGATCGTTTCGGCATACGTGGCGAGGGCGCACTGATGTGCGCCCTTTCGCCATACGCTAACACGCCGGCGCCCCGCGCCTCTTCCGCTCGATCGCCCCTTCTCCCAGGATTGGGAGAAGGGGGAGGGGATGAGGGCCACCGCCCCGATGCGCTACAATCGTGAGAGTTGTCGCACCCGGCCTCACCGCTGGGTGAGGATTGAAACGTGAATGACGACGAACGGAACACAGCCGCCACGGATCGGGGTGCTGGCGCTGCAGGGTGATTTCGCCGAGCACGCGGCTTCGCTGCGCGCCTGCGGCGCCGAGCCGGTGGAAGTGCGGCTGCCCGCCGACCTTGCGGGCCTCGACGGTCTGATCATTCCCGGCGGCGAGAGCACGACGATCGCCCGCCTGCTCGACGCCTACGGGCTGCTGGAGCCGCTGCAAGCGCTCACGCGCTCCGGTCTGCCAACCTGGGGCACCTGCGCCGGTGCGATCATTCTCGCCAAGCGGGCGCCGGGGCTCGATCGGCCGAACCTTGCCGCGATGGACATCGGCGTGCAGCGCAACGCCTTCGGCAGCCAGAAGGACAGCTTCGAGACCGATCTCGCCGTAGCGGCGCTGAACGGCCGCCCCTACCGCGCCATCTTCATCCGCGCGCCGATCATCGACGAGGTCGGCCCGCGTACCGAAATCGTGGCGCAGCTGGAAGACGGCTCGGTTGTGGCGGCGCGGCAAGGCCACCTGCTCGCGACCTCATTTCACCCGGAGTTGACCGGCGACGACCGTTTTCATCGTTACTTCCTGCAGATCGTCCGCGAGAGCGCCCATCCCGCTCCTGGCGGAAAGTGAGGGTGCCTTCGGCAGCACGATGACCACCGCGCGGCCCGTCCGCCCGACCGATCTCGTCGCGCTCGTCTCCTTCGACGGCCGCGTCTACGCCAACGAGGCGCATACCTGGGACCGGCTTGGCCGCCGCGAAGGCGCCCGCCTGCTCGAAAGCGCCTTCGAGCAGTGGTTCTCTTTCGCGACCGGCCGCCACACCTGGATCAGCGTCGAAGGACTGACGATCCGCGGCGTGATCTCGGCCCGCGCCCGCGGCAGCCGGCTGGCCTGGGAAGTCGACTGCCTGATCATCGCGAGCGACGAGCCGCGGCCTACGCTCGAGGCACTGGTCGATCAGCTCGTCGTCGCCGCCGCTCGCGCCGGCACCTTGCGGTTGTTCCTGCGACTGGAGGCGGGCAACACGACGCTCGATGCGGCGCGGGCGCTGGGCTTCATGCCCTACGTCCACGAGACGCTGCTGCAACTGAACGAACCGGCGCCTGCGGTGCCGCTCGACCCCACGCTGATGCTGCGCCAGCGCGGCCGCGCCGATGGCTTCGCCCTCTTCCGGCTCTACAACGCCGTCACACCGGAGAGCGTGCGGCGCTACGAGGCGGCGACCTACGCCGAGTGGATCGCGGGGCAAGAGCGGCGCAGCCAGGGCCGCGGCCGGCACGATCTGGTGGCCGAGCTGGATGGCCGTACGGTGGGCTGGCTGCGGGCCGTGCCCGACGGCGAGATCGGCCGCATCGACCTGCTGCTGCACTCGGACGCGGCGGCACACGGCGCGGCGCTGCTGGCGCACGCCGCGGGGCTGCTCGGCCGGCGCCGGCCGGTGTACAGCCTCGTGCCGCGCTACGCCGAGAACCTGCTGGCGCTGCATCGCGAGCAGGGCTTCGAGCCCGTGGCCGAATACCACGGCGTGGTCAAGCGCCTGGTCACGCCGATCAAGGAACCGAAGCCGGTGCGGGTTGCCGCTCACCAGCCGCTCGCCAGCGTCTAAACCACAACTGCCGTGCAAGAAACCAACGAGAATAGCTGAGATGGAACGCACGATAACCGATGACCTGGATGCCCTGCTCAGCGCGCTGCCGCCGCACCTCTGCGCGCCGCTGAAGGGCCGGGAGGACAACCGCGAGCTGCTCGAGATCGTGATGGACCTCGGCCGCCTGCCCAGCGCCCGCTATCCCGGCCGTGAGGTCGTGCTCGACAGCGTCGAGGTCACGCACGCCGACCTCGACTTCGTGATCGAGCGCATCGGCGACTTCGGCGACGACAACCGCGCCGGCATCGAGCGCACGCTGCACCGCATCTCCTGCATCCGCAACCGCGCCGGCCGCGTGGTTGGGCTCACCTGCCGCGTCGGCCGCGCCGTCTTCGGCACGATTCAGCTGATCGACGATCTGGTGCAGAGCGGCAAGAGCATTCTGCTGCTCGGCCGGCCCGGCGTGGGCAAAACCACGATGCTGCGCGAGACGGCGCGCGTGCTGGCCGACGACCTGAACAAGCGCGTGATCATCGTCGATACCAGCAACGAGATCGCGGGCGACGGCGACATTCCCCACCCGGCGATCGGCTCGGCGCGGCGCATGCAGGTGCGCACGCCCAGCGCCCAGCACGCCACGATGATCGAAGCCGTCGAGAACCACATGCCCGAAGTCGTGGTAATCGATGAGATCGGCACCGAGCTTGAGGCGCAGGCGGCGCGCACGATCGCCGAGCGCGGCGTCCAGCTCGTGGGCACGGCGCACGGCAACGCGCTGGAAAACCTGATGCAGAACCCGACGCTCTCCGATCTGGTGGGCGGCATTCAGTCGGTGACGCTGGGCGACGAGGAGGCGCGGCGGCGCGGCACGCAGAAGTCGATTCTGGAACGCAAAGCGCCGCCGACCTTCGACATCATCGTCGAGATTCAGAGCTGGGACCGCGTGGCGCTGCATCAGGACGTGGCCGAAACGGTGGATGCGCTGCTGCGCGGCTTCGTTGTCAACGCCGAGCTGCGCGAAATGCGGCCGGACGGCTCGATCACCAGCGCGATCGAAGAGCGCGGCGAGCTGGCCGAGCTCAACCCATTTGAGAATCGTGCCTTCGGCGAGCGGCGCGGACGGCGCGGCGGGCGCCACAGCGGCTACAGCCAGATCGCGCGGCCCGTGTCGACGCTGGCGCCGCATGTCGTTCAGGACAGCTTCGCGCCAACGATGGTGAACGAGTCCCTGCCTGCCGTGCCGCTCGATGCGCCGGCGCGTGCCACGCGCATCTTCCCGTTCGGCATCTCGCGCTCGCGCCTTGAACAGGCGATCCGCGAAACGCGTGTGGCGGCGAACGTCGTGGACAGCCTGGACGAAGCGGACACCGTGTTCACGCTGAACAGCTACTTTCGCCGCAAACCGCCGGCGCTGCGCGACGCGGAGGACCGGCACATTCCGCTCTCGGTGCTGCGTTCAAACGCCGTTTCGCAGATCGAGCGCATGCTGCTCTCGGTGACGCAGCAGCAGCCGGCGCGGCGCTCGTACGATCCCGAGTTTGAGGCGCTGCGCGAGGCGGAGGACGCGATCAACGACATCCGCGTACACGGCGAGCCGTCGGTGCAACTGCCGCCGCAGCCATCGTACATTCGGCGCAAGCAGCACGAGCTGGCGCAGCGCTTCAACCTGACCTCGGTGAGCCGCGGCCGTGAGCCCCATCGGGGCGTGCGTATCTTCAGCGCGGATTCGCGGGCGCGCTGAAGGCCGGCCAGCCGGTGCCGCGGCCACATCGCCGGCGGTCGCGTGCGAGCGCCGAATCGCGCGCATGGAGATCGACACGGCGTTGCTGGACGGCATGGCGCGGCGGCTGCAACGCTGCCCGCTGCACCCGACGGCAGCGCACCGAGCTACAAACCGGCGCTGCCGCGGCGTGTTGCCCCCTGATCGAGGGGCTCGATCAGGGACCGCTCGACCGGCTTATTGTCCGGATCGAAGACGACCGTGGTCTCTGCGGGAAAGCGCTCCTGCCACTGATCGAGCAGCGCCAGCGTCTCGCGGGCGTTGCGCGTCTGCGCCACGCCGGTGAGATGGGACGGGTCGGCGTTGAACCGGACGAGGGTAAACCACTGATCCGCTGCCATCGTTGAACCTCGTGGGTGAAGCCTGCCGGACACATGGCTTCTGCGCACCCCGCTGCGCGACGGCCGGTCTGCGTCGCATTTCGCGAGCCATCCGGGGCAGCAGCTACTATACCAAACGGGCGAAGGACCGTCGGCTGACCCGGCGCCGTTTCGCAGGAAACCACTGCGCTCCGTCGTGGCCGGCCGCACTCCTGCTCTTTGCCGCCGTCCGCGGCCAGTCACGACGCCCACGAGCGGCGTGGCGCGACGAGATCGAGGCATACGTCGGACGAGAACGCCGGCATGGGCCTGCGTCGCCGCCCAGCAGTTCCCGCCGCTCAGGCCGCGCGACTCCCTAACGCGGCACACCCGGAGGAACTGGAGCCGTTGCCGCAGTATGGCGCATGGGCTACACTCGGCTCTCACGGCTCGGCTGGCTGATCGGCTGTTGGCGTCACGGTCCGACCGGGGTTCAGGCTCGATGTCCCGCTCATCGTCTGGACAGTCACCGCGGAACCGCCCCGGCGACCTCGTGGGCGCAGTCTACACCTCGCTGAGTGCTCGCCTCGGGAAGCGCCTGCTTGACGACGTGATCGCCGCGCGATCGCTCAAGCCGCGGCTCACACTGGCAAAAGCGCTGGCGTACGTGCTGGCGACGGCCGTGCATGCGCTGACGCTGCTGACCGCGGCGGCGGGGCTGTTTCTGCTGTTCACTGTTGGCTGGAACCCGATCGGTATCTTCCCTGGCATCCTGCTGCTGGTCATGGCCTTCGAGCTGCGGCCGCGCGTGCCGCAGCTCTCAGGCACGGCCGCGGCCCATGACGCGGTCGCCGCGACACTGCAGCTTACCGGCGCGATCGCTCGCGAGCTGAACACGGCGAACCTGGACGCGATCGTGATCACGCCGGAGTACAACGCCGCGTTTGGCCGGGTGGGCTGGCGACGCCGGCGGGTACTCTTGCTCGGACTGCCGCTGTTTCTCTCGCTCGACGCACAGGAACGAGTGGCCCTGCTGGGGCATGAGCTGGGGCACGGCGTAAACGGCGATTCCTCCCGCGGCTTGTACATCGGCACGGCGTTATACTCGTTGCGCACCTGGCACGGCTTCCTGAGTCCGTCGCCCACGGTACGGCGCCAGAATCTCGCCGAGTTGCTCGCCAACGCGATTATGGGACTGGTCGCGTACATCCCGGGCGGTGCGTTGCGCCTGCTCAGCCACCTGAACTGGCGCGAGTCGCAGCGAGCAGAGTACCTGGCAGACTACCTCGCGGCAGAGGTCGCGGGCACCGACGCCGTGCTCGCCATGCTGGCGAAGCTGCACTACCGTGGCCGCTTCGCCAACGCCGTGCACCAGTTGGCGCTGAACGATCGCATGCAGGACTTGATGCCGGAGTTGCGCCGGCGGCTCTCCCAGGAGGACGTGGCCGCGGCGCTGCACGATGGCGCGCAAACGGTTGAGCAGTACCGGCTGGACGCGACGCATCCGCCGACGGCCTACCGCATGGCCTTTCTGAAGGCGCACGTCGTCGAGCGGCCGCAGGTCACGCTCTCCCCGTTGGAGGTCGAGCGGCTGGACCGGGAGCTATCGCGTTTCACGCCGCAGGTGCAGAAGCGACTGGCGGACAGATATCTGCGCAGCCTGTATCGGTAGGGCGGGCATCGGGCGCCGGCTTGCGAGGCTCTCAATCCAGGACGGAAGCGCTCGATCAATCATTCGGCGGGGGATCGGAGCCGGACGCCGTGGCGTGGCAGCGATCCTGCCGGCGATGTGGGCGCGAGCGGCTGGTTCGGCGCCGGCGGGTTCAGACCGGCTGCGCCAGCAGGCCATGCGCCAGCAGGCCGCCGAGGGCGCTCGCCATCCGCTCCGGCGTGAGACGCTCAGAAACCTCGTCGTGAACGCTTGGCCGAAACAGCCCGATCGACGCCGAGACGCCGAAGATGATGTACGCCACCGCTTCCGCATCGATCGGCCCGATCCTGCCTGCCGCCATGCCGCGTTCGAGTGCGGCCTGCACGGCAGCCACGTTCTTCAAGAACGTCCGCTCGCGGACGCGCATCATCACGTCTGGCTGCTCGGCCGCCAGTTCGATGATGATGCGATGAATGCCGATGAAATCGGGGTCCAGCCCGGAGCGCACGAGCGCTTCGGCAGCCAGCCGCACCGCCTGCTCGGGGTTAAAGTCGGCCGCCGCGTCGAGTGCCCGCGCGAGCGCGCCGACCAGATCCGCCTCGCGCCGGCGTTCGAGCAGACCTTCGAACAGCTCTTCCTTGTCGCCGAAGTTGTTGTAGAGCGTCTGCTTGCTGACGCCGGCTTCCTCGGCCACCCGCTCCATCGTGGTGCCGCGGTAGCCGTCGCGCAGGAAGATCGTGCGCGCCGCGTCCAAAATGTGCTGCCGCCGGGCCGCGCGCCAATCGCCCGCCGCACCGGCCGTTTGGCCGGGCCGCGAACCGTACGAAGGATCGGTTGACAAACTGGACTCCACGGTCTAAATTGGCGGAAGTTGGACCCAACGGTCCAGGTTGAGTCTATCACGATGCCGGGACGGTGCAAGAATGACCCGACTGCGCAATGCCCCGTACAAGTGGCTCGTCGCCGCCGCCTTCATTTTCGGTCTGTTTATGGACCTGATGGACCTGACGATCGTCAACGTCGCTTTGCCCAGGCTGGGCCAGCAGCTCAAGGCCGACAGCAGCGGCCTGGAGTGGGTGGTCACCGGCTACCTGCTCAGCCTCGCCATCTGGATCCCCGCCTCGGGCTGGATCGGCGACCGCTTCGGCACCAAGCGGACCTTTCTGTTCGCGCTGGCGACCTTCACCGCCAGCTCGGCGCTCTGCGGTCTCTCGCAGAACACCGGCCAACTGATCGCCTTCCGTATTCTGCAAGGCGTCGGCGGCGGCATGATGACGCCCGTCGGCACGGCGATGCTCTTCCGCGCCTTCCCGCCCGCCGAGCGCGCTCGCGCCTCGCTCGTACTGACGATCCCCACCGTGATCGCGCCGGCGCTCGGGCCAATCATCGGCGGTCTGCTTGTGGACGACGTGAGTTGGCGCTGGATCTTTTATGTGAACGTGCCGATCGGCGTGATTGGCTTCATTTTCTCCTGGCTCTTCCTCGAAGAGCACACCGAGCCGCTGAGCGGCGACTTCGACTTCTGGGGCTTCGTGCTCTCGGGCGCCGGGCTGGCGCTGGTCCTGTACGCGCTTTCGAAAGCGCCGGAGGATGGCTGGACCTCGGCGACGGTGATGAGCACGGGGCTGGTGGGCATCGCCTGCTTCGTGGCGATGGTGGTGGTGGAGCTGCGGCTGACGCGGCCGATGCTGGATCTGCGTCTGTTCGTGGACCGCATGTTCCGCAACGCCAACATCGTTTTCTTCGCCGCCTCCGCCAGCCTGATCAGCGTGATCTTCTTATTGCCGCTCTTCCTGCAGACGCTGCGCGGCTACTCGGCGATCGACACGGGCCTGATCCTGCTGCCGCAGGCGCTCGCGGTCGTACTGTTCGCCCAACTCTCGGGCCGCCTCTATCCCACGGTCGGTCCGCGGCGGTTGCTGGCCGCGGCGCTAACACTGTTCGCCGTGAGCTCGGCGTTGTTCCTCTGGATCGATCTGAAGACGAACATCTGGTGGGTCGTGGGCATCATGTTCATCCGCGGTATCGCCATGGCGTTCACGTTCATCCCGCTGCAGGCGGCAACCTACGCGACGATTACACCGCAGGACACCGGGCGTGCCTCGTCCCTGTTCAGCACCAACCGGCAGGTGAGCGCGTCGTTCGGCGTGGCCGTGCTGGCCACGGTGCTGTTCGAGCGGGCGGCACACTACGGCCTCAAGGCGTTTGACCCGCGCTTTCTGGCCACGCCGCAGGGCCAGCACGCGGGGCTGCTCGGCTTCCACGACGCCTTCTTCGCCGGCGTGATCATCAGCGTGATCGGCGTGGCGTTCGCCTTCCTCATCCGCGACGAGGACGCGGCCGCCACGATGCGCCACGGCGCCGGCCAGCCCGGCGAGGTGGCGATCGCCGCCGCCGGGCATTAGGCTCGCCGCGCCAGACCGCAGGCGGGTCCGTGCCGGACCACACCGGCCGGCCGGTTCCGCTCAGGCGGTGGTCAGCCACGCTGCTTGCTGTCGCGTCCCGCCATGGGGTGCTATTGTGCCGGCGAAGGGTACTCGCGCTCGGGCCGCCGATGCGAGCGCTTTCGCTTGCCTCAGCGTACACTTTCAGCACCGGCATGGCTTTGCCGGTGCTCAGTAACGATCCGGACTGCGTCCGCCGTTGTCGAATGCGGAGTGCGTGCGAAGAGCCCGCTTTGGCGGGAAGGAGAGATGCCCCATGCGGCGATGCAGCCTGCTGCTCGGCGCCCTGCTCGTCTCGTTGGCAGTCTTGCACCAGCAGGCGATTCCGAGCCCCGCGGCAACCTTCCCCGCGGGCTGGAACCTGGTCTCGGGTCCGGAAGGCTCGCATTTGCGCGGCGCCGAGGGCTCTCTCTACACCATTCAGCCAAGGGACAGCGCGTACGAGGTGGTACCGGCTGACGCGGCGCTGAAGGCAGGCTGGGGCTACTGGGCGAACTTTCCCGGCGGCGGCAGCCTGGATGCGGCCGCGGACTCCCCGCTGTACCGAGTCACGGCGCCTCCCGACGAGTGGGTGATGATCGGAAACCCTTCGGCTACGGCTTCGGCCGCGGTGACGGGCGCGGACAGTGTATTGACGTATACGCCGGCCGGCGGCTACGCCTCGGTTACCGCAATTCCTCCGGGGCAGGGCGCCTGGGCAGTCGCGCTCTCGCAGGACGCGCCGATTGTAGTCTCGCCCACGCAGCCGCCGCCGGGATCGCCGACGGCCGCTCCTGCACCGGCAGCGTCAACGCCCGCCCCGCAGGGATCGCCAACGCCGCAGGCCGCGTCGGCGTCCGCGGGAAGCTCCCCCGTCACCAGCCAGCAGGGACTGAAGAGCCTCGCCCTCAACGAAACGGATCTGGCGCAGTACACGCTCGCTCGGGAGGGTTCGCTCGACACGAACGGCGTCTTCTCCGTCGCATCATATTTCGGCAACTGGGAGGCAAAAAGTCCGCAGCGTGGTGCCGCGCTCCTGCTCAGCAACGTGCTCATCACCGGCTTCACTCCTGACCAGGCCCGCGGCCTCGTGGCCAACGAGATCAGCGGCTTCGCCAACGATCCGGCCAACTCCAACGTCCAGCACCCTGCCGTCTCGGCGCTGGGCGATGAGGCGCAAGGGCTCACCTACAACTGGTCCCCGGCGGCCGGCCTTACCGCTCAGGACTACCTCGTCGTCTTTCGCCGAGGTCGTGTTGTCGTGGGCGTGCTGATCAGCGGCCTGCCCGGCGGCGTGTCGCTGGACTACGCGGTGTCGCTGGCGCACGTGATCGACGGCCGCCTGGCCGCCGTGGCGACCACGTCCAGCCCGCTGACTGGCGCCGCGACCTCGCACGAGGCAACCGGCGGCGCAGCAGCCTCCGGGCCGAACGTCTGGGCAACGCTCAGCGCGGCGAAGGAGGTCCGCCTCTTCAGCGCCGCGGCCCAGGCGCGCCGCTGACGGCTGCAACGGCCGCCATCGCGATCCGGGGCGGCCCGGTCGGGCGAGCCCTCTGTTCGCTCGTCAGGCGCCGGCGGCGCGCTCCTCTGGAGCCTGGGCGGCGCGGTAGCGGAAATCGCAGAACTCGGCGCCCTGCATAATCGTCTGCGTGCGTGTCAGACCGATCGCCGGGTTGAAGCCGCCGACGTTGGAAAAGTCGCGGTTGCAGGAGAGGATGCCGCCGAGGTCGCCGGCGCCGAGCGTGCGGTACATCTCGGCGAAGCGGCAGCGCCGCACATTGAAGCCCACGCGCTTCTCGTTGCGCTCCACCATCTCGATCTCCAGCGCCCCGCCGCCGCTGAACGCCTGCATGTTTTCCGTAAAGGCGAGCAGATCGTTGCGGCCCTTCGTCGCGGCCGTCTGGCGGCCCTGCTCCTCCGCCACCTCGACGATCACCTTGCGAGCGATCGCGTTCGCCCGCTCCTCCCCGATCTCGTGCTGAAAGGCCCGGATCAACGGCACGAGCACGCCTGCCTCGATGCGCCGCCGCTCGATCAGCGTCAGTTTCTTCGCCGCCTGTGCGAGCAGGGCATCGACATCGAGCGCGTCGTGCTGCTGTTCCGGTTGCGTGGTCATCGTGTCTCCTCCTCCGTTCCGGGAACGCCGCCAGCGGATGCGCGAAACGTAGCGCCTCAAACCGGTCCGCTGTCAAGCACGACGCTCAGCGCCGCCACGGCCCGGCGAGCCACGCCAGCGGCGACGCCAGCACGCCCGCGCCATCTGCCGAGCCGCAGTCGCCGGCGATCGCCGTGTCGATCTCGTCAAGGACCTGGGCATCAGCTTCGGCCTCGCGTGCCGCCGTCAGCGCTCCGCGAGCGGGCGCTCCGCCGATGCGGCCGAGCGCCCAGGCCGCGTGCCCGCGTACGACCGGCGATTCGTCACCGTTCAGCGCCGCCATAAGCGCGGGCACGGCTCCCGCATCGCCGATGTTACCAAGCGCGACGCAGGCGTTGCGGGCAAGGCCCGCACGCTTCGCCCGCACGATCGCCCGCCCCTGGAAGCGGCTGTGAAACTCCTCCTGACTCAGAGAGAGCAGGGCGGTCAGCTCGGGCAGCGCGGCGTCGAGCGTGGCCGGCGCGAACTCCGGCAGTGCAGCGCCCTCGCGGCCGCCGCCCACGGGGCACACGTCCTGGCAGAGGTCGCAGCCGAACACCCAGTCGCCCATGAGCGGGCGCAGCTCGCGCGGGATCCAGCCGCGGTTCTCGATCGTTTGAAAGGAGATGCAGCGACGGTTGTCCACGACGTACGGCCCGCTGATCGCGCCGGTGGGGCAGGCCACGATGCAGCGGGTGCAGCCGCCGCAGCTTTTTGCCAGCGGCGGGTCCGCTTCGAGTGGCGCCGTGGTCAGCAGCTCAGCCAGCAGAATCCACGAGCCCAGGCCGGGCAGCAGCAGGTTTGTGCTCTTCCCGAACCAACCGATGCCCGCCCGCGCGGCATAGGCGCGCTCGGCCAGCGGCCCGTAGTCCACCAACCCGCGCGAGCGCGCCCCGCAGCGCTCCTCGATAAATGCGGCGAGCGAGCGCAGCTTCTTCTCCAACACGCGATGGTAGTCGCGCCCCCAGGCGTAGCGGGCCACGCGCCCGCGCAGCCCATCGATCGACCCCTGCGGCGCAAACTCCGTCTTGTACGGCGCCGCGAGCGTGATCACCGACGCCGCGGCGTTGAGCGCCCGCACCGGTTCCGTGGCGCGGTCGGCGCGCTCGTGGCTGAACCAGGGCAGACCGTCGTACATGCCGAGGTCGATACGCTCGTGGAAGACGAACCGCGCTGCCCTGTCCAGCTCCGCGGGGGCGACGCCGACGGCGACGAAACCAAGCTCCCGAGCTGCTGTCCTGATCTCCGCCGTAAGGCTCAACGGTCAGCCGCTTTCCAGTTCCACGCTACTGCCCGCGGCATCGCCGGCCGCGATGGCTCCGCCAATGCCGGCGAGCGTGCGCCACGCGTCAAGCACCGCGCCATCCGTGTCGAACGCCAGCGGCGGCAACTCGTCCGGCGCGAAGTAGCGCACGTCGAGGCACTCATCGCCGCAGACCGGCACATCAGCTCCAGCCTCTGCCGCAAAGGCGATGAAGACGACGCGACTGCCGGCCTCCTGGAAGACGCCGAGCAGCGGCCCGACGCGCACGTGCACGCCCGTCTCCTCCAGCGCCTCGCGCGCGGCCGCCGCGACCACGTTTTCGTAGGCATCGACGAAGCCGGCGGGGAAGCTCCACATGCCCATGCGCGGCTCGTGGTTGCGCCGTGTCAGCAGAATGCGGCCAGCGCGCGTTGCCACCACGCCGACACCCACCTTCGGGTCCTCGAAGTGCACATGACCGCACGCCGAACAGACCGGCCGCGAGCGGCCGAACGCCTCGCGCTCCTCCAGCGCCGCGCCGCACTCGACGCAGAACCGTGCCGCCACGCGTCTACCCCCGCATCTGCACGCGCCTGAACGATTCGACCAGCCGCCCTTCGTCGTTCTTCCAGCGGTCGCGCACGGACTCGCGGAAGCCCTCGCGGCCCGCGAACTGCGACATGTGGCGCATGAGCGCCTCGATCTTCACGTCGACAACTTCTTCAATATCGACGTCAAAGTTGGGCGAATTCGAGCCCCAGATATAGATGTCCAGCACTTTGTGGGGCTGCAAGCCCTCGGCGATCTGCTCGGGAAAGTTGAAGATATCGCGTGCGGCCGGATAGATCGCGTCCAACGTCACCTGCCCCGTGACGCGGTGGTCGGTGTGGTTGATGAAGCTGTCGCGGATGATCTGCTCGGCGCTGTGCGTGAACACCGCGTCCGGCCGCAGCGTGCGGATCTGCCGGACGATCCAACCCAGAAACTCGCGTGTGGGCTGCAGCTCGCCGTCGACGCCGTCGTAGAAAAAGCAGTCGGCCACGCCGAGTGTCTGCGCGGCCTGGCGCTGCTCGGCGCGGCGCGACTCGATCAGCTCAGCCGGGTTCATCTCGGCGTTCGCAGAACCCTTGCTGCCGTTCGTGCAGACGAGATAGTAGAAATCCCAGCCCTGCCGCGTCCACAGCGCCGCCGTTCCGCCCGCGCCGAAGTCCGGATCGTCGGGGTGTGCACCGACCACGAATGCCCGCTTGCGCTCGCCGTTGTCCGCCATGCCGCCCTCCGCAGTGTCTCTTGAGTAAGTCTACCGACTTTGGCTATAGGTACGCCAAGTGGAGGGCGACGACTGCGACGATCTGAGCGTGGGTCTGCGTTCGGCCGAGGCGCCCTAGCTCCTTGGTTCACCGTCGGGGAAAGCCCGACAATGAGTTTGGAATCTGCGAGGAACGGGCAGAGAGCCCATAGGAGCCGAGTCGTGCCTTACGCCAAGCTGGACCGCAAAGATCGCCTCTACCTGCCCCGCTCCGTACGCGAGGCGCTCGGGCTCAGGGAGGGTGGCACGGTCGCATACGCCATCGTCGATGGCGAGTTACGCGTACGTAAGGCCGATGATCCGTATGCTGGCTACGGTCCGGCGGTGCGGCGTGCGATGGAGTGGGCCGACGCGCACCCCGAACAGCTACGCACGCTCGCGCAGGTCATGGAGGATCTCGCCGTCACGCAGGCACAGCTCGACGCGGTCGAGCCTGAGCCGGGACTCGATGACGAATAGCGGATCGGCTCCTGCTGCCGTCGTCCTACTTCCTGACGCTCAGCATGACCTTCAGCGCCTCCGTAGCCACGCCGTCCAGTTCCTGGCCCCCATCCAAACACTCGCTACCCGGCCGGAGCGCGGCCACCCGCTCCGCGGACCGCTGGCCGGGGCCCGCTCGCTCGTCTTGAGCCATCGGCGAGCACGCCACGGTGTACGCGACAGCCGCGCGGCGCTACCCGTCCCGCTGAGTCCGGCCGGCGCGCGTGCTATCCTCGTGCCGGAGGGCCGCACGACGCCATGCCGCGCGATCGCTCGACGACCGAGCTGGAGCAGCGCATTCTCGCCGCGATTCACACCGGCGCGGGCGCGCCCATGTCCGACGACGCCTTCAACCGGCTCGCGCTCGACGTGTTCGCCTTCCAGTACGCGCGCAACGAGCCGTACCGGCGCTATTGCGAGCTGCGCCGGGCCACGCCGGCATCGCTGCGCGACTGGCGCGACGTTCCGGCCGTGCCCACGGCGGCGTTCAAGGAGCTGCCGCTGACCTGCTTCCCACCCGAGCAGGCAGCACTCGTCTTCACGACCAGCGGCACGACGCAGGAAGGGCGGCAGGGCACGCACTACCTGGCGTCGGCAAAGCTGTACGATGCCTCGCTGCTGGCGCACTTCGAGGCCGCGCTGCTGGCGGACGGCGCCCGCCCGCCGATGCTGGTGCTTGCGCAGTCGCCCGAGGAGTTGCCACATTCGTCGCTCTCGCACATGTTCGGCGTGGTCGCGCGCGAACTGGCCGAGGATTGCGCCTACTACGTGGACGCCGCCGGCCTGCACTATGACGCATTGGCTCGCGACCTCTCGCTGGCAGAGGCCGAGGCGAAGCCGCTGATGCTGCTCGGCACGGCCTTCGCCTTCGTGCATTTTCTGGACTACTGCACCGAGCGGAGCCTGCGCTGGGCGCTGCCGAAGCGCAGCCGCCTGATGGACACGGGCGGCTTCAAGGGCCGCTCACGCGAAGTGCCGCGCGACGAGCTGTACCGGCTCTACCGCGAGGTGTTCGGACTGCAGGCGCAGTATCTCGTCAACGAATACGGCATGACCGAGCTGTGCTCGCAGTTCTACGACGCGACGCTGATCGACCACCATGCGCGCCGCCGCCGGCCGCCGCGCAAGCTGGCGCCGAGTTGGTGCCGCGTGCAGGTGCTGAATCCGGAGACGATGCAGCCCGCCGGCGACGGCGAAGTGGGCATGCTGCGCTTCTTCGACCTGAGCAACCTGTCCTCGGTCGCGGCGGTCCAGACGGAGGACCTCGGCCGCATGGTGGCGGACGGCTTCGAGGTGCTGGGCCGAGCGCAGGGCGCCGAAGCGCGCGGCTGCTCGATCGCGCTCGACGATCTGCTGCTCGCACAGCGACAGGCATGACGCCGCCGCTCGACCTCTGGTACTTGCCGCCCGGCGTGGCCCCCTCCCTGGCCCTCCCCCATCTCGTTCAACATCATGGGAGAGGGAGTACGGACAGGCAATCCCCCTCCCCCAACGCGTTGGGGGAGGGGCAGGAGAGGGGGCCACGCCGGATCGCCATCAGCCCGGAGCTGGCGCGAGCCGCCACCGCCGCGCTTGACCGTGTGGCTCCTGCACTGACCGCGATGCCGGTGCGGCAAATCATCGCCGCCATTGATGGGGCGCTCGCCTGCTGGCGGCAAGCCGGCGATCCCGGCCGCGCCGCGCTGCTCGAGCACGGGCCCGCGCTGATCGGCTACTCGCGCGAGGCGTTGACCTACGCGATCGACATGATGCTGCCCCGGTTCGGCGAGGACGGTCTGGTCGAGATGCTGCGCGGTGAGCTGGACGACCCCGCGGTACTCGACGGCTTCGTGCCTGCCGGCGGCGGCCTGCGGCGCATGGCCCGCGGTTCCGGCCGGCAGCTCCATGTCTTCGCGGGAACGGTGCCCACGGTGCCGATCTTCAGCCTGATCTGCGGCCTGCTGGTCAAATCGCCGGTCCTCGCCAAGCCGTCCTCGCATGATCCGCTCTTTCCCGCGGTCTTTGCCCAAACGCTGGCGCGAATCGAGCCCCGCCTGGCGGACGCGCTGGCCGTCCTGCCCTGGCCCGGCGGCGACGAGCTGCTGGAGCGCGAAGCAGTGACCGGTGCGGGTGCGGTGATCATCTACGGTTCGGACGAAACCGTCGCGGCGTATCGGGCGCTCGCGCCGGCCAGGGCGCGGTTCATCGGCTACGGCCACGCGCTCTCGATCGCTGCCGTCGCTCGCGAAGCGCTGACGGGCAGGGCAGCGCCGGCTACGGCGCGCAGGCTCGCCTGGGACGTGGCGCTGTTCGACCAGCATGGCTGCCTCTCGCCGCAGCTAGCACTGCTGGAATCCGGCGGCGAAATCGAGCCGGAGACGTTCTGTGCGTTGCTTGCAGACGCGCTCGCTGGCCTCGCCGTATCGCTGCCGCGCGGCGCGCTCGACCCCGCCGACCACGCCCGCATCCGCGCCCTGCGCGAGGCGGCGCGGTTCCGGAGCGCGATGGACCCAGGCGTCCGGCTCTGGGAGAGCGACGGCTCGACGGCCTGGACGGTCATCCTCCAACCGCGTGCCGATCAGGCCGGCGGCTGCACGAACCGCACCATCACCGTCTCCCCCATCGATGACCTGACCTCCGGCTTGCCTGCCGTCTGTTCCGGCCTGCCGCTCTCGTGCATCGGCCTTGCCGCATCACCGACCCGCGCCCGCGAGCTGGAGCCAGTCATGGCGCGGCTCACCACGCGCATCTGCCCGCTCGGCCGCATGCAGGAGCCGCCCGTCACCTGGCGCCACGACGGCCGGCCGAACGTCGCGGATCTCGTTGACTGGGTCGAGATTGAAACCGTCTGAGCCATGGCCGGCACGCGGACCGCAGCACGCGTGGCGCACGCGAACTATGCTATACTGTGAAGGACATCACCAGGGATTGCGCCGCCCCGGAGCGGCCCGTGCAGCCCCGAGACGTTCGGGGCTTTCGTTTGTCCCGCACATGCCTCGCGACTGGCGTGAGCAACGCGTTTCGAGCCAAGGACTGAGTAGCTCTATGACCGACGCCACCCGGCAGGATATCCGCAACGTCGCGATCATCGCGCACGTCGATCACGGCAAGACCACGCTGGTGGACGGACTGCTGAAGCAGTCCCATGTCTTCCGTGAGCACGAGCACGTCGGAACGCTGATCCTCGACCGCGGCGATCTCGAGCGCGAGAAGGGCATCACCATCCTCGCCAAGAACACGGCGGTGATGTACGGCGCGATCAAGATCAACATCATCGACACGCCCGGCCATGCCGACTTCGGCGGCGAGGTCGAGCGCGTGCTGAACATGGCCGACGGCTGTCTGCTGCTGATCGACGCGGTCGAAGGGCCGATGCCGCAGACGCGCTTCGTGCTGCGCAAGGCGTTCGAGATGGGCCTCAAGCCGATCGTGGTGATCAATAAGATCGACCGTCCCGCCGCCCGTCTCAAAGAGGTCGTCGCCATGACGCAGGACCTCTTCCTCGACCTCGCGACGGACGAGGCCCAGCTCGACTTTCCCGTGATCTACGCCATCGCCAAGCAGGGCATCGCCACGACCGACCCGAATGTTCCCGGCGCCGATCTGCGCCCCTTGTTCGAGGCGATCATCCACCATATCCCCGCACCTGTGGCGGACGCGGAGGCGCCGCTGCAACTGCTGGTCACCACGCTGGATTACGACGACTACCGCGGCAAGATCGCGGTCGGGCGGCTGTTCCGCGGCCGCATCGCGCCCGGCGATCAGGTCGCGCTGATCAACCGCGAGGGCGAGATCTCGCGGCAGCGTATCAACCAGCTCTTCATGACGCGCGGCCTCGAACGCATTGAGCTGAGCGAGGCGTCGGCGGGCGACATCGTCGCCGTCACCGGCATCGACGCGGTCGGCATCGGCGAGACGATCGCGGCGCCCGAAAACCCCGAGGCGCTGCCGCCGATCGCGATCGAAGAGCCGACCGTCAAGATGACCTTCGGCGTGAATACTTCGCCCTTCGCCGGGCGCGACGGCCGCTTCGTCACCAGCCGCCAGATCCGCGAGCGGCTGCTGCGCGAACTGGAGACGAACGTCGGCATGCGTGTCGAAGATACGGACAGCGCCGAGACGCTGCTCGTCTCCGGCCGCGGCGAGCTGCACCTGGCGATCCTGATCGAGACGATGCGGCGCGAGGGCTACGAGTTCCAGGTCTCGCGGCCCGAAGTGATCACGCGCCAGGTCGACGGCAAGCCGATGGAGCCGATCGAGCACCTGGTGATCGATGCTCCCGAAGCATACGTCGGCTTCCTCACCGAATCGCTGGCGAAGCGGCAGGCGCAGATGGTGAACCTGCAGAATGACGGCCGCGGCGGCGTGCGCGTCGAGTTCAGCATCCCCACGCGCGGCCTGATCGGCTTCCGCAACGCCTTTCTCACGGCTACGCGCGGCGAAGGCACGATGAGCAGCCTTTTGATCGGCTACGAGCCGATGCGCGGCCCGATCGGCGGCGAGCGCAACGGCGCCCTGATCGCCGCCGAGGACGGTGTGGCCGTGACCTACGGCCTCAACAACGCGCAGGAGCGCGGCGACACGTTCATCGAGCCGGGCACCAACGTCTACGAGGGCATGATCGTCGGCCTCAACAGCCGTGACAGCGACCTTGCCGTCAATGTCTGCAAGCAGAAGAAGCAGACCAATATCCGTTCCTCGACCTCCGACATTGCCGTGCGCCTGACGCCGGCGATCCTCCTATCGCTGGAACAGTCGCTGGACTTTCTCGCCACGGACGAGCTGCTCGAAGTCACGCCGAAGTCGCTGCGCCTGCGCAAGCGGTTGCTCAAGGCGCACGAGCGGGCGCGGGCCAAAGGCAAACTGCTGGTCGCCAGCGAGGCGTAGCGGCGGCGGGCGGGCAGGCCGACGGACTATCTGATCGATCAGTCTGTTGGAAAACGCCTGTACGCCTCCGTGGCGTCGCAGCGATTAGGCGTCGGCTGCTACCGCCGGCGACGTTAGTTTCGTCTCTGGAAGGCGTTCGCCGAGGTGGCGATGTATGGCCACCCGGCGTGGTCCACCGCGATATCGACGGCTCCGCCGTCAATCGCGAACCAACCGGATCCACCCCAGTCATAGATACCGTAGCCACCGGGAACGGTACCGCAACCCAACACCCGGAGATATCCCAGCAGGCCGCCAACGCCAATGTCAACCGCGCATCCTCCCATCTGCTGCCACGAGTCTGAAATGCCATCGATCCGTTCCCAGATACTCCCGTCGGCGGCTGTTCCATATAGTGTCCCATCGGGTCCTGCGGCAAGGTGGGCCGCCGCGCCGTCGATCTGCGCCCAGCCGGAGCCTGTCCAGTACCAGATGGTATTTGACGTGCCGTATCCGACAACCCAGAGCGCTCCATCTCCGCCTGCGGCAATGTCGATCGCACATCCTCCCAGCTGCTGCCAGACGCCTGATACGCCGCCAATCCTTCGCCAGATGGATCCATCAGCCCTCGTGGCGTAGACCGTCGCGTCCGGCCCCACCGCGATGCGGACCGCAGCACCGTCGATCAACTGGTAGCCGCTGCCGTTGGCATGGAAGACTTGATAGCCGTTACCGGCGCTCGCTGTGCCCAGCACCCAGATCGATCCCTCCTTACCGACCGCGGCGTCCGTCACGCCTCCCGGGAGCGTCAACCAGCTGGCCGCGATGTGGGAGTGCCCTCCTCGATCGCATGCAGCCAATGGTACGTTGGATCACCGAGTGGCGAGAGACACAGGAAGCGACTGATTGCTCCGCCGCATCCCGACGGGTCATCCCCGGCTCCCACGCCGACGTTGCGGTTGGTTACCTGATCTGGATACACGGTTCTGCCGCTCTGATGTAAATGCGCGCCATCCCAGATGCAACTGCCCATCGGCTGGCTGCTGGCGATAATGCCAACAGTCACGAACGACCAGCCGGAGCTAGCTTGCCCCATATACCCGAGGCTGGCCTGAGGTACGACGTGCAGATAGTGCTCCTCGCCGATGGTGGCACCACTGCTAACGTCGCGCATCTGCACGTACACGTAGCTACAGCCATATCCTCCGCCGCAGTTCGTCCCCGTGTCGAACTGACCGCAGGGATTGATGGCGGTTACCCAGAGGGCCACAGAGCCCTGAACTCCATACTCCTGATGCCAGACGTTCGTCCCGGCTTGAATGCCCCCGCCGCTCACGTCGATCGCGTCCCATTGCGATCCCTCGTCTTGGTGCCAGCAGCCCGGCCCGTATCCATTGCCGGTATCCTGCCAGTCAAAGCAGTAGCCCTGCGTCGACGCTGCACCGACGATGATGCGATGGTCGACCACCGCGTTTGTCTGTGCCTGCGCCGCAGGCGCGCGTAAGAAGCCGCCGCCCAGTTGGATGAGGAACAGGAGTGCGACGCTACCGAGAGCGATGGTCCGAACCACGAACGAACACTGAACCGCACTGAAGGGCTTGGAGCGCATGGCGGGGCCTCCCTCTCGGTTAGTGCAGCGACTCGGCCATTTGAACGAGTTGCTGAATTAGAACCTATCCCACTAGGCCAGCTTGATGAAACGCGATGAAGGCGCAGGTGAG
>CALFMN010000215.1 GCA_937879875.1 uncultured Chloroflexota bacterium | reverse complement strand
TTTCTGCCTGTCTCGTGGGCTCGGAGATGTGTATAAGAGACAGGTGCTGCTGGCGGCACTCGTTGGCGGCATCGCCCTGCTCGCGGCCAACTGCAGTGGCCCAAAACCGACGCCGCACAATAACAGCATCGTCCAGAACCAGACCGACCCCACGCCCACGGCGGGGCCAACCGGGTCGGCGAGTGCGGCAGCGGGCAGCGCGACGCGGACAACGTCCTCGCCGACGCCGGGGTCCTCACCGACGCCGCTGCCGGCGCCAACGCCGCTGCCGCTGGGCGCCACGCTGCTCTACAGCGACCTGCTGAACGATGCAGCGAAGACGAATATGCCCTCCTCGCCGAGTTCCGAATCGCGCTACACCTACGGCGTCAGCGGCAAGGATTACGTGATCTCGATCAACGATGCAAGTTACCCCAATATCCCGGTCGCCTTCGTTCCCGGCACGTATGACGACTCCACCCTGGCGGTCAATGTCCGGCTCGCCGGCGCCGCCGACAGGCGCTACATCGCGCTTGGCTGCCGGGTGGGGGATCTAGACACCGGCTACCGCTTCGGTATTTTCCTCGCGACCGGCGCCTACGAGGTGGCACGCTGGATCGGCGTCGGCCAAACGCCGATCGTGCTCTCGCCGCAGGGCGCGAAGGCCAACTCGGTGCTCAGTCCCGACGTCTGGAACCGCCTCGCCCTGACCTGTGCGGGCGATACGCTCAGCGTCAGTGTCAACGGCATCAAAGTCTGGGAGGGGAAAGACAGCACCTATACGAAGGGAAGGCTTTGGCTTGGCGCCGCGGGCTCTGCCGCCGCAGGGCTGGCCGTGGAAGCGCACTTCTCCGACCTGGTGGTGTCAAAAACCGCGGCCGGCCAGCCGCCGGTGCTGCTCGCCGATCCGCTGACGGACAATACCGGCGTGCTGGACACGAACAGCCCGGCGCCGCAGCAGGCGCGCTACAGCTACTCCGGCGGCGGCAGCGGCGAGTTCGTGATCCAGAAGCTGCAGACGGACACCGAGTTCTGGTTCACCAGGCCGCCCGGAGGCTATGCTGACGTGGCGGTGAGCGTGGATGCACGCCTCACCGGCGATACCAAAGACCGCTATATCACGGTTGGGTGTCGTTCCGGCGGCATCAATGGCTACCGCGTCTCCGTCGCTC
The DNA here is from genome assembly GCA_937879875.1 of uncultured Chloroflexota bacterium. Lineage (GTDB taxonomy): Bacteria > Chloroflexota > Dehalococcoidia > CAUJGQ01 > CAUJGQ01 > CALFMN01. The sequence goes on along the minus strand of CALFMN010000215.1, from coordinate 24,898 downwards.
CGGACGCCGGCACTTATGCGATGTGGCGTGATGGATCCGGCGGCGCGCGCCTGACCGACGACACGCCGTCGCCGGCGATCAAACCCGGCTCGCAGACGAATCACATCACGCTCGTCTGCGTGGGCAGCACGATCACCGCTTATGCCAACGGTACGAAGCTGAGCACGGTCACGGACAGCACCTACCGCACCGGCACGGTATTGATCGGCGTGGGCAGTAATGGCCTGCCCTCCGAAGCGCACTTCCGCAACCTGCTGGTGACGCAGCAGTAGCGCGATCCTCGCCTCACGGAGTCGGCAGCAGCGCATCGAGCCGTTCGCTCGTGGCGTCTGGCATGGCCCGCGCGAAGGCGCAGATCACTGCACGGCGAGTCTCAGCGCGAGGATGTGCCGGTGTCTTCGTCATCTGCCGCGGGCGCGGTGCCGGCTTGCACGCGGCGCACGGCAGCCGCAACCCGCGCCAGAATCGTTTCCAGGTCGTACGGCTTCCCGATCAGCTCCAGCGCCTCCGACTCGCCAACCAACTCTTCCAGCGCCCGCTTGTTCGGCGTCGTGATGATGAACTCCCGGCCCTGCGCCGCCTGCGCATCGCGGATCAGGCGGAAGAAGGTCCAGTTCTCCTCATAGGGCAGCGAGACGTCGTAGATCACGACCTGAGGGTCGTAGCGTTCGAAGAAGTCGACGACGTCTTGCTGGCCCTGCTTGATCTCGGAGACGTGCGCTGTGGCGGTCGTATAGCCGTCCTCCTCGAGCGCGGTGCGCAGGAGCTGGACCACGTCCTCGCTGGAGTTGAACACGGCCACGACCGGCGACTGCCCGGACATCGGCTCCTCCCCGTTCGTCGCTCCGGGACGCTGCTCGGATGGCTTGCCATCCCTACGCCCAGCGGGCGCGAACCGCCCACGATCGCGTCCGCGGTGAGGATAGCGGTTCAGCGGTGCAGTGCGCATTCTAGAACAGACTCAGCCGCGAAGGATCGCACCGGTGCGCTGGACCGAAGTGACCGCGAGTCTGACGCCGGACATCTACTCGGAGATCGTCAACCGCTTCACGGCGGGCAGAGGCTATGCCTATCTGGCGGCGCGGTCGGCAGAGCAGAACGCCGATGCGACGGCGGTGCTGCGCTATCTGGAGCAGGCGCTGCACTATCTGCGCGATGTGCAGGGGATGCTCGCCGAACATACGGCCGCGACCGCGCAGCCGCCGCCGGCGGATTCCGCTGCCCCGGTGACGCCCATGCCCTGGCAGGCGTTCCTCGCCACGCGCCAGCCGGCGGATGCCCGGCGACTGGCCGCGGCGCTCACCGATGCCGTGTACTACGCGCGGCACACGGCCGAGGCGATCACCGGAGATGGTGAGTACGCCTGGCTGCTGCGCCGGCTCGGCGATACCATGGCCTGTCTGGCGCTGGCGCGGCGGCTGAGCGCCTTGCTGCTCTTCGTGTAGCCCGTGGCCTATCCCTGACGGCTTCGCTGTCTGTCCCTTCCCTACAGGGGAAGGGTTGGTTCGAGGACATCCGATCTTCCTCAGAGAATCTCTTCCTCATGTGTCCATGTGTCATGAGGGGAGGGGCAGCCGCGCGGTTGGCCAGATCGCCAGGGAGCGGCGATGTCAGAACACGGCAGCTGCAGGTGATGTGGTTGCCATGCGACGGCAAGCCGGAGAGAATTGACCGGACGCCTGCCGTCCGCCGAGGTACCGAGCATGACGCGCACCCCGCGACGCATCCTGGTGCTGGACAACGATGGCCCCGTGCGGCAGTTTTTGGCTGACTTGCTGACGGAGGAAGGGCACCGCGTGGAGACGGCCGCGTCGGTGTCTGCCGTGTATGAGCTGATGGGACGCTGGCAGCCGGATCTGCTGATTACCGACCTCTCCGTCTGGCCCGTGGCACCACCTGATCTGCCGGCGCTGCTGGCCGCCGATGCGCGCTTCCGCGACTTGCCCGTCGTGATCTGTACGGCGGCGCTGCTGCTCGCGCCGGAGACGCTGCTCGCACACGCGCCCGGCCTCGAAGTGGTGATCAAGCCCTTCGATGTCGAGGATCTGCTGGCCGCGATCGACCGGCTCGTGGCGCGGCGCGGCGAGATCGACCCGAGCGGCGGCGCCGCCGATTAGAGCGGCGATCGCGGCGCTGGGCGCTGCGGCGGCCGCTACGGCCCGCCAGTGACGGATTCGGTGACTTTGCCGGTGCCGCTACAGGTCTGGACGCTGGCCACCTTGCCGCTGCCGTTGCAAACACGGCAGGTATTCTCGCCCGCGCCCGGCGGGCGGCCAAGCCTACCGCCGGCCAGCCGCGCGGGCGTTGCTGGACGCGGCGCCGGGGGCCGTGCACAACCTGCACTTGGCGCCGCCGATGTTGAATGCGGCCCAGCGCCGCGCACACCAGCTACTCACCGTACACGTAGTAGACCGCGCCGTCCTCTTCCTTCACCGGCAGCCGGATCAGCCGCGTGTCCAGCCTGGCGGGACCGCACTCGGCCTTGCCGCTGCCGGCGGCGAAACAGGCGCCGTGCCATTGGCAGCGCAGCCGCTCTCCCTCCAGCGCCAGCGGTCCGCCCAGGTGCGAGCAGACGTTCAGATAGACCTGCACTCGTTCCTGCTCGCGGAAGAGAATGGCAGGCCGGCCGAAGAAATCGACCTCCGTCAGCGCCGCCTCCCGCACCTCCGCCGCATCCGCCAGCTTGACCTTCATCTCGCCACTCCTCGCATGGCCCGACGCCTCACTCGCAGCCTGGCCTCAGATTGCTGCGCGTGCACCGATTGCATATGTAACTACATGGAGTATATAACCGGATGATTTCCAATGCAATAGTCAACCAGAGAAGAAGATCACGCTGCGGGTTCCGCTTCCGCCTTAGCCCTGCGCCGGTTCGCCGCGCTTCTGCAGGGGCGCCCGCCGTGCGCCCTTCATGACACATAACGTGCAGCCGCGATCGCTCCGCGGGATGGCTGCGTCGCGTACCGGCAACCGCAGCGTCCTGCTCAGCGCTGCATTGCCTGTAGAATCGGCCTTAAGCAGATGAAGGCGAGCATGACATGAAGGCGAAATCAACCCACGCCGACCCCCAACCGGCGATCGTTACGCCGGATTCCCAGGAGATCCTGACCGTCGATCAGATCACCGAGCAGTATCCCGGCGAATGGATCCTCCTGCAGATCACGGAGAGCGTGAGCGGCTGGCCCGAGGCCGGAATCATCGTGGTTCGCGGCCCGACGCGAGACAGCATTCAAGAGCCGGCGTTGGCGGTCTTGCGCGCGGCCGTGGGCTCGTCACGCCGGCACCATCTCTTCAACGCAGTCCCCCTCTATCGTTCGTGGGACGAATGGCGAGCAACGCTGGATGCAGATTGGCGGCCGAGGAGAAGCGGTGGCAGGCGCAAACGATGAGATCACCATTCAGGGAAGGGTTCATCGCTTCGGCTGGCTTGTACTTCCGATCATCGCCGGTGAATTCCTCTCGATCGCCTTCGTTCTCGATACCAGCTACCCGATCACCAGAATCAGCACACGGACGCACACGCTGCTCGAAGCGTTCGGGCTGATCACGCCAGTCTCCGGCAGGACGATGCGCATCCACGGGTTGCACACGGAGGAGCATGCTCTGCCGGATATCGATGTTCGCGTTAGCCAGGTCGTATCGCGGCTCGGTCTTGAGGCGATGCTCGGCCTGAACTTCCTGGCGCTGTTTACGGAAGTCTGCTTCCAACGCCCCTCCGTCGTGCTCACCCTGCGGCGCTGAATGCGCTCTCGCTCAACCCTTCACCACGCCCAGCGGCCGCAGTTGCGCCACCATGCGGGCGATGCCTGCCTCCTGCACCGTAAGCACGACCTCGCGCGCGTCCTTGTACGCCTCGCTCGCCTCTTCGGCCAGGTCGGCGCGGTTCGCCGCGCGCACCAGCACGCCCTCGGCCTGCATGCGCTGCGCGATGTCCACGCCCGCAAGGCTGCGCCTCGCCGCGCCGCGGCTGAGCACGCGTCCGGCGCCATGGCAGCACGAGCCGAACGTCTCCGCCATCGCCCCCGGCAGCCCGGCGCAAACGTAGGAGTAACGGCCCATATCGCCCGGCACCAACACCGGCTGCCCCACGCCGCGATACGGCTCCGGCAGCTCGGGATGGCCGGCCGGGAAGGCGCGCGTGGCGCCCTTGCGATGCACGCACAGCTCCTGCTCTTCCCCGTCGACCGTGTGCCGCTCGATCTTCACAATGTTGTGCGAGACGTCGTAGACCACCGGCAGCGCGGCGTCGGGGTCGCGCACGCCGAGCACGCGGCCGAAGGCGCGCCGCACCGCGCCTGTGATCGCCTGGCGGTTTGCCCAGGCGAAGTTCGCCGCCGCGGCCATCGCGCCCAGATACTCGCGGCCCTCCTGCGATCGCACCGGCACGCAGGCGAGCTGCGCGTCCGGCACGTCAATGCCGTACTGCTGCATTGCGCCCTGCATCAGGTCCAAAAAGTCCTGGCAGACCTGGTGCCCCAGCCCGCGCGAGCCCGTGTGCAGCATCACCACGACTTGCCCGCGCCCTTCGAGCCCGTAGGCCGCGGCCGCTTCCTCATCTAAGATGCGGTCCACCGCCTGCACTTCGAGGAAGTGGTTGCCCGAGCCGAGCGTACCAAGCTGCGGCAGGCCGCGCTTGCGTGCCCGCTCGCTGACCAGGGCCGGTTCAGGGTCGGGCAGGGCGCCGTTCGATTCGAGAAACGCGAGGTCGGCCTCGCTGCCATGGCCCATCTGCACAGCCCGCGCGGCGCCCTCCCAGAGCACGCCTTCCTGATCGTTGGCGGAGATCGCCTTCGTGCCGGTGCCGGCGCCCGCGGGCACATCGCGCGCGAGCTGGTCCAGCAGCTCACCCAGGCGTGACTCGATCTCGTGGCGGCGCAGATTCGTGCGCAGCAGCCGCACGCCGCAGTTGATGTCGAAGCCGACGCCGCCCGGCGAGACGACGCCGTCGCTTACGCGCGTGGCTGCCACGCCGCCAATCGGGAAGCCGTAGCCCTGGTGGATGTCCGGCATCGCCAGCGAGGCGCCGACGATGCCCGGCAGCGTGGCCACACCGGCGACCTGGCCCAGCGACTCGTCCTGCGCGATCAGCGCGATCAGCTTCTCGTTGGCGTAGATGCGGCCGGGCACGCGCATGCCCGGCACGGCGTCGGCAGGCAGCTCCCAGCGCACGTCGTCGATGCGGCGCAGCACGCGAACCCAGTCGCGCGGCGCCTTCGCTGCGTTCTTTGCTGACTTCGCCATGTCTATCCCTTTTCTCACTGCGTCTGCGTCTGAGCCTATCGTCTTGCAATCGATAGGGCACCAGCGGGGCGCCTAACCCTGACCTGGCTTCAGCCAGGTCAGGGTTAGGCGCCCCGCTAAATGTCCAGAATCACGCGTACTTCGCTGCGCTTCGGTCCGATCTCGACCGCGAGCTGGTGATAGGTCACGGCCTTTACCGCCGTGCCGCCCGCCTCGTCCATGCTGGCGAGCACGATGCCGCCGAGTGTGGCCGCGATGCGTGGCGGCGCGCATTCGTGCACGGCGATCGTGCGTGGCACAAAGCGCTCGACCTCGAACAAATAGAGCAACTCGGCCAGCCAGTTCACCAGCAACGCTTGCCAGGTCGTGCCCTCGGCGCTGGCCGTGCGTACGACCGGCTCACCGCGACCGGTCCACGCCGTGGGGTCCGCATCGAGCACGATCGCAAAGAGCCCGCGCGCCGCCTGCGCGAACGCCGCCGCGGCATCCGGCCCCCAGGCGCGCACGCCCACATCCGCCGTGTGGTCGAGCAGCGCATAGCCCGCGGTGGGCGTGGCCCTCACTCCCCCGTCCCCTCTCTCCCATACACCGATCTTTGGGAGATCTGCCGCTCACCATGAGCGTATGGGAGAGAGGGGCGATCCCGGGATGCAGCGATCGATGCGGCATCGGGTTCGTCAGGCATGATCGATCGCGGCTGCGGCATCATGTGTCATGAGGGGCCGTTCGTGAACGGCCCCTGCCGCGCCTGGGAGCCCGACGCCCTTCGTATCAGCACCGCAGGATCGCCCCTTCTCTCCCATACGCTCGTGGTGAGCGGCAGATCTCCCGCAGCCTGTGCATGGGAGAGAAGGGGTCGGGGATTATGAGGGCTCCCCGCCCCGCCGGCTACGCCGTCACGCCCGCCGCGGTGCGCTGCCGCACGAACGTGCCGATACTCTCCAGCGCCTGGCGCGACTCGGGCAGCTCCGGTCCCATTTGCTGGAAGACGTGGAAGCACTCGTCGTACTCTTCCACCGTTACCTGCACGCCCGCGGCCTTCGCACGCTCGGCCGCGCGGCGCGTGTCGTCCAGCAGCGTCTCGGCCGTGCCCACCTGCAGCAGCAGCGGCGGCAGCCCTTTGAGGTCGGCGTAGATCGGCGATGCCAGCGGGTGTTTGTTGTCGGCGCCATTCAGATAGGTGCCGGACATTTGCGTCAGCATCTCGCCGGTGACGATCGGGTCCACGTCGGCCTTGGTCTGGATCGTGCCGCCCGTCTGCGCCAGGTCGGCCCAGGCGGAGAGTGGGATGCCGCCGGCCGGCAGCCGCTCGCCCGCGTCGCGCAGGGCAATCAGCGTCGCCAGCGTGAGACCGCCACCCGCCGAGTCGCCGGAGATCACGATCTTGGAAGGCTCGACGCCCTGCGCCAGCAGGAAGCGATACGCCTTGACGGCATCATCCACCGCCGCCGGGAAGGCGTTTTCCGGCGCCAGCCGGTAGTTGATCAGCAGCACGCGGGCGCCAGCGGCGCGGGCGATACGCGAACACAGCTCGCGGTGGCTGGTCGGCGAGCCGATCACGTAGCCGCCGCCGTGCAGATAGAGCACGACTGAACTGCCGGCGTTGGGCGTCGATATCCACTCGGATGGCACGCCGTTGGCGCTCACTTCTCGCACCGTCACGTCGGCGGCGAGCGGCGTCTGCGTGCCCACGCTGTCGTACCAGGCGCGCATGCCGGGCAGATCGAGCTCTCCGAGCGCCCCTGCCTGCTCGCGGATCTGCGCCGTCAACGCCTTCAATGCCTCGCTCGCCATGACCCCTCTCCTCTGCGCCGCTTGTACGCGCCGGCCCGCACCGGCAGAACGTGGCGGATCGTATACCCGGCTGCCGGCGATGTCCACCCACGTATGGATCGTTTGCTGGCCGGGCAAGCGGAGGCGCGGTCTGCCGGCTATCGACCCAGGCGCCGATCACGATGTGGAGACGGTGCTTCGCGCGGTGGGTCGCGTGTAGGCAGGCGCATGATCGGTGTGATAAGACGGGCATAGAAACCCATCGAGGGTGAATCCATCTGCTTTTGCCGAACGGAGGCTCGCGATGACCACCACAACAGCGCCAGATGCCAGCGCGGTTGACACCGGCAAGCGGTACTTCATCGTTTCGGCCGACTGCCACGTGGCCGAGCCGCCGGACCTGTGGGAGACGCACATCGACGCGCGCTTCCGCTCGCGCCTGCCGCGCATCGAAGTCGACGCCTCCGGTCAGAAGTGGTCTGTGGTCGAAGGCCATCGTCCGGTGCGCGTGCGCGATCTGCAGCTCGAAGGCGAGGATCTGGAGCGCTCCAAGGCCGGCAGCCGCGACCCGGAGGAGCGCGTCCGCGACCACGCCCGCGACGGCATCGACGCCGAGGTGATCTACCCCAACCGCGGTCTGCAGATGTGGGCCTCGCCCGATGCGCAGATGCAGGCCGCGATGTGCCGCGTCTGGAACGACTGGGCGATCGAGCTGTTCCGCGGCTACGAGCAGCGCATGGCACCCGTGGCTGCCGTCGCGCCTGCTGATGTTGACGGCGCCGTAGCGGAAGTCGAGCGCGTGGCCAGGCTGGGCTATCGCGGCGTCTTCCTGCCGGTGCAGCCGCTCGGTACCGCGCCGCCGACCGAGCGCCGCCTCGGCTACCATCTGCCGCAGTTCGAGCCGCTGTGGGCGGCGATTGCGGAGACGGGCATGCCGATCAGCTTCCATGTCGGCACCGGCAAAGACCCGCGCACGGCCAGCGGCAACGGCGGCGCCGTGATCAACTACGTCGTGCATGCGCTTTCCACCGCGATCGAGCCGGTGGTGCAGCTCTGCTCGTCGGGCGTGCTGGAGCGGCATCCCGGGTTGCGCTTCGTCACGGTTGAGGCGGGCATCGGCTGGCTCGCCTGGACGCTGTGGGCGGCGGACGAAGGCTACAAGAAGCACCACTGGGCCGTCTCGCCGAAGCTGCCCATGCTGCCGAGCGAGTACTTCAAGCGCCAGGGCTGGGCCACGTTCGGCGATGACCCGATGGGCATCGAGACGATGCCGTACTTCGGCGGCGCCGATAAGATCCTGTGGGGCAACGACTATCCGCACCACGAAGGCACCTGGCCGCACTCGGCCGATGTCATCGAGCGCACGATGGGCCGCCTGCCGCTGGCCGACCGGCGCAAGATCCTCGGCCTCAACGCGGCGCAGCTCTACGGCTTCGAGGTGCCGCGAGAATTTCAGATCGCGTAGGCGCGGCGGTCGGCCCTCATTCCCCTTCCCCTTTCTCCCAATCGTTCACATCGCGCAGAGCGCGATCTGGGATGGAGAAAGGGGCGATCGTGCGCAGCACGACTCGGGCGGCGCCGGGTTAGCCGTGCCGGCCACGGATCGCCTTACGCCGGATCGCCCCTCGCCCAGGATTGGGAGAGGGGACGGGGGTGAGGGCGAGGGCCGACCGCAGCTACACCCTCCACCCTACACGTCGAGGTTCTTCACCTGCGCGCTGTGCGACTGGATGAAGCGCTTGCGGTGCTGTACATCGTCGCCCATCAGCTCGGAGAAGAGCCGGTCGGCTTCGCCTGCGCTCTCAATGTCGACCTTGAGCATTGTCCGGCGCTCCGGGTCCATCGTCGTCTCCCAGAGCTGCTGCGGGTTCATCTCGCCCAGACCCTTGTAGCGCTGGATGCCCGGCTGGCGGTTGTCCTTCAGCTTGCCGACGTAATCGTCCTTCTCCTTGTCGCTGTAGACGTACACGGCGTTGCGGCCGTGTGTGATCTTGTACAGCGGCGGCTGCGCGATGTAGAGATGGCCCGCGTCGATCACCTCTTTCATGTTGCGGAAGAAGAAGGTGAGCAGCAGTGTGCGGATGTGGGCGCCGTCGACATCCGCGTCGGTGTTGTGCGCGCACAGGCCGCCCGTGCCGGCAACGAAATTTTCGTCGCCGGCAACCGAAAAGTCGTAAACGTATTCGCCAACCGGCTCGATTTCCTCGGCGGCAACGACTTCAAGGCCGATCAGGTCGTCGCTGATTGGCGTCCACGCCGAACGCTTCCGTGACGGCCGTGCAAGATGCGCCCGCAGCCGATCGGCGCCGGCGTGCCGTCCCCACACCGCTTGCAACGCTGCCAACTGCTCTTTGCCGCAGATGGTGATCGTATAGTACGGATAGCGCGTCTCGATCAAGGCATTTACGCCGGGGCGTTGGGTGCTGTGCGAGGCGACGATGCCGAGCTGGCTCAGGAGATAAAGCAGATCGTCCTTCAGGCCGGTGGAATTTGTCGTCAGCGAGAGCTTGCTGTCCGAGAGCGTTCCGTCTCCCAGGAAGTACGCTTCGAGGAAAGTTCGCTGCAACTCCTCACTCAGGCTGAACACGAAGCCGGGCAGCCGCTTTTCGTGGGCGCGCGTGCCAAGCCCCCAGGCACGAAGCAGTCGCGCTGCGGGAACGCTGTGGAAGTACAGCTTGATGCCCGCGCTGTCCGGATCGTCGTAGCGACGCGGTTGCTCTCCGAACACCGCTTCGATCGCCGCGCTGATCTCGGGGATGAAGCACTCGTCCTTCGTGCCGAGATTAATGCTGATCTGGTGGGCGCTGAGCGAGCCCTCCGCAACGAACCAGCCGAGGAAGCGGAGCAACTCCGGGGTTATCGGCAGAAAACGGTCGAACGCCTTGTGCTGGTGGGCTCGCGGGGCGAGCCGCACCGCGGCCCCCAGGCGACCGATCTCGTCCGCCGTGAACGCATCGAGGGGCTTGCAGGCGCTGACCGAGCGCCAGCGGGCGTGCTTGCTCGAATCGTCCTGATGCAGCCGCTCCTCAATCTTCGACGGAATCAGCACGTATGGCACGGTGGGTTCGCCGCCGACGACGCGCCGATAGCCTTCGAAGTGCGAGAGCAACGGCCGGTTGACGCCGCGCTCCCAGTGGCTGATCGTGATCGGCTGGCGCACGCCGATGGCCGCGGCCACCTGCTGCTGGGAAAGGCCGATAGCGCTGCGACGCGCCGCCAGTTCCGCCCAGTTCTCTGCCGAGAGCGCAACGCGCGGCTCATCCCAGAGCTCAGGTCTGGCAACTCTGCCGAGCACGCGCTGGGCCGCCACGCGCCGCACATCCTCACCCATGACGTAGAGCGCGTCCGTTTGGCCCATCTCACGGAGCGTGGCAAGGACATCGATGCGCTCAGCGGCCGGCTCCGGCCGCGGCAGGCGGCGCGGCGCGACCACAAGGTCGCCGGGCCGGATCTCGTCGCCTTTCTTCAGCAGAACCTGACCGTCGGCGTAGACAAAGACGCTGTGCGAGGCAGTGACCTTGATCGAGCGGTTGTAGCGGGTGGTGATCCGGAACATCGGCTCTTCATGCGCGTGGCGGATGACGGCCTTCAGCGGCCGGAAGCGCGTAGCGTTGGTTGCCGGGTCGAAGCTGACGACCTGATAGCGGCCGACATCTCCGCCTTCTTCCAGGCGTCGGTCGATGAAGTCGCCAATCGAGACGAGTTGTGTTTGCCCCCGATCGTCGCGCACCAGCGTCGGCTCATCGCCCGCCACACTCATGATCACGATGCGGTGGTAGCGCAGCTTTTCGAGCTTGACCTCGGTGCCGTAGCCGCAGCCGAGCGCGGTGATCAGGGCGCGGATCTCTTCGTGCGCCAGCATCTTGTCCACGCGCGCCCGCTCGACGTTGAGGATCTTGCCGCGCAAGGGCAGGATCGCCTGGGTGCGGCGGTCGCGGCCGTTCTTGGCGCTGCCGCCGGCCGAGTCGCCCTCGACCAGATAGATCTCGCAGAACTCGGGATTGCGTTCGGAGCAGTCGGCCAGCTTGCCGGGCAGCATCGTGCCTTCGAGCGCACCCTTGCGGATCACGGTCTCACGCGCGTGCTGCGCGGCGATGCGCGCCCGCTGCGAGGTCAGGCACTTCTCGATCACCCGCTTGGTCTCGGCCGGGTGCTCTTCGAGGAACTGGATCAGCCCCTCGGTGACGACGGAGCGGGTGATGCCTTCGACCTCGGCGTTGCCGAGCTTGCCCTTGGTCTGCCCTTCGAACTGCGGCTCGGCGAGTTTGACGGAGATCACGGCGACGATGCCCTCGCGCACGTCGTCGCCAGAGAGGGCCGACTCGTTCTCCTTGAGCAGCTTCGCCTTGCGCGCGTGGTCGTTGAGGGCGCGGGTCAGCGCCGTGCGAAAGCCGGTCAGGTGCGTGCCGCCGTCCACGGTGTTGATCGTGTTGGCGAAGGTCAGGCACGACTCGCTGAAGCCGGTGTTGTACTGGATCGCGACCTCGACCGCGACGCCGTCACGCTCTTTATCGATGTAGATCGGCGTCTTGTTGATCACTTCGCGGTCGGCGTTGAGGTGCCGCACGAAGCTCTGGATGCCGCCCTCGAAGTAGAAGTTGACCTCGCGGTCCGTGCGCTCGTCTGCGAGGCGAATCCACAGGCCCTTGGTGAGATAGGCCATCTCGCGGAAGCGCTGGGCGAGCGTGTCGAAGTCGTAGCCGGCGACGCCATCGGCCGTCTTGAAGATCTCGGCGTCGGCGATCCAGGCGGTGGTCGTGCCGGTGCTGTCGCCCTCGGCCATTTTGCGCACGGGCTTCGCGTCGCCGGCCGGAATGCCTTTGCGGTACTCCTGCCGCCAGACCTTGCCCTCGCGCCGTACCTCGACCCAGAGCTGCGTCGAGAGCGCGTTGACCACGGAGGCGCCGACGCCGTGCAGACCGCCGGAGACCTTGTAGCCGCCGCCGCCGAACTTGCCGCCGGCGTGCAGCACGGTCATCACGGTTTCCAGCGCGGAGCGGCCCGTCTTGGCGTGTTTATCCACGGGAATGCCGCGGCCGTTGTCGGAAACCACCACCCAGCCGTCGGCCTTGAGCACGATGTCGATGCGGTCGCCGTAGCCGGCCATCGCCTCGTCGGTGCTGTTGTCGACGATCTCGTAGACCAGGTGGTGCAGGCCGCGGTGGTCCGTGCTGCCGATATACATGCCGGGGCGGCGGCGCACGGCCTCCAGCCCTTCCAACACCTGGATGTTGGAAGCATCGTATTTGCCGTTTACGGCGCCCGGACGGGTCAACTGATCAACCATACGCTCGCTCTCGTTCCCACGACTGTGGAGTGTGGTCGCCATGCGGCACCCGCGGAGATAACTGCTCCTCAGTAGTATCGGTGAGGAACCGCACGATCCACCGGGGTGTCACGGGGCGCAATAGCCGGAGACGCGCAATGCGCCGCCATCTGTAACACAATTATAGCCGATCCGGGGCGGCAAAGGCCAGCGTACGGGACACATATCTAATGTGGCGTCCGTGCGTGGGGGGAGCGGCCGCGCGGCCATCGGCCCTCAATCCCCCTTCCCCTTTCCCCCAATCGTTGACATCGCGCGGAGCGCGATCGGGGATGAGGAAAGGGGCGATCCCGCGTCGGGCGATCCGATCGGGTTGCGGTTAACCGTTTGCTGATCGGAACGCTTCAGGCTGGATCGTCTCCTTCTCCCAGGATTGGGAGAAGGAGAGAAGAGAGGATGAGGGCCGACCGTCATGCCCCCTACAGCAGCCGTTTGAGCGTTCCACCAAAGCCCTCAGGCTCGCACCGGCGCACGACAACATCCGGCGTGCCGTGCCAGGCGGCGCAGTCGCGCAGGGCGGCGGCGATGTCCGCGGCCAGCGCGTCGTCCGGCGCGATCTGCGGCTCCAAATAGAGATTGAAGACCTCGAACACGCCCGCCTTGCGCAGCGCCTTCGCGTCCAGACGGCCGACGATGGCGCCGCGACGCAGGATGGCCAGCGTGAAGTAGCCGTAGCGGCGTTTCGCCGCGGGCACGTAGCACTCCAGCACGTAGTCGAAGCCGAAGGCCGTGCGCAGGCGGGCACGGTGCCAGATGATCGGGTCGAACGGCGTCAGCAGCGCCGTGCGCTCGGGTTGCAGCGCGCCAGCCGCGGCCTGCTCCGCCAGCGGCACGTGCTCCCGCGCGACGTAGACCGGCTGCGGCCAGCCTGCGACCGCGACAGGCACGGCTTCGCCCCCGTCAGCCAGCTCGCCCAGCGCCGCCATGACGCCGGGCTTTGGCAACCGGAAATAGTCCGGCAGCCAGGCAGCAGAGGCCACACCAAGCGCCCGCAGCGCCTTCAGCGTGAGTGAGCGGTAGACCTCGGGCAGCGACGGCGCGGCCGCGTCATCCCACTCCGGCAGCACGCGCTCGCGCAGGTCGTAGAGGCGCTGGAAGCGGTCGCGGCGGGTGATCATCAGCTCCATTGTAGTGTGCAGATAATCGAGCGCCCGCTTCTCCGGCTTCCAGTCCCACCAGCCGCCGCGGCCTGCTCCGTCGCTCTCGAAATCCAGAGCACGCGTGGGGCCGTGCTCGCGCACGCGCGTCAGCACGCGCTCAGCCAGTTCGGCATACTGCTCCAACCAGGCGTCGCTGCGGTGGACGTTGCGCAGCCCCTCCAGGCGCAGGCGCCGAAACAGCGCAAACTCCTCGATCGGCAGGAAGCTGGCCGCGTGCGCCCAGTACTCGAACAGGGCGCCTTCAGCCAGCAGTTCGTCGAGCCAGCCCGGCGCGTAGGCGCCGAGCCGGCTCCAGAGCACGAAGTAGGGACTGCGCGCCACGACGTGGATCGTGTCGATCTGCAAGACACCCATGCGGCGGATGCAGGCCAGCACGTCGGCCTTCGTGGCCGGCCGTTCTGGCTCGCGCAGCAGCCCCTGTGCGGCGAGCAGCAACGCCCGCGCCGCCTCCGCCGACAGGGCGAGCGGCGCATCGGGCGCTGCCTGCCGCCGTTTAGCCATCCGTGGCCACCGTCAGCGACAGCACCGGCGGCAAGAAGTCGGCCAGCATCGTCCACGAATCGCCGCCGTCGCGGCTGGCGAAGATCTGGCCGGTGCTGGTGCCGACGTAGACGCCGGCCGAATCGTGGTCGTCGGTCGCCATCGCGCCGCGGTAGACGCAGAGATAGGCGCTCTCCTGCGGCAGGCCGTTGCGCAGCGGCTCCCAGCTATCACCGCCGTCGCGCGTGCGCCAGATCGTCATCTTGCCGTCGTGGAAGGCGCGGAAGTTATCGGCTACCAGCGGCGCACAGTAGAACGTCCGCGCTTCGCGCGGGTGCGCGGCGGCGGCGAAACCGAACTCGGAGGGCAAACCTGCCGTCACTTCCTGCCAGGTTTGGCCGCCGTCGGCGCTGCGGTAGGCGCCGCAGTGGTTCTGCTGGAAGAGGAAAGTCGGGTCTGCCGGCGAGCGTTCGAGTCGGTGCACGCAGTGGCCGGCCTCGACCGTGGCATCGGGGATGAAGCCGGCGCGCAGGCCGCGATTGGACGCCTGCCAGGTCACGCCGCCATCCTCGCTGCGGAAGACGCCGCCAGCCGAGATCGTGGCGATCAGGCTGTCGGCGTTGCGCGGGTCGAGGCTGACGTTGTGCAGGATCAGGCCGCCGCCGCCGGGCTGCCACATGCCGGCCGCGCGCGTCGGGTGGTCGGTGAGGCCGGGCACGGACTGCCAGCTCTGGCCCCAGTCTTCGGAGCGGAAGAGGGCGGCCGGATCGGCGCCGGCCCAGAGCTCGCCCGGGTGGCCGGCGTGGCCGGGGTGCACGCACCAGGCGGCGGCCACGGTGCGGCCGTCGTCGGCCGGGAAGGCGGGCGATGGCCCCTTCTCGTCCCAGGTCTGGCCGCCGTCGCAGCTACGCGGGAACATCGGCCCCCAGACGGCGTGGTTGGCGGCGGCGTAGACGCGGCGCGGCTCGCGCGGGTCTTCGATCAGGTGGTTGAGGCTCCAGCCCTTCAGCACCGGCTCGTCGGCGTGCCAGCTCGCGCGGCCGTCGCAGGAGGTGAAGCGGAAGCCGCCCTTCTTCGTACCGGCATAAAGGCGTGTTTGGCTCGGCATGCTGTTGCTCCTTCGCTCCTTCATTGGGGAGAGTGGAGAGTGGTGAGTAGTGAGTGGTAAGGCCGGAGAGTCGGACTTTTTCATTACTCACCACTCTCACTCCCGACGTTTACGCGACGACAGATTCCCCGCGTACGGTCGTGCGCACACTGTCCATGTGATTCTGAACGTGGCCGATGGCGGCCAGTTCGACGATTTGGCGCACGGTCAGCGGCGGCCGGCCCGGCGCCAGCTCGCGGCTGCGATCGAGCTGTTCAGGCGTCAGCGCCCGGATCACGCCGGCAAGGTAGACGGTGTTCTCGCGGAAGATGCCGAGCACCTCGTCTTTGCCGATGGCGTTATGCTGCTGTGCGTGCCGGGCGTTGATCGTATGGATGTCCTCGCCGCCGAGCGGGTCGATCTTGCGGATGCCGGCGGTGCGCTCGATCGCGCCGGCGATGAAGCGATGGCCCTCGGCAACGTGGCAGGCGGCGACGCCGACCGGCCAGCCTTCGGCGGCGCAGTTCGCGGTCCACTGCGTATCCGGGATCGCCGCGATCTCGGCCTCGGCGGTGGCCGCGGTTTGCTCGAACTGCCGCGCCAGGGTCTCGGCCTCCGGGTTCATAGAGCACCTCCTTCGCACACCTCTTGATATACCATTACAGCCGTGCGCTGTGTGGATGTTATGATCAGAATCGAACATTTGTTCCATTCTGTCGCCATCCGCCACAGATCGCAAGCCGCAGGCGCTGGTTATTCCGGGACGTTTTGTTGCGGTTCGTACCGCGGCCGGATGCAGCTCAGGAGCCGGAACGCGCACGCGTGGCTGCGAGCGATCATCGCGCCTCCTTTCAGCCCGGCTGGCGGACCGAACTGCGCGTCGCCGCTCGATCGCGGTTTCACCGGAGCTACGGCTGGCGCAGCGAGTCATCGCGAGAGCACGAATGGTGTGAACCAGCGCAGACCGGCGTGCAAGGTTCGCCTCAAGTTCCGCCGCGGCGCGGGCCGGGCGGGGCGCCTAACCCTGCTTTCGCAGGCGAAACCTGTTCCTTCCCGAAACTGGAAGGGTTTGGGTTTCGAGGACCGCGAGCGCAAGGGAGACAATCGCTACGCGAGTCCCACGAGGACACCCCTGCTCGCCGCCGTCGCATGGTGTCTGGAGCGCTCCAGAAGTCCCTTCCCGAGCCGGGAAGGGACAGACTTCGCTTCAGCGAAGTCAGGGTTAGGTGCCCCGCGCGGCCGCCGGCGCCCGGTTGGTCTCTCAGCCAGACGTGGCGAGCGCCTCCGCCGCGGCGGCGAAGCGCGTCAGGTCGTCCATTTTGGCGAAGGCATAGGGCAGGAACTGCTCCGCGGGCACGCTGCCCAGCGTGCGGCCGTGCGTGAAGGTGTCGCCCTCGCTCCAGACGGCGCCGAGCACGCGCCGCACGGGAATGTCGGCCACCGGGTCGTGCGGGCTGGCGGCGAAACGGATCGCGCCGGCGCCGCGCATGGCGTTGCGGACCGTCGATTCCGTGCGTACGCAGACGAGCAGCGGGTCGTGGTCAAGGCCGCTGCCGTCGGCGGCGATCGTGTACTTGAAATAGAAGTTGTTCACCTCGGAGTCGGCGTCGGGCACGGCTTCGCTCAGCTCGGCGTCCAGCACGATGTAGGCGATGTCGTGGCGCGTGACCGTGCCGCGGGCGTGGGCGCCGTCGCGTTCCAGCGCGACCGCGGCGAGCTTCTTGGGCTCGGCGTACAGCTCACGGCCGTAGATCACGGCGGTGTCGGTGCTCATCGGCATGGTGATGCAGTACTGGCCGTCGAGATCGCCGTAGCGGCAGCGCACGGTGATCGCGCCGCCGTCGAACGGCCCGACGCAGTTGGAGGCGCGGAACGAGCTGATGCCAACCGCGGCGAGCGGACGATCGGCCGGCACCAGCGGCGGCGGCAACACGGCGCGCACGAACTCCGGGTCGGTCTCGAACTGGATCGAGAGCCCGTGCCGGCCAAGAAACGCCGGCTCGGCGTGCAGCCGCAGCAGGCTGCGGATTTCGTCGGCGGACTTCACGTAGCGCGTCATCGCGTTGTCTCCTCCAGCGTTCGATCGCCGCCATGTCGCGACGTAGCGGCGATCGGCGGGTCGTGCGTCTCTGCTGCCTTTCTACCATTGCCCGCTGCCCCTGCCTACTGTTTACCGCCCTTGCGCCGGAACCGGTCTGGCGCGGGCGTTGTATGAAGAGTGCATGCACCCCGGCGGAGGCCGGTCCACTGGAGGAGAGCGAGCTCGTCGAGCGGGCGCGCGGCGGCGATGCGGCGGCCTACGAGACGCTGGTGCGGCGCTACGAAGCGCTGGCGTTCCGCGTCGCGTTCGTCATTCTGAGCGACGCCGGCGAGGCCGAGGACGCCGCGCAGGAGGCGTTCCTGAAGGCGTGGCAGGCGTTGCCGCGCTTCCGTGGCGGCGCGCCCGTGCGGCCCTGGCTGCTGCGCATCGTCGCCAACGAGGCGCGCAACCGCCGCACCGCCGCGGGCCGGCGTGGCCGCCTCGCGCTGCGCACCACGGCGGATCGAGTCTCGACGATACGTCGCCGGCTCCCGAGGCGGCCGCCCTGGCGCTGGAGCGGCGTACCGACCTCGTGCGCGCCCTCAACGCCCTGCGTCTGGAGGATCGGCTGGTGATCGCCCACCGCTATCTGTTCGAGCTGTCGGAAGCCGAGACGGCGCAGGCGCTCGGCTGCCCGCGCGGCACGGTGAAGTCACGGCTGTCGCGGGCGCTGGGCCGGCTGCGCGCCCTGCTTGGCGCGGAAAACGGCGTGGAGGCGGCCGATGACTGAGCGCCGCCGGCAGCCGACGGACGCCGAGCTCGAGCGCGCCCTGCGCCATCTGGCCGGTGCGCTCGACTTTCCGCCGGCGCCGCCGCTCGCGGCGCGGGTACGCGGCCGGCTGCGCGAGCGGCCGCAGCAGCGCCGCGTGCGGCCGTACTGGCGGCCGCGCCCGGCGGCTGGCTGGCTCGCCGGCGCTGCGGTGCTGTTCGTCGCGCTGCTGGCCGGGCTCGTGCTGCTGCTCTCGCCCTCCACGCGCAGCGCCGTGGCCGGCCGGCTCGGCCTGCGCGGCGTGCATATCAGCGTCGTGCCCACGCTGCCGCCGCTGCCGGCGCACACGGCCACGCCGTCCAACTCGCCGGCCCCATCGACTTCACCCGCGCCAACGGCGACGCCGACCACGACCGCCGAGGCGCTGCAGCTTGGCGAGCCCGCCACGCTGGCGGCGGCGCAGGCGGCGGCCGGGTTCCACGTGCTCGTACCGGACGCGCTCGGCGCTCCCGACGCCGTCTACTTCGATTCCGGTGTGCCGGGCGGCGCGGTCACGCTGCTCTACGGGCCGCGTGCCGATCTGCCGCAGAGCGCGACGCCCGGTGTCGGCCTGCTGCTGACCGAGTTTCGCGGCAACATCGAGCCCGCGTTCTTCGGCAAGGGCGTCGGGCCAGGTACGACGCTGACTCCCGTGACCGTTGGCGGCGCAGCGGGCTGGTGGCTCGAAGGGGCGCCGCACATCGTCTTCTACCGCGCGCCGGATGGGCAGGTGCGGCAGGACCGCATCCGCCTGGCGGGCAATACGCTGCTCTGGGAGCACGGCGCGCTGACGCTGCGGCTCGAAGCGCAGCTTGCGCAGGACGAGGCGCTGCGCATCGCCGAATCGGCGCGCTGAGGCCGCGGCGGGAACCGATCCGGGCCGCGCGTTGTAAAGCAAGCAAAGGGGGCGACCATGCGTACGTCTCGCCTGCTGCACGTTTTGCTGCTTGCCGCCGCGACCACTTGCCTCGCCTGCGGCGCCGCTGCGACAGCGCACCATCCTGCATCCTCGGTTGCATCGTCTTCCCCGGCGCAGACGGCGACGCCCGCGGGCAAGGCTGCGCAAACGCCGTTGCCGGTCGGAGAAAAGCTCTTCCTCCGTATGCCCGGCAACCCTTCCGGGCGGATCGCCGTGCTGAACGCCGCCGGCGGCGCAGTCGAGCGCGAGCTGCCGGATGGTGTGCCGTCGCCCGACTGGTCCACGCTCTACACCATTGAGCCGGGCGGCGGCACGCCGGCCCAAACCGTGATACGTGCGGTGGACGTGGCCGGTGGCGCCCCCCTGCGCCAGCAGACGATCGACGGCGCGTATGCGCTGCCAGCCGCGGAGCTGGATGGCACGCCGGGCGGCCTCTCGTCGAACGGCCGTTGGCTGGCACTGGTCGATGCCTCGGCAGACGGCTACGCGGCCGGCCGCAGCCAGTTCGTGGTGCTCGACTCGACCTTCGTCATGCCGCCGAAGCGCGTGTCGCTGGACGGCATCTTCTGGTTCGATGCGCTGAGCAACGACGGCGCCTCGCTCTACCTGATCGAGCGCTCCGGCCCGGACGGCTCGCTCGACTACCGTGTGCGCCGCTTTGACCTGGCCGCCGGCGCGCTGGATCCAACGATCGTGGCGGAGAAAGGCGGTCCTGAGCAGATGCGCGGCCTGCGCATCACGGCCGTGGCGGCGCCGGATGGCGACCGGCTTTACAGCCTCTACACGAACGGGCCGGACGGCGCGTTCGTTCACGCGCTGACCCTCTCCGGCCGCTTCGCCATCTGCATCGATCTGCCGAACCCGTCGACGCCCACGCCCGCGGCGGGCTCGCTTGCGCAGGAAGATCGGCGGCTGGCGTGGTCGCTGGCACTCAGCGCCGGCGGCACCATGTTGTATGCGGTGAACAGCGCCAGCGGCCAGGTCGTCGCCGTCGATCTGAACAACAACGCGGTGCGCCGCGCCGTCACACTGAGCGCGAGACCGAAGCGCCCGGGCGGCCCGCTGCAAGCGTTGTGGCAGTGGCTCGCGCCAGCGCCCGCTGCGGCCAAGCAGATCATGCACGGCGGCGCCGCGCTGTCGCCCGACGGCCAAACGCTGTTCGCCGCAACGAACGACGGCGTGCTCGCGATCGATACGGTCACGTTGCAGCCGCGCGCTCACCTGCTGGGCGGACAGGCGATCGCCGGCCTGCGGCTCAGTCCCGACGGCGCCCGCCTCTACGCCCTGCCGGCCGATGGCAGCGCGGTCGTGGTGGTCGATACAGCGCGCGGCAGCCTGCTTGGCCGGCTGCAGACGAGCACGCAGCCGGACCGGATCTGGCAGGTACGCTGAAGCCGCCAGCAATCGTCCCAACCGCGCGCCATCTCAACGCAACGGCCGCACGTGCTCCGGCGCCGCCTCTTTCTCCGCGGGGCGGCCGCCGATCTCGATATCCAACCGCACGCGGTAGTAGCCGTTCTCCATGCGCTCGGCCACGGTGCCGGGCTGCCAGTCCGGCGCCGCGCGCTCGCCGGGCAGGATGCCGGCGCTCACGTCGACCAATACCCGGTCGCCGGCATGAAACTCGGCCATCGGCCCGCCTCCTCGGCTCCGCGCCGCGCTCACACCGGCTTGCCGCCGCGGCCGCCGGGGGCAGTCTGGTCGATCCAGACGCTACGGAAGTTGTTGATGCCGTAGTAGAAGAGGTAGGCGTACAGGTTGTTTGTCGATCCGTGGAGCCAGGGCTGCGTCACCGTGCAGGCCTGCGGCCAGCCGACGTACAGGTAGGTCACCTGGTCGCGGATGCGGGCATCGACCTGCTTCGTCAGGTCCAGCACGCTCGCCGGCGAGGTCGCGGCGCCGAGCTTATCGAGCAGGCCGTCCAGCGTGGCGTCGTTCGCCTGGCCAAGGTTGATGCCGCCTTTCGAGTGCAGAATCGGGTAGGCCAGGCTGTAGGCGTCGTAGCCCGTTGCCGTCGTCTGGGCGATCAGATCCTGGAACGAGTGGTTGAGGCCGTCGTTCGTCTGCGACAGCGCGTCCACGAGGTTGAACTGCAAGTCGACCTTGAGGTTTTGTTTCCACTGCGCCTGGACGGCCTTGTAGGACTGGAACTGCGGCGTGCCTTGCAGTGTGCTCGCGACCTCCAGCTGAATCGAGAAGCCGTTCTCGTGGCCGGCCTCCTTCAGCAGCGCCTGCGCCTGCTGCGGGTTGAACTGGTAGTACGGTCCGTAATCCTTGAGTGCCGGCGGCACCTGCAGGCCCATCAGGTCGAAGGCGAACGGACCGCCGCCCGGCACGCCGGCGCCGCTGAAGACGTTCTGCATCACCGCCTCGCGGTCGAGACCCATCGAGAGCGCCCGGCGGATACGTATATCCTGGAAGAGCGGGTTCTTGTAGTTCCAGAGCATCATCACCGGGAACGTCGCCCAGAGCGCGTTGACCGTCACCAGCGTGTCCGGCCGCCCGGAGAGCACCTCTTTGAGGATGGCGGGGTCCAGGTAGGTGATCGGGTAGTCGTCGGTGGAACCGGCGATGAAGGCCGCGCGCGAGGCCGCATCGGAGGAGAAGTACTGCAGCGTCATCGAGTCCATGAACGGCATCGGCGTGTTCTTGTACTTCTCGGCCATCCACGTCGGGCGCTGCGTGAAGTTCGGGTTGCGCATCGCGATGGCGTGGTCCTGGTACTTGCTCTCCTTGTTGAAGAAGGCGCCGGTGCCGATCGGCTGGCTCTTAAACAGGTCCTGGTTGTCGAAGTGCTCTTTGGCGAAGACCAGATAGTAGGGTCCGGCCGTGATCGCATCGAAGGTGACCTGCGGCTGCTTCATGTCGAAGCGCACCGTGTTCTTATCCGGCGCCGTGATCTTGTCGACGTACTGCAGGCCCTTGTTCCAGATGCTGGTGTCGATATAGCGCTGGAACGAGTAGACTACGTCGTCGGCCGTCAGCTCGCGTCCGTTGACTGGTGCAATATCGTGGAACTTGACGCCCGGCTGGAGCGTGAAGGTCCAGGTGGAGAAGTCGGCGTTGTGCTCGCTCTTTGCGGCCAGGTCCGGCTCGATCGAGCTGCCGTCGAGGTTGATGCCCGCGTGGATGGCGAGCCGCCAGAGCCCCTGCAGGTAGAGCGAGGCGGGCGTGCCGTTCTGCGTTTTCATCAGGTCGTAGTTCGAGGGGATGTTGGCGACCGAGATCGCGCGGCCGCCGGTGGTCAGCGGCGCATCCCAGTTCACGCGCCGCCAGTTGTATTTGTACACGTACGGGAACTGCTCCCACAGCGGATCGACCTGGGCGCTGGCCACACCCTGCTTGTAGGGCGGTGTGCCGGTCGTGTCCTTGAAGGTCGATTGCGGAGCGCCGGTGGGAGCCGGCGTCTGCGGCGTGTAGGCCTGCCCCTTGCCTCCGCCGCTTGCGCCGGCGCTCTTGTTGTTGCTGCTGCCGCTGCAGGCCGCGATGAAGGCCGCCATCGCTGAGCTGCTGCCCAGCGCCAGCAGCGAGGCGCCCTTGAACGTGGCACGGCGCGAGAGCCGCCGCCGCATCAGTTCGCGCCCCTCCACCAGCCGCTGCTCGCGGTACTGTGCCAGATCACGTACTGAGTCGCCCATCGCTCTCTCCTCCGGCCCGCGCCTCGGCGGGCACTACGAACCGCGCAGACGGGGGTCAAGGATGTCGCGCAGCGAATCCCCGAGCAGGTTGTAGGCGAGCACGGCCAGGGTGATCGCGATGCCCGGCGCGAGCACGAGCCACGGCGCCGAGACCATGTAGGTGGCGGCTGAGAGGTTAAGCATGGAACCCCAGTCGGGATAATCGCCGTTAATGAAGCCGAGGAAGCTGAGCACCGCGAGCAGCAGGATGTTGGCGCCGACGTAGGCGGTGGCGAAGACGATGATCAACGGATAAAGATTGGGCATCACGTGCGTCAGCACGATGCGCAGCGGAGAGGCGCCGGTCACGCGCGCGGCCTCCACGAAGGGCTGATCGCGCAGCGCGAGCGTGGCCGAGCGGAACAGCCGCCCGGCCGCGGGGGCGAAGAGCAGCGCGACCGCGGTCACGATCACGATGCGATTGCCCTGGTAGAGCGCGGCCAGCACCAGCAGGATCACCAGGATCGGCAACGCCTGGAAGGCGTCGGTGATGCGCTGGAACACCAGGTCGAACCAGCCGGCGGCGTAGCCGGAGACGACGCCGAACAGCACGGCCAGGGCGACGCCGAACACGGTCGTGGCGAGGCTGAGCGTGAGACTCAGCCGCCCGGCGAACAGCAAGCGGCTGAACACGTCGCGGCCGGATTCGTCCGTGCCGAAGATGTGCGCGGAAGACGGCGCTGTCAGCCGCGGCGCCGTGAAGAGCTGGTCGTAGCCGTACGGCGCAAGCACCGGTGCGAGCAGACAGAGCGCCCAGAGCACGACCAGCAGCGCGAGCGCGGCGGCGCCGAGCGGCTTGCGCCGCGCCAGGGCGAGCAGGCGCGACGGCGCGAGCAGGCCCGGCCGTACGCCGCGCTCGGGCGCGGCCAGGGGTAGGGTCTCACCCTGAGCCGCCGTCGACTTTGCTTCGCCTACCATCGTGATGCCGTCCGGGCCGCCGTCCACGCCGGCGCTCTGCTACGCAAAGCGGATGCGCGGGTCCACCACGCCGTACGTCAGATCCGTCAGCAGGTTTCCGATCACGAGCACGACCGCGAAGATGAGCACGTTGGTCTGCACCTGCGGGTAGTCGCGCTGCAAGATCGAGGTGAGTGTGAGCTGGCCGGCGCCGCGCAGGTTGAAGATCTGCTCGACGACCACGGAGCCGGTGATCACCACCGCGAGCTGGGTGCCGATTACCGTGATCACCGGGATCAAGGCGTTTTTCAGCGAGTGGACCAGCACGATGCGGCGCAGCGCCAGGCCCTTCGCCCGCGCCGTGCGGATGTAATCTTGCCGCAGCACATCGAGAATCGCCGTGCGGGTCAGGCGCATCAGCAGGCCGGCGCTGGCGGCCGCGATTACGAGCGCCGGTGCCACGAACTGCTGCAGGTTGGTGAGCGGTTCGGAGAAGAACGGGTGAGAGCCGCGCGGAAAGGCGTAGCCGAACCAGCGCGAGGCGAAGACGATGATCAGCAGCGCCAGCCAGAAGTTGGGCACGGCCAGCGCAAGGATGGCAAGGACGCGCCCCACATAGTCGAGCGCCGTATCCTGAAACACGCCGGAGAAGGCCCCGATGGGGATGCCGATCAGTACGCTGAAGCAGACGGCGAGCAGCCCCAGCTCGATCGTGACGTTCATGCGCTCGCGGAACTGCTGAAGTGTGTCCTTGTTCGTGAGGAAGCTGCGCTGGAAGTCACCGTGGGCGAGGTGGTTCACCCAGCGGCCGAACTGCGAGGGGATCGACCCGTCGATGCCGAGCTGCTTCTTGAGGGACTGCAGCCGTTCCGGGCTGTACTGCGCACCGGAGAGGCCGGACGACTGGATCTGCGCCGTCAGCGTATCGCCGGGCACCAGCCGCAGCAGGATGAAGGAGAGAAACGCCACCGCGACGAGCGTCGGCAGCATCAAAAGCAGGCGGCGGACGATATAATTGCGCACGTTGCACCCGCTCGGTTGCTACGGGAATGGCTCGCCTGCGGGACTGCGGCTATCTATGCACCACGCACGAGTCCTGTCAAGGCGCGGCGCGGCGATCGGCAGGTTTGCGGGTAGGCCGGCGCCGGCGGCCCAGGGCAATGGAAACGCTCCGCGCGCCTGGAACTCATCCTGGCAAGGAGTCACGCCGAGCGGATCGGGCGCAAATCCGGCGGCTGATTGGCCTTGCCAGGCTGGACCTGCATGATGGTTGCGGAACTGGCTCGCCGGCCAGACTGCGGGCGTCCAGCAACGCGTGGCCCACCGATTTGGAACCGGGGCTCAGCACGTGAAAGAGCGAGATGATGCCCGTCGAACTGTCCGCTGACGAGCGCGCGGCGCTGCGGCCGCTGTTTCGTGACTATCCCTACCTGCATGGCTGCGTGGCGGCCGTGATCGAAGGCGGCATGGGCCGCGCCTACGCCGATGCGCGCGAGGCGCCTGCCGCCGC
>CALFMN010000214.1 GCA_937879875.1 uncultured Chloroflexota bacterium | reverse complement strand
GCCGGCGCGCCCGTTCTCGGCGCACGCCGGCGCTGTCTCACCGCTCCTGACACACAGGGACTTTTGCTTCTCGGCTGCACAGTGCGCGGCCTTCCGGCCGGACCGCCGCAAGGCCCGCGGCACGCTCTCGTGCGGTCGGTAGGGGCCGCCGTAGCGCAGCGCAACCGTCGGAGACGTTCAAGACAACGGCCCCTCATGACCCATGAGGCGCAGCGGCGAGCGCCAGCGCGTCGGTTGGCCGCAACAGTCGCAGCATCAAAAGACCCTGTCCTGATACACGACACCCGTTGTGCCGGATTCCTCCGCTGGTGTACGCTGGCGGCTCGCGACGCGGTGCGCCGGCCACCTGCCGGGCGGAGGGCACGATGACAGACGAAAGCGGCGCGGCGTGGCCCGCCAGCAAGGCCGCGCTGCTGGAACGCATCGGCTCGGAGCGCGCGGGATTGGAGCATGAGGTGGCCGGGATTCCCGAGGCGCGGCTGCTGGCGGCCGGCGCCGAGGGCTGGTCGGCGAAGGATCACCTGGCGCACATCGCGGCCTGGGAGCGGGTGCTGATCGCCCTGCTGCGCGGCGCGCCCGAGCGTGAAGCCTTCGCGCTCGACGAAGCGACGCTCGCCACGATGAATACCGACGGCGTCAACGCCATCCTGCGCGGGCGCAGCGCGGCGCTGCCCCTGTCCGACGTGCTCGCCGAGTTCCAGGCTGCGCACGCCGCCGTGCTGGCACTGCTGGAGGATCTGCCGGAGCCCGCGCTCTTCGCCGCCCTGGCCGCCGACGATCCCCGCCCGCGCATGCAAAAGATCGCCGGCGATACCTACCTGCACTACGAGGAGCACCGCGCCTGGATCGTGCAACTATTCCAGGTCTGACGGCGCCCGCGCGGCGCCCGCCGGGCTATGCGCGCTGCGCCTCGTGGCCCTCGATCGGGCAGTAGAGGCTGTTCGGCTCGATGCGGAAGACGCGGTTGAAGCGGGCGCGGAAGTTCTCCAGCGCCGCCGTGGCCGCCAGCTCCACGAGCTGTTCGTCGCTGTAGAAACCGCGCAGACGCTCGTACAGCGCGTCGGAGACATCGACTGCGGCCTGCGTCATCGTATCGGCCAGCTCCAGCGCCGTGCGCTCCGCCTCGTCGTAGAGCGGGCTGGTGGCATAGTCGGGCAGGGCGGCGATCTTCTCGTCCGAAACGCCCGCATCGCTGCCGCCGGCAGCGTTGATATCGACTCAGAAGGGACAGCCGACCTTTGCGGCGATGCGCACGCAGACGAGTGCCCGCAGCCCCGCCGGCAGGGTCGAGTCTTTGTAGAGCGAGCGGTTGAGCTGCCGCATGGCCGTCATGATCGGCGGCCGGTAGGCGAGCACGCCGGTGGGGTTCAGCACCAGCCCGAACGCCTTCATGTCCTGGTCATAGAATTGCTGTACGTCGGGGTGAGCCTCTTCGCGGCTCAGCGGTCTGATGCGATCCATCGTGTGATTCTCCTATGTGCGGTTGCGTCGGGCTGTCGGCGCGCCTAGCCCTGACCTCGCAGGCGAGGTCTGCCCCTTCCCGAAGCTGGAAGGGACTTCTGGAGCGTTCCGAGCGGCGCCGGACGGTAGCGGGGCCTGGGTGTCCCTGTGAAACAGGCGGGGCTTGTCTCCCATCAACGGCTGCTCTCGAACACAACCCTTCCCGTGTCGGGAAGGGACAGGTTTGCCTTCAGGCAAACCAGGGTTAGGTGCTCCGGATCGCCCTGCCGATTCCGTTTTATCGCAGTAGTGGTGCAGCGAACAGCGCCAATTCGACTGAAGCGGCCGGACCATTTGGCTGCATTGGCCATATGCTGTGATCACTGCCGCGGCAGCCGCTCCGGGCGCTCGGTCGTGCGCTCTTCGACGGCCCAGAGCGCGGGCAGACCGACCAGTTCGTCCATCTCGGCGCGGTGGCGGCGTAGCTCCTCCGGGTCCATTTCGATGTAGCCCTGCTGCTGGATCTGCTCATAGCCACGCCGCACCGCCGCGTAGGCCGCGAGCATGCCCGCCTGCGCCTCGATCACCAGCGGATAGCCCAGCTCCGCGAGTCGCGCGGGCGTGAAGCGCGGCGGACGAGCTACGGCGATCGTCATCGCCGCAAGCGGTTTGGCGATCTCGCGCGGCAGGCGGCGGAACTCGTCTTCGTTGCGCGGGAAGATCAGGATCAGGTCGGCGCCGGCCGCGGCGTAGGCGTTGGCGCGACGGATGCCCTCCTCCAGGTTGACCTCGGCGATCGTGTTGGTGCGGGCGATGATGAGAAAATCCGGATCATCACGCGCGGCCACGGCCGCCTCGACCTTCTCGACCATCGCTTCCTGGCTGATCGGATGGTCGATGCCCTTGTGATGGTGCGCGTGCTTGGGCGTGAGCTGGTCCTCGATCTCAATGCCCGCCGCACCGGCCCGCTCCAGTTCGCGCACGGTGCGCTCGACGTGGATCGGGTCGCCGAAGCCGGTGGCGACGTCCACGATCAACGGCAGGTTGCAGACGGCGGTGATGCCGCGCACGATGGTGACGACATCGCTGCTGGTGAGCCGCGCCTCGGTCGTGGCGAGCACGTAGCCCAGGGCGCCGCCGCCGACATAGGCCGCGGGAAAGCCGAGCCGTTGCACCAGCAACGTGCTGAGCGGGTCGGCGGCGTAGGGCGCGAGCACCGGGCCGCCGGCAGCAAGCGCGGCGCGTAGCGCGGCGGTGGGGCGTGGGCGGCGCGTCTGCTCGGGCATGGCGATCTCCTTCGTAGGGCGTAGGGCGTAGGATGGCGCGCTACACCCGCTCCTGCATCCGGCGCACGATGCGCGTGACCAGGTTGCGCGGCGTCAGGCGCACGATGAAGACGAGCGCCTTGTTGCGGGCGCCGGGGATCACGATCGTCTGCCCTTTCATCAGCCCGGCGTAGCCGGCGCGGGCGACCTCGGCCGGGCCGGCGATCTTGCCTGCCACCAGCTTCGAGTCCTCCATCGCCGCGCGTTGCTGGAAGCCCGAGGCCGTCGGCCCAGGGCAGAGCGCGGTGACGGTCACGCCGGAGCCGCGCAGCTCGTTTGCCAGCGCCTCGGAGAAGCTGAGCACGTAGGCCTTCGTCGCGTAATACACGGCCATCAGCGGGCCGGGCTGGAAGGCGGCGGTGGAGGCGATGTTGAGGATGCGCCCGGCGCGCCGCGCCAGCATGCCGTCGAGAAAGAGCCGCGTCAACTGTGTGAGCGCTGCCGTATTGACCTGAATCATCTGCAGCTCGACGTCAAGGTCGCTCTCGCTGAAGGGGCCGTAGCTGGCGAAGCCGGCGTTGTTGACCAGCACATCGACGCCGATGCCCGCAGCGTCGCAGGCCGCGCGGATGGCAGGCGGCGACGCCGGATCGGCGAGGTCGCGGGCGAGCACCGTGGCGCGCACGCCGTGCCGCTGCTCCAGCTCGGCCGCCAGTTGACGCAGCGCCGCCTCTCCGCGCGCCACCAGCACCAGGTTGAAGCCGGCGCGGGCGCAGCGGCGCGCCAGCTCCAGTCCGATACCGCTCGATGCGCCGGTGATCAGCGCCGTCTTGCCACGCCCCGCCGTGCCGCCCGCCATCTTCGTTCGCTTCCGCTGGCCGCGCATCTGCCCCGGCGCGCGGCCCGTTCAGTGTGCCAGCCGGGTATGGGCGCGTCCAGCAGGCGCGGCAGCATGGCGGCCGCCACCGCGCCCGTTGCCGCCGGGCATGATAGCGTTGAGGCTGGAGGCACACACGCATGGCCAACCACCGCCCCGCCACGCTGGCCCGCAACGGCATTGTCTGCGCCCCGCACTACCTGGCCGCGCAGGCCGGGCTGCGGCTGTTGCAGGCCGGCGGCAACGCCGTGGACGCCGCGATCGCCGCCAGTGCCGCGCTCAACGTCGTCTATCCGATTCTCTGCGGCACCGGCGGCGACCTGTTCATGCTGATCTGGGACGCCGCCACTGCCAGCCTGCATGCGCTGGACGCGGCCGGCCGCTCCGGCAGCCTGGCCTCGATCGAGCGGGTGTGCGCGGCCGGTCATACGGCTATGCCGCAGCGCGGCGCGATGGCGGTCTCCGTGCCCGGCGTCGTCGATGGCTGGGCGATGGCGAGCGAGCGCTTCGGCCGGCTCGGCCTGGTGCGAGCGCTGCAACCCGCGATCGCCTATGCGGAAGACGGCGCGCCCGCCACGCCCTATCTCGCCGAGCGCCTCGCCTTCGTGGCACAGCAGCCGTGGGCGCATCAGAGCTGGCGGGACGTGTACGCACCGGGCGGCAAGGCGCCGGCGGCCGGGGCGCTGCTGCGTGTGCCGGAGCTGGGCCGCACGCTGCG
>CALFMN010000213.1 GCA_937879875.1 uncultured Chloroflexota bacterium | reverse complement strand
GCGTCGGTCAGGCGAACGACCCACCGGTGTCAAGCATCATCTGACGAGGTGTGCAGCGGAGTGATCAGATGACGCAACAGGCGATCGAGCCGACAGTTGGCTATGGCGGTGACGGCTGGCAGCAACACTGGCTGTGGGTGGACGGGGAGCTGCGCGAGTGGTCCGCCGTCACGATTCCGTTGACGCAGGCGACCTGGTCGGGCCTCTCCGCCGTCTTCGAGGGTATCAAGGGCTACCCTTCGCCCCAGGGCGTGCTGCATATCTTCGGTCTCCAGCAGCACCTCGAGCGCTTTCAGAACTCGATCGCCTTCATGCGCCTGCGCTCGCACTGGAGCACGGAGGAGCTGGCCGCGGCCTGCATCGCCTCGCTCACGGCCAACGGCATCGACGGTGACTGCTATCTGCAGCCGGTCGCTGCGCCGGTGCCGCCCGCCAGCGGCATGTACGCGCCGCCCCTGGCCGACGACCCGGCGCGGATCTACATCCCGGTGGAACCGCGCCGCTCGCAGTTGCTGACCGACCGCGCCCTGCGCTGCAACGTCACGAGCTGGACGCGCATCAGCGAGCGCAGCCTGCCGCCGCGCGTCAAGGCGGTGCCGAACTATCAGAACAGCCGCGTCGCGCATCTCGACTCGAAGCTTTCCGGCTTCGATTCGCCGATCTTCTTGAACGAGCGCGGCAACGTGGCGGAAGGCGCGAGCGCCTGCATTGCGATCGTGCGCGGCGGCGCGGTGATCACGCCACCGGTGACGGCCGGCATCCTCGAAAGCATCACCCGCGCGTTCCTGTTGGAGCTCATTCCCGAGTCGGTTGGCATGCCGGTGATCGAACGCGAGGTCGATCGCACCGAGCTGTACATGTCGCAGGAGGCGTTTTTTCTTGGCACCGGCGCCGAGATCAGTCCGGTGACGTACATCGACCACTACCGCGTGGGAACCGGCGAGATCGGCCCGATCACGCGCCGCATCCAGCAGGCGTACCACGACGCCATCCGCGCGATCGACACGCGCTGGCTGAGCTGGCTCACGCCGGTGAGGTAATGCGGCGGGGATTCCACAATCGCTGGGGATCTGCCCCTTGCGACATCCGTCGTCTGGGAGAGCAGGGGCGATCCAGCGCCGCCAGGACGATCGGGCGTCGGGTTAGCCCGGCGCGCCGTGGGTCGCGGCCGTCGCCGCGACGGGCGTACGCCGTGTGCCCCTACAACCTGTGCTAACCCGACGCCGCTTCGCTTCAGCAACCCGGGATCGCCCCTTTTCCCTATTATTGGGGGAACCTGCATCGCAGATGTCACACAGCCGGGGGATTGGGGGCCGGCCTACGGCTCTTCCGAGCGCACCACGCCGGCGGCTCGCAGCGACGCGATTTCGTCCGGGCCGTAGCCGATCTCGCGCAGCAGTTGCGTGGTGTGCTGGCCAGCGAGCACGCCGGCGCCGGCGCGCTCGGGCGTATCGCTCAGCGTGACTAGCGGGCCGTGCCGCCAGTACGGCCCCCAGCGCAGGTGCTCTGCCTCGCGCACGAAACCGTTCTCGCGCACGTGCGCATCGCCGTCCCAGAACATCCCGGCAGTAGACCTGTCGGCGCGCACGCAGCCGACATCGTGCCGGCTCAGCAGCGCCTCCCACTCGTCCGCCGAACGCTTGCAAAACTCCTCCGCAAGCAGCGCCGCCAGCTCGGCGTCGTGCGCCTGCCGTGAGTCGCCGCTGCAGAAGCGCGGATCGCGTTGCAGGTCCGGCCGTCCGAGGGCGCGGCAGATCGCCTGCCACTCCGCCTCGAAGGGGCAGGCGAGAAAGACCCAGCCCTCGGCCGCCTCGTAGAGCCGGTAGAGCGCGTTCAGACCGAACAGCCCGGCGTCGACGGGCGGGCGCGGCGATTTCCCTGCGTAGCTGAGAAAGTCGTCGAAGTTGGCGTAGGCGTTGCCGATCAGCATGTCGGTTTCGATGTGCTGGCCGATGCCCCGCGTTCTCTGCGCAAAGAGGCCGAGCAGAGCCGCGCTGGCGATCACCATCGAGGTGTTCGGGTCGGGGTTCAACTCGTTCGCGCGGTAGAAGCGCCGCGCATACTCCTTCACCTCGTCCGTGCCGTCCACGTCCGCGGGCGGCATGGCGCTGCCCGCCTGCCAGAGCACGCCGCCCATCGCCGCGCCCGCGGCCGGGTGCGCCGAAGGCCGCCGCGCGTACGGCCCGCTCTCGCCGTAGCCGGTGGCCGAGACGTAGACGATCCGCGGATTATACTCGGCCACCTGCTCGTAGCCGATGCCCAGCCGTTCCGGGACGCCGGGCCGGAAGTTGTGGATCAGCAGATCGGCGCGCTCGGTGAGGCGCCGGGCGATCTGCCGGCCGGCCTCGGTCTTCAAATCGACGCAGATGCTCTCCTTGCCCGCCGTCGTCTTCACCGTGCCGACGCCGTTGCCCATGCCGCGAAAGCCGTCGCCCTCCAGTGATTCAACCTTGATCACGCGGGCGCCGAGGTCGGCCAGCAGCGAGCAGGCGTAGGGCGTGGCGATGATCGTGGCGAACTCGACCACCGTGACGCCCTCGAGCGGATGGCGCGGCGGCCGTACGCTGACCGCGGCAGCTTCGCGCGGTGTCGGATCTGAGGCCGAAAATGCCGCGCCGATCGACTCACCAGGATACGGCGAGGCCGGCGATGGCTCGGCCGGCGTTTTCGGCAGCTTCGCGATCGGGCCGATTTGCCGCATACGCCCGAGGCGCGGATGCTCAAGTTCACGCACGTGGCCATTGTGCAGCGCCTGCGGATGGCGCAGCGCCTCCTGCGCCGAGACGATCGGCTCGCTGGCGATGTTGCCGTCAGCGACGAACTCGGCCATCCATTCGTCGCTGGTTTGCTCGCGCATGCGCTCAAGCATGCGGGCGCGGATCTCCTCCTTTTCGGCCTCGCCGACGACGGGCAGCGCGGCATAGCGCGGCTCGGCGTATAGCTCGGTAAGGCCCGCCGCGGCGATGTAGCTGTGGAAGAGATGCTCCATGAGGTTGGCAAGCTGCAGCCAGCGGCCGTCTTTCGTCAGCACCGGCTGATACTGCAACGTGGGCGTGCGCAGCAGCGCTTGCAGCGGGTCGTCGGCGAACTGCGTGGGGAAGCGACGGCGCAGTTGCTCCACCAGCAGGCCCGCCATGTCGTAGGGCAGCATCCCTTGCAGCAGGCTCGTCTCGACCAGTTGCCCGCGCCCGCTGGCCTCCCGCGCCAGCAACGCGGCGACGATGCCCTGCACGGCGGACTGCGAGGCGACGTGCGTGCCCACCTGCACGGCCGCGTAGGCGGGGCCGGGGCGCGGAAGCTGGCCCGTGAACGTGACCATGCGGCCGGATTTCGCCGCGACGAGCGCCTCGTAGCCCTTGTAGTGCCGGTAGGGGCCGCGTGGACCGAAGCCGGTGATCGCGCAATAGACGAGCCGTGGATTCAAGCCGGACAGCGTGCCATAACCGGCGCCCAACCGCTCAGCCGTGCCCGGGCGGTAGCTGGACACGGCCACGTCGGCGTCGCGGGCCAGCTCGTGCAGCCGCTGCACGCCGGCCTCGGTCTTCAGGTCGAGCACGATGCTGCGCTTGCCGCGCAGCCACATCGGCGCCGCAGCGAGAAAGCGGAAGCGATCGCCGCCGGGTGGTTCGATCTTGATCACGTCGGCGCCGAAGTCGGCGAGCACCATCGTGGCGATCCCGCCCGCCGGACCCTGGCTCAGGTCCAGCACGCGCACGCCTGCAAGCGGCCCCGTCATCCTCGCCTCCCTGCCGTGCTGATCACGCCGCCGGCGCTCCGCACTCCCTTACTGACCGCTGCATTAGTTACCAAGGCCGAGCGGTCGTCACTGAGATGATTCAAATCGGCGATGAGCCCCTCGGCAGCGACGAAGTTTAGCGGCTCGCGTAGCCGTCATCAGAGCGTGTCGCTCTTGCCGCGATTGCACTCGGCGCATAGGAGCTGCAGGTTTTCAAGCGTGGTAGCGCCGCCGAGTGCGACAGGGAGAACGTGATCGTACTGGAGGTCGAAGTTCGAGTCGCACTCCACGCATCGACCGCCGTCCCGCTCGAACACGGCGCGGCGAAGCTCAGCCGGGATCGGGATGCGCATCGGTCTTCCTGCTTCTTCGGCGTACATGAGGCTCCGCGCTGTTTGTACCTTCTGTTGCAGGCGCCGCTTGCGTTGCAAGACAAGGGCCTTGATGTCGTCGGCGCCCAGACCGTCGTCATCCCAATAGAAACTGTCGAAGAAGTACCAGAGAACTCGCCTGCCGTCCTGGACCATCGGCATTGGCGCTGTCTTCTGCGTCGCAATGATCGTATCCATCGGACCGCTCTTCCAGCGGCGCGCAAATACTCGGTTGCCCGATTTCACGGCGTAGCGACCTGTGAACAGGCCTCCGAGCGTCCACGGTAGCCGCACGATCTGGGCCTTGTTATCAACGCGCAGCATCTGGCTCCTCAGCCTATCGATCTCAGCGTAGATTCTAAACATCGGTGCGACCGTGCGCACCGGGATGAACGTGCAGTCCCCACTGCACCTGCACCGGTGTTTAGAGGACAACGCAGCGGTCAGTAGTCGCCACCTGCCGCGGCCACGGGTTGGTTGGTGAGCGGATCGACCTCGAAGGCGCCTTTGAGGTCCAGCTCTCTGGCCATCTCCCGCACCGCCGGGATCACCTCGTCGCCCATCAGCCGCAGACTGCGCATCGCGTCGTCGTGCGTCATCGCCCCGTCCCCGTCCCAGAAGAAGATGTTGCCCGGCCGCAGGTACTCCAGCACATGCTTCACCTTCGGGATCACCGTGTCCGGCGTCCCCGTGATGATGCTGTAGCGCGCGATCTGCTCCTCAAAGCTCGCGTTCACGAACGCGGCGCGCTGCGCGGCCGGTGAGAGCGTCGTCGCCGGCGTGCCGCTCTGTCCGCGCGCACTGGCGGCGGCCGCGTTGCCGATGGTGGGCAGCAGGTTGGCGCGGGAGGTCATGCCCGGCAGGTTCTGGACATAACTGCGCACGCGCCCCTGGTTGCCCTCCAGAAACGGGTTGGATGGGCCTTGTGTGTATTTCCGGCCGGCCTGCTCCGCCAGCTCTTCCGTCTCGTCCACGTGGACTTTGAACAGATAGCCCCGGTGC
>CALFMN010000212.1 GCA_937879875.1 uncultured Chloroflexota bacterium | reverse complement strand
GTCTCGTGGGCTCGGAGATGTGTATAAGAGACAGCCCGAGCACGATGGCGTCGTAGGCTTTTGCCACGTTTCGCCCCAGAGCGGCTGTCCGTGTTGTCCAGTCAATGGGCGGCGACCGTCTGCGTCAAGCGCCGATCAGTCTTCGTCGTACTGAAAGTCGCAGACGCCGCGCGAAGGACGCGCCATGCCGGCCCGTGCTTGCTCGAAAGTGGCGTAGAACGCCGCCGGGTCCGCGCCGAACGCGTCGTGAAAGGCGGTCGGCCAGTCGGTCCGCGCCAGTTCCGCGTAGAAGGCGCCGAGCGCCTTCGCACCGGGTTGGGCGACGAGTTGATCCACGCCCAGGGCCGAGAGCGCGTAGAGGTCGCTGCGGTACGCCGGGATGGCCGTGACCGGCTCGAGTGAGCGCAGCGCGGGCAGGCGCGCCGTGCCCACACCCGACTGACGGCGCAGACAGGCCTGCAGGTCGGCAAGCTCCATCGTGCCGTCGTCCACCATCACGAGCTGCGAGACGTACTCCGCGCTGCCCTCGAGCAGCCACTTCGGGCCGCGGCGCACGTCGGCGCCGTCGCTCCACTCCTCCTGCAGGACATGAAACAGCTCATGGATCACGCCCGTGCGCAGAAAGTAGCCGCTGTCCGGCGTACCGTCGCTGCCCTGCGTGTAGAGGACGATGCGGTGGCCCGCGGCATAGCCACCGTACTCCGCGTCATCGGGATGGCGCTGCCGCACATCGATCAAGACCGGCCGCTGCACGCCGCGGCCGAATGTGGCGACGAAATAGGCCTGCGCCTCGCGGGCGCTCTGCCAAATCTGCTCCTTCACATCCTCCGGCAGGCCGGCGTCATAGGAAAAACTGATGCTGCCGCCGGCCGGATCGGCGCCCAGCGACAGGGTTGGCGATTTACTGGTCACTGCCGGCGCCGACGCCTGTTCAGGAACCGCACCGATGATCAGAAATCCGACGGCGATGAAGCCGATGGCGAATAGCCAGCCACCGAACATCGCCAGCCGCGTCGGGTTCAAGCGAGCGCCGGACGGCTTGGGCGCGGTGCCATCGCGCCGGCCGACGCCGTGCTGCCAGCGCACACACAGGAACAGACCAAGTAACGCCGCGCATGTGCTTCCAGCGCCCACCTGGCTCAGCCACCCGCCGGACGACGAGAGGAAGCCGCGATAGCCACCGGCATAGGACAGGTCCTGTCGGCCGAGCAGCGCGCCGGTGAGCCACACACCGGTGCAGAGCACGAGGGGTACCAGCGTGAGCAGCCCAGGCCTTCGCATCTGCGTCAGCAGCAGCGCGACGATCATGGCCGCGCAGACGAGCCCGACCGCAACCCAGCTCAGCCTGTGCGCAAGCTGAAGCGTGTGTACGGGCAACTCCAGCGCATCGACGGCGTTCGTGTTCGTCCAGCGCAGTAGCTGACCGATCGATGGAAGCGTGATCATCAAGGCGACGATCGTCAGCACCCACGGCCAGCGCGGCGGATGGGGTTCTCGTTCCTTCCGCGGTCGCCACTGCCACGTCTGGCCGCCGCTCCACACGGGAACGGGCAGCACTGCCGGCGACATCTCTGCCGCGCTGGCCGCCTCGTTGCTCGCCAGCTTGCCTGCCTCGGCGACCGCGGCGTCGTGCAGCGCACGCAGCCAGTCGCGCTCGCAGGCGCCCGCGCTGCCGGCGGTCGGACCCTTGCGCATCAGCGACTGGTCCGGCGTCAGCAGCGCTCTGCGCGCCGTCATCGCCGCTTTCTCGTGCTCGCCGGCGGCCAGCAACACGGCCGTAGCGGCACGCAGCGTGACCGCCTTCCGCGAACGATTGATCCCGCCCCAGTGGCGTCCGCCGGAGCCGAGGGCCTCCTCTCGTGCGGCGCGCAGCTCCGCTCCCGCCCGCTCCGCGTCGCGGTGCACCGAACCGGCGAGGTAGGCGGCTTCGAGCCGCAACACGATGACCGTCTCGCCGTCCAGGCGATGGCGCTGCGCCGTGGCGCGCTGCAGGTACGCCTCCGCGCCCTCGGTGTCTCCCATATCGAGGGCGAAGTAGTAGGCGCAGAGTGCAGCCTCCGCGTCCGCGCGCGAGCCGTCGGAAGGTGCGAGCGCGTCCTGCACCATGGCCGGGTGCCACTCGCGCGGCCGGCGACCGACCTTCACCGAGCGGTCGATCGCGGCCAGCGCCGCCGTGCGCCGTCCGTCGGTGTCACGACTCCGCAGGGATCGCAGCAGCGTGATGTCCGAGATCATGCCAAAGCGTTTGACCGGCAGAACCTCGAATACGAAAAAGAACGCCGTGGCGCCGATCGTCAGTTGCGCGGCGAGTGCGAACCGGGGAGCAGCGAAGGCGAAACCCGCCAGGGCGGCGGCATAGCAGAGGCTTGCCAGCTCTCCCGCGAGCACCACGGCTGCCAGCCGCCGCGGCGCGCCGTACAGTGCCGTCGGATCGAAGGCGTGCGAGATCGGCAGCGTGTGGCGCCCACGTACTGACTCCTGCAGCAGCGAGAGACAGGCCTTGATCTCGCCGCGCCGACCGGACCCGGAGCGGCGTGGCGCGAGCAGGCGCGCCGCGAACAGATGCCCCGCGCTATGGATGCAGGCGGCGAGGTAGCTGAGCAGCAGGCCGAGGATAATCACGCACAATCCTCATAATCAGCCGGGGATCCGGCGTATGTCAGCGTTCCTGACCCAGCTCGGCGAGGATCGCCTCGGTCAGGGCGGCGCTCTCGCTCGGGCTGCTCTGCGGCTCGCGATCGGCCGCTCGCGCGGCGCCCTCCGCGGCGCGTGCCAGCGCTTCCAGCCAGTCGCGCTCGACGGCGGCGCGGCGAATCGCCGCTTCGCCCTTCGGAGCGAGCGGGAGGGCGAGTGCCTGTGCAGCGACTCCGGCGGGCGCGCCCTCGACGTAGCGTCGTCACCGGCGCTGCGGCGCGCGAGCCGAGGCGCGTAACAGACTGGCAACGGTCCTGCGCTGGAGATGTGCGTCGACAAGGCGCATCGCGGATGGCCAATGTGGTAGCGTGCCCAGCGAGGACGGCGGCAGCAGCAACTCGGAGGGAAGACGATGGGCAATGAGACGCGCGGACTCCTGTTTGTGCAGGCCGACGTGGAGCAGGGGCATGAGGCCGATTGGAACCGCTGGTATGATCGCCGGCATGTGCCGGACTTGCTCTCCGTGCCTGGCTTCCGCAGCGGGCGCCGCTTCGAGGTGGTAGCAGACTATCCAGGTGTGGGCGTCAGTGGCGACTTGCCGCGCTATCTCGCGCTGTACGACCTTGACAGCGCGGACGTGCTTTCCAGCGAGCCGTATACTTCGCTGTCTCGCCCTCCACGGCGCACGGACGAAGACCGGGCGATGTTACGCCTGTTTCGCAACGCCAATCGCGCGGTCTTCGAGGAGATCTCGGCGGGACAAGGTGAGGAGGCGGGGTCCGCCGCCGAAGCGGGCGATCAGCTTGCCGTCGGCCTGGTGCCGGAGCCGGCCTACGAGGAAGAGTACAACGCCTGGTACGACGACGAGCACATCCCGTTCTTGCTCAAGGTGCCGGGTGTGCTGCGCGCCCGCCGCTTTCGCGCCGTCGAGGGCGAGCCGCGCTATCTGGCGCTCTACGACCTGGCCTCGCCGGAGGTGAGGCACAGCGAGGCCTTTGCGCGCGCGATCGACACGCCCTGGTCCGCCCGCATGCGCCGGCACTGCGAGCGAAGGCTCACGGGGCTCTATCGGCCGGTTACTCCTGCATGAGCACCGAAGGCGCTGGCTATATCGATGGCCAGCGCCTCCGGCGGTAACGCAGTTCGCCGCGCAAGCTACGTGCTCGGAATCGGATCGAACCAGCAGTTCTCCCACTCGCGGTAGCTGTTCTGATTGCCCATTTGCATCTGCTTGTAGTTGTGCAGCCGCTTGCGCGACAGTTCGTCCGTGCCGGTGGAGACGAGCCAGACGTTCGGCGCGTCGTCCACCAGCAGCAACTGCAAGTCGCGCACGATCTTTTTCCGCGCCTCCACATCGAATTCGCCGCGCTGTTGCTCGAGCAGTGCATCGGCCTGCGTGCTCGTGTAGTGCGTGTTGTTGGCGTTGCCGTCGGTGTGGAAATAGGCGTAGAGGCCGCGGTCCGGATCTTCCCAGGACCAGTCGCCGAAGCTGGTCATCTGATAGTTCTGCCCGCCCCGGTAGACCTGGGTGATCCAGGCGGTGTCCTCGATCTGGTCGATGTCGACCGTCACGCCCACGGGCTTCATCACCTGTTGCAGGATCTGCGAGACCGCCGGTCCTGCGTACTGGCGTGAGATCGTGGTCTTGACGCGCAACGGCTTGTCCGCCGTGTAGCCGGCCGCTTCGAGCAGCGCCTTCGCCTTCGCCACATCCGTCTTCGGGAAGTCGGCTTCTTTCAGTCCCCAAACACTCGCCAGCGGCATCGGGCCGGCGCGCTGGGCGAGGCCGCCGAAGATCTTGATCATGCTGTCGTAGTCGGCGCCGTAGAGGAACGCCTGGCGCACCCGTTTGTCGTTGAATGGCGCGGCAGTCGTGTTGAAGAAGGCCTTGGTGCCCGAGTTGTTCGAGCCGGTGCGCTTGATCTCGTTGACGTCGGGTACGGCATTCTTCATGTCGTCGATCGTCGAGAAGGGGATGGTCGGGGGCGAACCGCCCCAGATGTCGGTTTCACCGGCGCGGAAGTTGGCCGTGCGGGCGCCCAGGTCAGGCACAACCCGCATCACGACGTGGTCGAAGAAGGGTTGGCCGCTGCGGAAGTAGTCCGGGTTGCGATCGAAGTGCAGTGCGACGCCGGATTGCCAGTCTTTGAAAATGAACGGCCCCGTGCCGATCGCCTTGCGGTTGACATCGGGCGTGTCCGCCAGCTCGCGCGGCATGATGATGCTCCAGGTATGGCCGGCGATCGCGGTGAAGGCGGCGTACGGCTGCTTGGTCGTGACGACGACGGTGTATGGGTCCGGCGCCTCGACCTTGTCAACCGGCGCCCAGGCCGAGCGTGTGCGCAGCTCCGGGTCCGAGCCGCGCATGCGGTCGATGCTGTACTTCACGTCGTCGGCGGTGAACACCCGGCCGTTTACCGGGGCCACGTTGTGCCACTTCGCGTTCTTCACCAGCGAGAAGCGGTAGGTGAGCTTGTCGATCTGTTCCCAGCCACTGGCGAGTTCGTCGGAGACATAGATAATCCCCGGCGCGGCCACGAAGTCCTCGGCGCGCCTCAGCAGGTGGTTGTAGACCAGGTTTGCCGCCTGGATCGACCCCGGCGTCTCCTGACGATGGTTGTCCAGCGAGATCGGCTCGTCCGCCTGATCGATATTGAACGTGCCGCCGCGTTTGGCGTTCGCCAGCGCGGGATCGGCCGTGGCGAGCGCCTGCGCGGTCGGCGGCGCCGGCGCGACGGTGCCCGCCACGCGCGCGTTTGACCCGGTGTTCGTGCTTGCCGTCGTGTTGTTCTTCCCGCTGCTGCATCCGGCCGCGGCGGCCATCAACGCCGTCAGCCCGGCTGCCCCGCCGGCGATGAAGCTGCGCCGGCGGACCGTTCGTCTGCTGTACCGCCTCCAGTAATTGTCCTCCGCCATGATGCGCTCTCTTCCTTCCGCCGGCGCTCGGCCGGCGCCATCGCAGCCGCGCTGCCAGCCGCGCGATCAGGACCGGCCCCGCAGGCGCGGATCCATGACATCGCGCAGCGCGTCGCCAAAGAGGTTGAACCCGAGCACCACCAACGTGATCGCGGCACCGGGGAAGAAGGCCAACCACCACGCCGTCTGCATGATGTAAATTGCATCGCCGGAAAGCATCGAGCCCCAGGTGGCTGTGGGCGGCGGCGGCCCCAGCCCGAGGAAGCTGAGCGATGACTCGACCAGAATCGCGGCGCCGAAGCGCGCCGTGGAGACCACGATCACGATCGCGACGATGTTGGGCAGCACGTGCCGCAGCATGATGCGCAGGCTGTTCGCGCCGGTGCTGCGCGCCGCTTCGATGTACGGCTGCGCTTTGATCGAGAGGACGGGCCCGCGCACGATGCGCGAGAGCGAGGGAAACGTCACCAGGCCGATCGCGATGCTCACGTTCTTGACCGAAGGGCCGACGAGGCCCACGAGCGCGATCGCGAGGATCAATCCCGGAAACGCCAGCGTCGCATCGACGAACCGCTGCAAAACCATATCCACGGCGCCGCCGAAGTAGCCGGAGAGCACGCCGATTGCCGTGCCGATCGCCGTGCCGATCGCGACCGAGACGATGCTGACCTCCAGCGAGGCCCATGCGCCGTAGACCACGCGGCTGTACACATCGCGGCCGTAGTTGTCCGTGCCGAAGTAGTGCTGGCCGCTGAGGCCGTGCAGCACTTCGTTGGGGTTGATCGCGTTCGGGTCGTACGTGGCGATCCAGGGATGAATCGCCGCCATCACGATCAGCGCCAGCGTGATCGCGCCGCCGAACGCTCCCAGCGGCTTGCGGCGGCAGAAGCGCAGCACGGACAGAGGCCATGCTGCCACGCCGTATGCCGTCGTGGTGCGCTCGAAAAGCGCCCGATCATCGCGTGCGATGCTGTCGATGGCCGCCATTCCACCCGATCCCCTCGACTACGAATAGGTGATGCGCGGATCCAGGTAGCCGTACAGCAGATCGACGATCAGATTCATCACGAGATAGACGAGCGCGAAGATGAGCACGTACGTCTGTACCAGCGGGTAGTCGCGACGGCTGACGGCGCCCAGCAGGCTGCGGCCCATTCCCGGCAGTCCGAACACCTGCTCGGCGATGACGGCGCCGCCCAGCAGCACCGAGAACTGCAAGCCCAACACGGTGACGATCGGGATCATGCCGACCTTGACGCCGTGCCGGAGAATCACGGTGCGCTCCCGCAGCCCTTTGGACCAGGCGGTGCGGATATAGTCCTGCCGCAAGATCTCGAGCAGGCTGGAGCGCATCAGCCGCAGCACGAACGCGGCGGAGCCAACGCCGAGCACCAGCGCCGGCCAGATCATCCGCCGGAAATTCAGCGCCGGGTCTTGCCAGGGCGTCGCGTAGCCGGTGAGCGGCGGCTTCCAGCCGAACCAGATCGGCGGCAGCGTGATCAGCAGGATCGCCAGCCAGAAACTGGGAATGGCGAGGAACAGGATCGCCGTGAAGCGCAGCGCCTGGTCGAGCAGGCTGTCCTGCCGCACGGCCGAGAGGATGCCGAGCGGGATCGCGAAGGCGGTGGAGATCGCCACGGCGAGCAGCGCCAGCTCGAGCGTGACGGGAAATTTGTCGCGCACGACATCCGCCACCGGGCGATACTCCCATTGCGACTGGCCGAAGTCGCCGGTGAGTGTGTGGCCGATCCACTTGATGTACTGAGCGGGCAGCGGGTCGTTCAGGCCCAGTTTGGTGCGGTAGTCCCGGATCTCCTGCGGCGTGGCATCGTTGCCCAGCTTCAGCGCCGCAAGATCGCCGGGGATGATGCGGATCAGCGCAAACGCGCCGAACGTCACCAGCACCAACACGGGGATGCTCGCGATCAACCGTCGCAGAATGTAGTTTGACACCAGCGCTTCCTCAGCGTTGCAACCCCTGGATCGGACCGCGGCACAGACTGGTCGAACGCTCAGTGCCAGCTACCGTAGTGCATCGACTCGCCGCTGGCAACTCTTTCGTCCCGCGTTCGCCGGCGGCGCGCTTCCCCGACCGGGCGCTGCCGCACACCGGCACCATCCGGCATTGCAGCTTTCGCGCTGACTGCGCGTAAGCGGGGGCTTCGGTACACTGGCGCGAGAGACGCTGGCCGCGGCCGCGCCCGTGGGCCGGCGCAAACGAAAAGCAGGCAAGGAGTTACGCCGTATGGCCGTTTCCTGGACGGAGATCGCGCCGTTTGTGCAGGAGGCGTTCGATCGCGTGGGCCGCGTCGAGCGTGCCGACGTGGTCGATCTGGCGTATGACCAGAACGCGAGCGACGACGCGGTGGACGCGCTCGACGTGATCGGCTCGCGCGTCTTCAACAGCGTCGACGCCGCCCGCGACTTCCTCGTCAGCCAAAAAGCCGTCAGCGAGTAACGCGATGGCTCATACACCTCCGGTGGACACCGTCGCGGTGCCCGCCGGCACGGTCTACTTCGTGCGGCACGGACTCGTGCACAACCCCAACCGCATCGCCTACGGCTGGCTGCCGCGTTACCGCCTGGCCGACGAAGGCCGCGAACAGGCCATAGCCACGGCCGGATATCTGGCGGACCGACAAATCCGGTTCATCCTGACCAGCCCGCTGCTCCGCGCGATTCAGACAACCCGCATCCTGGCCAGCGCCTTGCCGGGAGTGCCCGTGCGGCGCAGCCGCTTGCTGGTCGAGAGCGGACTCGCACACCACTGGCAAGGCGAGAGCTGGTCGGAGATCCCGGTCAAGCACGCCGAGGCGTGGGAGCTGTTCCAGCGCGCGCCCGGCACGCTGGCGATCGGCGAATCGATGGCGGAGATGGCCGCGCGCATGCGCCGAGCGATGGCGCTCGCACTGCGTCTTTCCCGCGGCAGTCCGGCGATCTGCGTCTCGCACCGTGACCCGATTCTGGCCCTACGCCTCGGGATCGAGGGCCGCTCTTTCGATGAGTTGCATCGCACCGACTGCAACCCCGCCTCGATCACGACGATCGAGTCGAACGCCGGCCACCTGCGCATCGTGGAATACATCGAGCCGTACCGGAGTGCGGTGCGGTAGCCCGAGCGTGCACCCGCCCGCGTCCGCCTGCGCAGCGGTCACGTCGTGTTCCAGGTGTTCGGCGGAAACCGTTTCATAAGCCGAACGATGTCACTCCGGAGGGGGTATCGCTCCCCGTAGGTGACACCGAGCACGGTTGTGGTGTGGCCCGGTGCAGAGATGGCGTCGTCGTTGCTATGCTCGAGGATGATGCGGTCCAACTCGGGAGAAAGGTACAGCTCATACGCGAATTCGTCAGGCGTGACTGGCGGACGTGCGTTTGCGTCGCCATCCGGTGGGTACTTGAGACGAGCCGCGGTTTCGTCCAGCGGAAAGATCGTCCAATCCAGCGTGCCGGCTTCGCGGCGAGCACCCCAGCGATGCCCGGCCCGCGCCAGCTCGTTCAGCGCCTCTGCCAGCTCGGCGTCGACGTACCGCCGGGCCGCCGCCGCGCTGCTGAAGCAACGGCCATCCGCAGCCAGTTCGGGCGTCATGGCCCAGCTCCCTGCACCTGAACATCGCCGCTCGCCTGCCGGCACTGCGCAGCTCGACAGCGGCTTAGCGGCCGGCGAAGTTGGGCGTGCGCTTTTCGCGGAAGGCGCCGATGCCTTCGACGTGGTCCTCGGAGAGCAGCGTGATCGACGAGCCCGTTGCGGCCATCAGCATCGCGGTTTCGAGATCCATCTCCTGGCCACGGTAGAGCAGTTGCTTCATCAACCGCAGCGAGATCGGCGGGCCGCTGGCGATGCGCTCGGCCAGGGCCATCGTCTCTGTGCGCAGCGCCTCGAGCGGCGCCACGCGGTTGATCATGCCCAGGCGGTAGCCTTCTTCGGCGGGCATGAAGTCGCCGGTGAACATCAGCTCGGCGGCCTTGGCCAGCCCGAGCCGGCGTGGATAGAGCCAGGCGCCGCCCCAGCCCGGAATCAGACCGATGCGCCGGTAGGCCACCATGAAGCGCGCGTTCTGCGCCGCGGTGCGCAGGTCACAGGCGCAGGCCAGATCGAAGCCCGCGCCCACGGCGTCACCGTTCACCATCGCGATCGTGGGGATTTCGAGCCGTTGCAGGCCGAGCACCACGGACTGTGCCCCGCGGAAGCCGCGGCGCACGTCTTCAGCGCTGCGCCGCGGCCGCTCGCCGGCGCCGCCGGGCATGCCGCCAGTGTCACCGCCGGCGCAGAAGGCACGGCCGGCGCCG
This sequence comes from uncultured Chloroflexota bacterium, assembly GCA_937879875.1. Classification (GTDB taxonomy): domain Bacteria; phylum Chloroflexota; class Dehalococcoidia; order CAUJGQ01; family CAUJGQ01; genus CALFMN01. The sequence continues at coordinate 12,692 of CALFMN010000212.1, read as the reverse complement.
GTGAGTACGAGGCAGCGTACATCCTCATCGCCGCGGGCAAGCTCGTCGATCAAGCCGCCCAGCTCGGCGGTCAGCTCACCAGACAGCGCGTTCAGCCGCTCGGGCCGATTCAGCGTCACGGTCAGCACGCGGCCCTCGCGTTCGACGAGCAGCGTCTTGTATTGCATCTGGCTCTTCTCCTCCACGGCGCCGTGATCGCGGACGGCTCAGCGGCGGCTCGGCGGGCCGGCGGGCGCGCGCCGCGGGGCGAGTATAGCCCATTGTGCCGGGCGCGTGGCTGCGCGCACGATCGCGTGCGTAGCCGGATCGTGCGTGGCGAAGACGCCCGCGAGCCCGTCGATCTCGACGTACTCGTGCGGCTATGCGGGCTGCAGCATCCGGCCGTGCTATGGTCCAATGGCCGCGGCCTCTGCCAGAGAACGACCGGCGCCAGGACCGAGATGAATCGCAGCAACGTGATCGCCTTGCAGGCAGTGGGCAAGCGCTGCAAGCGCTTGCGGCTGCGCTGGCTCGTAGCCGGGCCGACGCTTGCCGGCGTGCTCGCCTTCGCGGCGCTCGCCGCGGCCGATCGACGGGCAGCGCCCATCGCCCTCGCGGGCGCGCTGCTGGTCGGCGCGAAGGGCCTCGGCTGGCTCATTTATCTGCGGCGCAGTCGTGCCCGCCTGCGCCGTCACGGCCTGCGCTGGTAGGTTCGGGCGGGCGGCCGCGGACCGCCGATCGGCTATGATGGAGCCGATGCGCCGCGTTAAGCGCTGCTGCTGCCGGCGGCGCCCGCGGCCCGCGAGGCTCCATGACCACGACCGAGCGACCGACGCCGCCGTTCGCCGCGCCCGCGGCCGACCGGCGGCTGCAGGCGATGTATGCACTGGCACGGCTGCGCGCTTCCGGCGGCCGCGAGGTGTTGCAGCGCGAAGCCGGGGCGCTGATCGCGCGCGGCGGCGGGGCGGCGCATGGCGTACTGCTGCCGCGAGATCGAGCCAGCGCCGCGCCGGACGGAAGCCGGTCCGCCGTGCCCGCGGCGATCGCGGAGCGGGCGTTCGGCCGCGAGGCCGATGCCGGCGATTCCGGCGCGGCGGTCCTGGAAGCGGACGATGGGGCGCGCTGGGCGATCCTGCCGGTCGCAGCCGCGGACGCCGAACTGGCGCTGATCGTCGGGCCGTTCGCCGGGACCGGCGACGCTGATCTGGAGTTTCTGCGCGTCTGTGCAGACCTGCTCGGCGACGATCGGCACGCTTCGACCGCGCCTGTCCGCGGCGGCGCAAGCTCACTCACGGCGATCGACCAGGCAAGTGTGGACACGCTGTTTGATAGCATGAGCGACCCGGCGGCGATCTACGGCGTCGATGGACGGGTACGCAAGGGCAATGCGGCCTACCACGCCTTGCTTGCAGCGGCCGGGCTCGATGAAGGACCGCTGGTGGCGGCGCCGGACGTGGTTGTGCCACGCGATCGTTCGGGACGGCGGCTCCGACCGGGTGATTCCGTGCTCGCCCGCGCCCTCTCCGGGCGCAGCTCCCAGGCCAGGCGCGTGTTTCGCATGGCGGACGGTCACGACCGCCACTTCCAGATCATGGGCAATCCGCTGCGCGACGCCGCCGGCGCCATCGTCGGCGCCGTGAGTGTCTGGCGCGACACCTCCGATGAGGTCGCGCGCGAACGGGCGCTGCGCTTGCTGGCAGAGATCCGGCGCGGCGTCAGCCACGCGGGCGACGTGCGCCATGCCGCCCGTGCCGTCTGCCGGCGCGTGGTCTCCCACCTGCCCTGGGTCGACATGGCGGCCGCCTTCGGGCACGAAGGCGATGAGCTGGTCTTCCTCGCCCATGCCGGCTTCCCCAGCCGCGCGGCGACGCTGCTCACGGTAACGCCGCTGGGTCCGGCGCACCGGGCCACGCAGGCGATGCTGGGCGACGGGGCCACGATGTTCGATACCGAGCGGGATCAACCGGGCAACGAAGCCTCGCGCCGCGTCGTTGCCGCCAGCGGCGCTGCGACGTTCGTCAATCTGCCGCTGACCGCTGGTGCCCAGCGCTTCGGTCTGCTCACGCTGGCCAGCAAAGAGCGCTACAGTCCGACGCGCGATGAGCTGGCGCTGCTGGAGGCGCTCGCAGCGCAGATCGGGGCCGATCTGGAGGGGGTGCACAAGCGCGAACAGGCCGAGACCGAGCGCTCTCGCTTACAGGCGGTGCTGGACCAGTTGCCGGAAGGCGTGCTGCTGTTCGATGCTGCCGCGCGTTTGGTGATGAGCAACCGCAGCGCCGAGGAGATCCTGGGCCAGAGCGTCGATCCGGACACGGCGCTCGTCAGCTTCGGTGCGCACTACGGCTTCTTTCAGGCCGATGGCCGGCTCTATCTGCCGGGCGATGAGCCGATCGTGCGCACGTTCAGCACCGGGCGTCCGGTGTTGGGTGAGGAGCAGATTGTGCGCCGCGCCGACGGTAAGGAGTTTCCCATCGTCTCGAACGTGGCGCCGATCCGCGACGCCAGCGGCCAGCTCGCGGCCGTGATCATGGTGTTTCAGGACATCACCAGCCTGCGCGAAATGGACCGCCTGCGCGACGAGTTTCTTTCGATCGCCGGGCACGAGCTGCGCACGCCGATTACGAGCATTCGCGGCCTTGCCCAACTGCTCGAGCGCCGCCATGCCCAGCTCGATCCCGAACGCGTCGCGGCCGCACTGTCGAGCATCACCGAGCAGACCGAACAGATGGCGCTGCTCGTCGATGAGTTGCTCGACGTTTCCCGCATCCGCAGCGGCCGCCTCTCGCTCACGATGCAACCGTGCGACCTCAGCGCGCTGCTGCGCACTGCCGTCGCCCGCGCCACGCCGCAGCGCGACGGCGAGATCCGTCTGCATGCGCCGGAGATGCTGGCGGCGGAGGGCGATGCCGGCCGCCTGTTGCAGGTCTTCAGCAATCTGATCGACAACGCGATGAAGTACAGCGACGCGCGCGCGCCGATCGACGTCACGGCTCTGCGCCATGGCAACGAGGCGACGGTCGCGGTGCGCGATCGGGGCATCGGCATCCCCGTGGAGGCGCAGGATCGACTGTTCGAGCGCTTCTATCGCGCGGAAAACGCTGCGCAGTACGCCGGCGGACTCGGCCTGGGCCTCTATATCTGCCGTGAGATCGTCGAGCGGCATGGCGGCACGATCGCGATCACCAGCACCCCGGGCGAGGGCTCGCTGTTCACCATCAGGCTGCCGCTCGCGGCCGCGAGCGCCGCTGATGCCTGACGCGCAGGCGTCCGGGCCGCGGCCGGGTGAAGGCCCCGACTTCGAGGCGCTGCTGCTGCGCGCCGGGTTCAATTTCCACGTTTTCCTTGCCGCGGCGCTGGCGCTGCTGCCCGAACTGGGCGCAGACGCGGATCTGCTGATCCGGCGCGTGGCCAAGCGCCTGGCGCCGACCTGGGCGGGTCTGCGCGGCCATGGCGCAGACGCGGTCTTGCACCTCGTGCTTGAGAACCTCGCCGCGACCGGCTACACCGTGCGCGGTGTGGAGGCGGGTCCGGATACAGTCTACGCCACGCTGGCGCTGGTGCCTCTGGGACTGAGCGACGAGGACTGGGCCGCGGTGCTCGAACCGTTCGGCGCAACGCCGGCGCTGATGCAAGCGCTGTTCGGCGTGTTCGGGCCGCTGGCGGCCGCCGCCGGCGCCACGATCGACGTGCAGATCGAGGCCGGTGAACTGCGCCTTGCCGTGCGCCGCGAGGGCGCCGCGCCGCGCCCTGCCGACCTGGCCTAGCGCTCGCCGCCTCAGCCACGCACGGCGGTGATGGCCAGGCAGACCCAGCCCGAAATGAACGCCAGCCCGCCCAGCGGCGCCACCGCGCCGAGCCATTTCATGCCGGAAAGGGAGAGCAGGTAAAGGCTGCCGGAGAAGAGCACGATCCCGGCGCAGAACAGCCAGCCGGCGGCCGTACTCAGGCCGCCGCCCCAGCGGTGCGCGGCGTAGGCGACGGCCAGCAAGCCCAGCCCATGATACACATGATAGCGCGCGGCCGTCTGCCAGATGTCGAGGTCGTCGGCAGACAGGCGCTGCTTGAGACCGTGCGCCGCGAAGGCGCCGGCGACGACGCCGAGTGCCAGCAGCAGCGCGCCCACCGCGAACCAGGTCTGTTCCATCGTTCGATCGTTTGCTGTCCGCCGCTCGACGGCAACGGCAGGCTCCTCCGTCAGCGGCGCGCGCGGTCCTCGCAGCGATAGCACCTGTTTCCTCGCTTCGGCGCGGCCCGGGACTTCATCGTAGCATCGTCGCGCGGCTGGGCGCTGCGAACGCTACTTCGCCGGGCGTACCGTGCCGGCCTCGACCAGGCCCGCGTACGTCGGCCGCGGCATCTGCAGGAACTCGCGTGAATAGACATAACCGGAGCCGCTGAGCCGGCCCAGCGGGCGGAAGCGGGAGACATCGACGTGGCCGTTGACGAGCGCCATCTCGGCCACGTGAATGCGCACGACTTCGCCGATCACGACGTGGCTCGGCCCGCGGCCGATCTCGATAACCTGCGTCACCCGGCACTCCAGGCTCGCCGGCGCCTCCAGCAGCCGCGGCGCCCGCACGAGATCCGAGGCTACCGCCGTGAGACCGGCGGCGGCGAACTCGCTTTCGCCCGGTGGAAAGTCAGCAGATGTCAGATTCATCGCTTCGGCCAGCTCCTCGCCGACCACGTTGACCACGAAGTCGCCGGTGAAGCGCGCGTTGCGCAGCGAGTCTTTGACACCGCTGCTGGAGAAGAACACCGTCGGCGGGTCGGCTGAGAGCACATTGAAATAGCTGTGCGGCGCAATGTTCGCCACGCCCTGGTCGCTGAGCGTCGAGACCCAGCCGATCGGCCGCGGCACGACGACGGCGTTGAGCAGGTGATAGGCATCGTTCGAAGACAGCGTCGCGGGATCAAAGGCGCGGTGACGGGCAGCGTCCGTCATTGGCAGCTCCTCGGCCCTGGGGCACAGGCCGGCTCGCACCCACTGTACCGTGCGCGGCCGCCCGAAACGAGGGCCGCCGCGGCAGGCCGTGCGCCCGCTGCCGGCGCCCGGCGCGCGGCGTCAGCCCGTCCTTGTCAGCGTGCTCGCGGCGGTTCTACTGTGAAGCCTGGAAGGCCTCGCCGCGACGGCACACCCGGCATGCAGGCATACGGAGGAGCGACGAGCGATGGGCGCACGCACGGGCGCGGAGTACCTTGCCGGACTGAAGGCGACGCGCCGCGAGGTCTGGATCGGCGGCGAACGCGTCGAAGATGTGACGGCGCATTCGGCATTCAAGAACGGCGCCCGCTCGCTGGCACGCTTGTACGACATGCAGCACGACCCTGCGCTGCGCGACGAGATGACCTGCATCGGCGCCGAGTCGGGCGAGCGCTTCGGCATGTCTTTCCTGATTCCACGCACGCAGGATGACCTGCTGCGCCGCCGCCGCATGATGTATCGCTGGGCGGCCGATACCGGCGGCATGATGGGGCGCACGCCGGACTATCTCAACAGCAGTTTCATGGCCTTCGCCGCCGCGGCGAGCTACTTCGGGGACGGCGAGCACGACTTCGCCGGCAACGTGCGCCGCTACTACGCGTTGATCCGCGACCGCGATCTCTGCCTCACGCATACCCTGATCAATCCGCAGGCGAATCGCGCAGCCGGCCCGGCGGGCCAGGCCGATCCCCAGCTCACCGCCGTCGTCGTCAAGGAGACCGCTGCCGGCGTCGTCGTGCGCGGCGCGCGCATGTTGGCCACGCTGGCGCCGCTCTCGGACGAGCTGGCCGTCTTCCCGTCCACGGTGCTCAAAGGGCAGCCCGAGGATCGGCCCTACGCCTTCGCCTTCTCGATTCCCTGCGACGCGCCGGGCCTGCGCTTTATCTGCCGCGACAGCTTCGACATCGGCGGGCCGGTGTTCGACCATCCGTTAGCGGCGCGCTATGAGGAGATGGACTGCGTGGTCGTCTTCGACGACGTGCGCGTGCCCTGGGAGCGCGTCTTCCTGCTGGGCGACGTGGCGAAGTGCAACGGCGCCTACGGCAAGACCAATGCGATCGTGCACATGATGCACCAGGTGGTGACGAAGAACGTCGCCAAGGCCGAGTTCATCCTCGGTCTGGCGAGCCTGATGGTCGAGACGATCGGCGTAGATGGCTTCCAGCATGTGCAGGAGAAGGTCGCGGAGATCATCACCTATCTCGAAACGATGCGTGCCTGCCTGCGTGCCGGTGAGGCAGACGCCGCCCTCGATGAGTGGGGTGTGATGTGCCCGGCGCGGGCGCCGCTGGATATCGCCCGCAACGTCTTCCCGAAGATGTATCCGCGTATGATCGAGATCCTGCAACTGCTCGGCGCCAGCGGACTGATGGCGACGCCGTCGCTCGCCGATCTGGATAGTCCGATCGCGGGCGATATCGAGCGCTTCTATCAGGCGGCGAACGCGGGCGGGTGCGATCGGGTGCGGCTGTTCCGCCTGGCGTGGGACGCGGCCTGCAGCTCGTTCGGCTCGCGGCAGGTGTTGTACGAGCGCTTTTTCTTCGGCGATCCGGTGCGCAACTACAGCACGCTGTACTCGACGTACGACAAAGAGCCGTACAAGGAACGGATCAAAGTGTTTCTCCGGCGTGAAGATTGACCCTGAGGAACCAGGTAGGCACTCGTTCCAGGACGAAGCAGAGTGGTCTGCACGCGGGCGGTGTTGCGCCGCGCCTCTCGCCGTCGCCGCCAACGGCGCCCGTGACTCCGAGCATATGGGCCAGATTCTGCGGCATCCAGGAGCAAAAGCGCCGAGGCCGCACGGGGCACCTAACCCTGACGCCGCAAGCGGCGTCTGTCCCTTCCCGAGGCGGGAAAGGGACTTCCGGAGCGCTTCCGTCGGCGCCGGACGGCGGCGAGGCTCGGGTGTCCTTGTGGGACAAGCGGAGGGTTCGTCTCCCACTCGTTTGTAAGTCCTCAAACCGTGACCCTTCCCGTGTCGGGAAGGGAGCTTTGGCTTCAGCCAAAGCGGGGTTAGGCGCCCCGCGCAGTCTCGTTGTCCGTTGCCCTCGCATCGCTCGGGCCGAACAGATGCTCCAATCGCCGCCGGGCCGGTGCTATACTCGGGCGGTGAACGGAAACGCAGCGCCGCCCCGCCTCGTCATCCTCGACGGCTTCGCCATCGTCTTTCGCGCCTATTGGGCGCAGAAGGATCATCCGCTCTCCGTCTCCACGACCGGCGAGGTGACGACCGCCGTCTACGGCTTCGCCAACACGCTGCTCAGCGTGATGAACAACCTGCAGCCCACGCACATCGCCGTGGCGATGGACTTTCCGGCGCCCACGTTTCGTCATCTCAAGGCCGAAAGCTACAAAGCGCACCGGCCGCCGATGCCCGAGGATCTGCACCACCAGTTCACACGCGTGCGCGAGCTGATCGCGGCTTTCAACATTCCGATCTACGAAGCGGAGGGCTTCGAGGCCGACGACGTGCTCGGCACGGTCGCCTTGCAGGCAGAGAAGCTGGGCATCGAGACGTACATCGTCACGCTCGACAGCGACCTCCTGCAGCTCGTGCGCGACGATCTGGTGCGCGTCTTCATGTACCGGCTCTATCAGCACGACACGCTGCTTTATGATGAGGAGCAGGTGATCGCACGGTACGGCGTGCGGCCGACGCAGATCCCGGATCTCAAAGGGCTGAAGGGCGATACTTCAGACAACCTCTCCGGCGTGAAGGGGATCGGCGAAAAGACCGCGGTCAAGCTGATCCAGACCTTCGGCAGCGTGCCCGGCATGTACGAGCGGCTGGCCGAGGTCACGCCGGCTCGCCTGCAAGAGTTGCTGCGCGAAAACCGCGAGGTCGCGCTGCACTGCCGCGAAATGGCGACGATCGTGACCGACGCGCCGGTGCAGTTCTCCACAGACACCACACAAGTTCACGACTACGATCGGAGTAAGGTTGAAGACCTGTTCATGGCCCTGGAGTTCCGCACGCTGCTGAACCGGCTGCCGACGGCCGCGCTGCCTTCAATCCGTCCAGTGGCGCAGGTGGAATCGGGCGCAGCCCCGGTCGAGTACCGCACGATCACATCGCTCGACGCGTTGGACGAGGTGATCGCGGCGATTCGGGCCGCTGGCAGCTTTGCCTTCGATACCGAGACGACGAGCACCAACGCCATCGCCACCAACCTGGTCGGCATCTCGCTCTCCTGGGCGCCCGGCGCCTCCTGCTACATTCCCGTCGGCCATCTGCCGGATCTCGAAAGCCCCGAGCAACTCGGCGTAGAGGCCGTGGTGGAGCGGCTGCGGCTGCTGTTCACGGATACTTCGATCCAGAAGGCCGCGCACAACGCCAAGTTCGACCTCGAGGTGCTGGCGGGCGCCGGGCTCGTGCTCGACGGCGTCGACTCGGACACGATGATCGCCGCCTATCTGCTGGGCGACCGCGACATCGGCCTGAAGTCGCTGGCGCTCGAGTTCTTCGGGGCGCGCATGACGCCGATCACGGAGCTGATCGGCACGGGCAGCAAGCAGCTCAGCATGGCGCAGGTGTCGATCGCTTCCGCTGCGCCCTACGCCGCGGCCGACGCCGACTTCACCGGCCGCTTGCGCGAGCCGATCGAGCAGGCGGTCGAGGAGCGCGGGCTCACGCGACTCTACCGTACGATCGAGCTGCCGTTGATCGGCACGCTGATGGCGATGGAGCGGCGCGGTGTCGCGGTTGACGTCGAAACGCTGCGTGAAATGTCGCGCACGCTGACCGATGACCTGCAGCGCATCGAAGCGGCGATCCACGAGAGCGTGGGGCATCAGTTCAACCTCGGCTCGCCCAAACAGCTCAGCCAGGTGCTGTTCGAAGAGCTGGGCCTGCCGAAGACGCGCAAGACGACGCAGGGCTACACGACGGACGCGCAGGCGCTCGAGGGGCTGCGCGGCATGCACCCGCTGGTGGAGCAGATCCTGGAGTACCGGCAGGTCGCCAAGCTGAAGTCCACCTATATCGACGCGCTGCCCGGCATGATCGACCCGCGCACGGGCCGCATCCATACGAACTACAACCAGACGACAGCCGCCACCGGCCGGCTCTCGTCTGTGGACCCGAATCTACAAAACATTCCCGTGCGCACCGAGCTGGGGCGGCGCGTGCGGCGGGCGTTCGTCGCGCGCGACCCGGCCGGTGAACGGCCGATGCGCTTCCTCGCCGCCGACTATTCGCAGATCGAACTGCGCATTCTGGCGCACGTCACGCAGGAGCCGCGGCTGGTCGAAGCCTTCCGCAACGACCAGGACATTCACCGCGCGACGGCTGCCGATCTGTTCGGCGTGCCGATCGAGGAGGTCAACCCCAGCCAGCGCAACCTGGCAAAGACGGTCAACTTCGCCGTGATCTACGGCCTCTCGGCGATGGGCCTCTCCAACCGCACCGAGATGAACATGGCCGAGGCGCGCGATTTCATCGGCAACTACTTCGACCGCTATCCCGGCATCAAGCGTTACATCGACGACACGATCGCTCGCACCCGGCAGATTGGCTATGCAGAGACGCTGCTTGGGCGCCGCCGCTACCTGCACGACATCAACTCCAGCAATTTCAACCTGCGCCAGCAGGCGGAGCGGCAGGCGATCAATCATCCGATCCAGGGCAGCAACGCCGACATCATCAAGATCGCCATGAACCGCATCCACGCCGAGTTGCGCGAGAGTGCGCTGACTTCCCGGATGATTCTGCAAGTTCACGACGAGTTGATCTGTGAAGGCCCGCCGGCAGAGCTGGAGGCGGTGCGCGAGCTGCTGAGCCGCCAGATGTGCGGCGCGATGGAGCTGTCGGTGCCGCTGAAGGTCGAGATGAAGACCGGCGCCAACTGGGGCGAGATGGAGTAAGCCGCGCGGGCGGCTAACCATGCCCGAGCTTCCCGAAGTCGAAACCGTCCGGCGTGGGCTGGAGCCGGCCGTCGTTGGGCGACGCATCAGTGACGTCCGCTTCACGCCGGCGGGGCACCGCCTGCTGCAAGGGGCGCCGCCCGAAGCGTTTCGCGCTGCGCTGGTCGGCCGCCGCGTCACCGCGGCGCGCCGCCGCGGCAAGTACTTAATCCTGCCGTTGGGCGACGGCCGCAGCCTGATCATGCATTTGCGCATGACCGGCCGCATCGAAGTCGAGCCGCAAACCGCGCCGGAGGGCGACTACTTTCGCGCGGCGATCCTGCTCGACGATGGCAACGAGCTGCGCTGGCGCGACGTGCGCCGCTTCGGCACCTGGCAACTCGCGGATGATCTCTCCGAGCTGGAGGCCAGGCTTGGCCCCGAACCGTTGTCGGATGCGTTCACTCCGGCGGCGCTGGCGGCTGCCTGTGCCGGGCGATCGGCGCCCGTGAAGTCCCTGCTGCTCGACCAACGTCGTTTGGCCGGTCTGGGCAATATCTACGTCGACGAGGCGCTGCACCTGGCCGGCGTGCATCCGTCGCGGCCGGCCGGTTCACTGTCTGCCGCTGAACTGACGCGGCTGCATGCCGCCATACGGGAAGTGCTGGAGAAGGGGCTGGGCAACTTCGGCACGACGCTGCGCGACTTTGTCAACGCCTACGGGCAGGAGGGGCGTAACCGCGAACATCTGCTTGTCTACCAGCGTACGGGAGAGCCGTGTTACCGTTGCGCCACGCCGATTGCGCGGAGCGTGGTGGGTGGGCGTGGCACGCACTTCTGCCCGGCCTGTCAACCGGCTGCGGCGGGTGGGGAACGGTGAACGAGGCATACACGCGGCCGGCACGGACCTGTGCCGAGTGCGGCACGCTGCTTGACGCCGCGCGACCGGCCGATGCACGTGTCTGCCTCGACTGCTTCGATCGCTACCTGCGTGGGCTGGATGCGGACTTTCTCGACAGCTTCGGCAGACTCGGGGCGCGTAAACAGATCATCGTGGCCGAAGCCTGCCTCAAGGGTCTCGTGCTGAGCGACACCGCCGACCGCAAGCTGCTGGCGATCAGCATCTACGAGCAGTTCATCGCTGCCGCGTCCAACCTGCTGGCTGTGTACGACGCCCTGATCGACCGCGAGCGACAGCCGATCATGCGTGGCATCCTGCAGTTCGAGCTCGATCGTGCCCGCGTGATCGACTTTTTCGCCCGCCTGACCAGCGATGGGCCGCGGGAAATGCTGGACGCCGCCGGCCTGCCGCACGCGGAGCAGGTCGTCGCGCTGCCCGGCGACCTCGACGCCCGCGAGCGCAAGCAGGTGCGCGCGGCGCTGATCGACGCGCTCGCCGATTTGGAACGACTCGTCGCCTTCGAGGAGGTCGGTGAACGGGCACTGGTCGGCGCTGCGCAACGCCTCGCTGCGCCGATGCCGGTGATCGAGCAGACGGCGTGGCTGGAAGGACGCAGCATTGAGCCCGGCCAGGTGGCCGCGCTCGCGCTCAGCGCCGGCGGACGCCGGCTCGAAGTCAATGTGCTCAGCACCGACGAGGAGACGCTGGGCAACGTCGTCGACGGCATCGAGGTCATGACCCGGCTCGTCCGCAACCTGATCTTTTCCTACGTCTCGCTGCATCCCAACGGTGCGCCGTTCGACGCCTGGCGCCGCGTCTGACCGGGCACGCTGCCGCTGGTTCCAGGCCGTCGTGGTGCCGTAGACTCGCGGCGCGGGCGCGCGTTGGTCCGCACGAGGATGTGATGGTCGCGCCATCGGTGGCTGACAAACGACCGACGCGTCGCACGCCGATCGACGGAATCGGCGGCATTCCCGGCGTGCGCGTGGGCCACTGGACGGACAGCGAGGCCGCGACGGGCTGCACCGTCGTGCTGGCGCCCGCTGCAGGCGCGGTCGCGGCGGTCAGCCAGCGCGGCGGCGCGCCGGGCACGCGGGAGACCGATGTGCTGCGCACGGGCAACGCCGTAGAGCGCGTCCACGCCATCCTGCTCACGGGCGGCAGCGCCTTCGGCCTCGCGGCGGCCACGGGCGTCGTGCGCTATCTGGAGGAGCGCGGCATCGGCTTCGAGACGCGCGCCGGCAAGGTGCCGATCGTGCCGGCGGCGGTGCTCTTCGACCTTGGCCTCGGCAGCGCGGCGGTCCGGCCGGGCGAGGCAGCGGGCTACGCGGCCTGTGAGGCCGCGCGGGACGGCGACTGCGCGGCGGGCAGCATCGGCGCAGGTACCGGCGCGACCGTGGCCAAGGCGGCGGGCATCGAACGGGCGCTGAAGGGCGGCCTTGCCTCCGCCTGTGAACGGCTGCACGACGGCACGCGCGTGGCAGCGCTGGTCGCTGTCAACGCCTACGGCGATATCCTGGATTCGGTGTCGGGCACGCGCATCGCCTGGCCTCGCCCCGACGCCGCCGGCCGGCGTCCCAACACGATCGAGCTGCTGCGCCGGCGCGGCGCCCTCTCGGCAAGCGGCTACACCAACACAACCTTGGTGCTGATCGCCACGACGGCGCCGCTCAGCCGGCCGCAACTGCTGCGCGTCGCGGAGATGGGACACGCGGGCCTCGCGCGCGCGATCGACCCGTCGCATACGCCCGCGGATGGGGACACCGTGTTCGCGATCGCCGTGCCTTCGGCGCGCGGCCGACGCAAGCCGCCGGACCTGATCGCGCTCGGATCGCTGGCGGCGCGGGCCACGTCGCGGGCGATCGGCCGCGCGGTTTCAGCGGCGCATGGTATCGCCGGCGTCCCCGGCATCAGCGAGCTGGAGAAGCCCGCCGGGGTGTGACCAACAGTTGTGGGTCACCGGCTCAGGCAGCTAAGCCAATCTGG
>CALFMN010000211.1 GCA_937879875.1 uncultured Chloroflexota bacterium | reverse complement strand
ACGGGTCAGGTTTCCGGCGGAAGGTGGGTCAGTTTTCAGACGGAATCAACAACCGGTGGGCGTATGCTGGCGCTCGCCCGGCCGGAGCCGGACCAGCCGGATGCCGGCGGGCGCTCCGTGTGCACCGCTGCCGTGCGCCGGCTCCGGCGCCGCGGCGCTGCGCGGGGCTGCGCGGCGCGTATGGCCAGGGGAGTGGGGCGAGATCCGCCTGTGCCCCTTGACCGCCCAGCCACCGGCCACGCGCTCCTTCCTCGCCTGCCGGCTGCAGGACCGCCGCTGGGTCTGGGTGCGCTGCAGCCACGACATGCGTCAGGAGACGCGCTGCCGCGGCCGCGCTGCCTGCCTGGCCGCGCTGGCCTGCGTGCCCTGGGGCCTGGTCTTCGACAACACGAAGACCGTCACCCGCGGGCGCGATGCGGCCACCCAGCCCGTGTGGACAGCGGCGCTGCTGCCGTGTGCCGCGGCGTGCGGCGTTCATCGCGCGGCCGGTGCGCCGGCCGGCCGTTCAGCGCCGCTGCCGGCCGCGCCGTGCAGGGCACGCCCTGGCAGGAGCAGGTGAACGGCCGCCCCGCCGCGGCGACGGACGAGCCGCCGCTGGCGGGGTGGTGCCGCTGCCGCGCGCCGCCGCTGGCGTGCTGCGCTGCGGCTAGCTGCCGCGCGAGGTCCGCGCCGCCTTGCGCTGGCGCTTCTCGTAGAGGTCGCGCAGCCAATCCTCGGCCGGCGCCTTCCACCGGTTGATGGGAATCCCGCAATTGGGTGGGGTACTGATCAGAAGACCAGCGAGCGGTGCAGGGCCATGCCGGCAGTGACGCCATCGGCGCTTGCCCAGGTCGCATTGTGGGCGGAACGCGTGATGTCGCCGGCAGCAAAGACGCCAGGCACTGTAGTCATCTTTTGAGGATCGGTTCGGATAATGGGGCCGAAAGCCCCCTCGTCCAGTTCACAGCCTAGTTGATGCGCAATCTCGCTGTTCAGGCGAGTACGAGGGCCAAGATAGAGCGCATCCACGCTCGACCTTCGCCCGTCGCTGAGTTCGATCGCGGATAGCTGGGCGCCTTCGCCATGCAATGCCCTCACTGGCGCCGGCTCGATGGCGACGCCACGCTTCTGCAACTGCGCAAGCGACGCATCATCGGGCTCGGACGCGCCGTTCAGGTAGAGCGTAGTTGGTCCCCATTCGGCAATCAGCATGGCCTGGTGAATCGACATGGGCGAGACGTTCAGCACGCCCAATCGCTGTCCGCTGAACTCGAAGCCATGGCAGTAGGGACAATGGAGCACCGACCTGCCCCAACGCTCGGCTAGCCCGGGGATTGCAGGCAGTTCGTCCGAGATACCGAAGGCGAGCACCAGCCTGGCGCTCTCAAGCACTTCACCCGTCGCCAGATTGACGGAGAAGCCATCTGGCTTCATCACCGCGGTAATAGCCTCACCCTCGATGAAGGTAGCTGTGGGATATGCCGCAACTTGCGATCGCGCGGTGGCAAGCACTGTGCCCGGCTCACCGCCGTCCTGCGCGAAGAAGCCATGGGAATGTGCCGAGAAGCGGTTGCGAGGAGATCCTGTGTCGATGATGCAGACCGATCGCCGCGCCCGCGCGATGTACATGGCTGCGGACAGTCCGGCGAAGCTCCCGCCGATGATGATTGCGTCATGACGCATGAACATTCTCCAGATCATGGGATCCGCCCCGAGAAACGAGGCGGTCGTGAAGGTTGGCGCTCAGCATGGCCAGCGTCACTTCGCCAAGGCGCGAAAGCAGCAGCGCCTCCGCATCGTGGAATGCCTGGTTGAGGGTGGCATTCACTGCCTGTTCGACGAGGCAGCCGGCCGACTCCGTCCGGTTACCAATGGCGAGAAGCGACGGGCGGCCGAGCGCGGTGTAGATGTCGCGCAACGTTACCTCTGACAGGTCGCAGGCCAGCGTCCAGCCGCCGCCATGCCCCTTTTCTGATCGGACATACCCCTGATCCCGGAGGCCAGCCATGATCCGCCGGATCACCACCGGATTGGTGTCCATCGCCCTGGCCAGAACTGCGGAAGTAACGGGACCCCCCCGCTCTGCCAGGTGCAGCAGGATGTGGAGCACGCCCGACAATCGACTATCACGTCTCATGCAACCTAATATATTACATGATGGTGTGAAGGTCAAGACCCCCGTGTGCCTCAGGCGCGTGATGTGGGTTGATCGCTGGCATGAGCAATCCCCGGTCGCATGGTGGTCCTTGCGAGGTGACTGCCATGACGCCCGAGGACCTGCTCGTTGTGCTGTTCTGCGCGGTGGACGATTGGGTGCACCTGCACGGACTGCCGTAGCGCCCCGGCCCGGCGCCGGCCTGCTCGGACAGCGAAATCCTCACCTTCGCCTTGGCCCGCGAGTTGCTGGACTACGACACCGAGCGGCGCTTCCGCCACGTGTTGCTACTCGAACAGCATCGCGCTAAAGCGTTCTAGGGCTTGCTCAGCCGGGTGATGGGCAAGTTGGCAGCGTGCACCCGCCACGCGCCGGGCATCACGCTGGCCTCACCGTCGATTGAACCCACATCACGCGCCTCAGTCGGACAGCGGGATGAAGAGCGAGACGCGCTCCTCCGTGCCGAGGCCGCGGGTGATGTGCCCTTTGCCGGTCAGGTCCTCGGCCAGCAGGATCGTGCCGGGGCCGATGTGGCGCTTTTCGCCGCCTGCGCCTTCGACCTCCGCCTCACCGGAAAGCGTGATCACGAACTGGCGGCGTGGCGCGTGGTGCCAGTCCACAAACTGGTCGTGCGCGCTGGTGCGGAAGATGATCCCCGTGCCGCCGAAGAGCTTCGACGTCTCTGACGAGCCGTTTGGCGAAAGTTCGATCTCAACGTCCTCGAAATGCGTCTGGCCGTCGTCGCCGGAGTACATGCGGATGTAGTGCATGGTGACCTCACCTCCCAGCCCCCTCTCCACTCCGTGGAGAGGGGGAGATTGCGGTAGGTTTTGAGTTTCCTAAACATGTCAAAAGCCCCCTCTCCAGGACTCTGGAGAGGGGGTTGGGGGTGAGGTCAGAAGTCGAGGTGATACAGCGCGCTGGCGTTGTCGTGGAAGACGGCCCGCTTCACTTCCTCGGGCTGGCCCTCCATGCAGCGCTCGATGTGCTCTTTGGCCGTCTCGGCGGGATAGAGCGAGGTCGGGTGCGGGAAGTCCGTCTCGAACAGCACGTTCTTGTGGCCGATCACGTCGAGCAGGCGCTGCGGCGCCGTCGTTTCGAACCAGAAGCAGGCGTAGATCTGGCGCTTGAAGTACTCACTGGGCAGCAGCTCGTACTCCGGGTGCTCCTCGCGCACGCCGCTGCCGAGCCACTGCCAGTCCATCGCCTCCATCAGGAACGGGATCCAGCCGATGCCACTCTCGACTGAGACGAACTTGAGGTCCGGATACCGGTGGCAGATGCCGCTGAAGATGATCTCCATCACGGCGTAGGCGTTGTTGATGAACAGCCCGACGCCGGAGGCGGCGAAGTTGGCGTGCTTGCCGTTCTCTTTGAACTGCTTGCGCCGCGAGCTGAGGTCGCCCGAGCCGATGTGGAAGTTGATCGGCAGCTGCAAGTCCTGCGCCGCGGCCCAGATCGGATTCCAGTGCGGGTCGGCCAGCATCGGAAGGTCGAAGTCGTCCGGCTCGCTGGTGAAGATCACGCCCTTGTGTCCGAGCTTCTTGGCACGGTGCATCTCTTTGACCGAGGCGTCCACGTCCCAGAAGGGCAGCACGCACAGCGGCACCAGCCGCCCCTTCCCCGGCGCCGACCATTCGATCGCGAAGTCGTTGTAGGCCCTCGCGCTCTCCAGCATCAGCTCCGGGTCTTTGAGCTTGAGGAAGCGGCCGCTGCCGAAGCCGGCGACGTTGGGATAGAGCACGTGGGCGTAGATGCCCTCGTCGTCCATCAGCCGCAGCCGCTCGACCGGGTTGAAGGCGCCCTGGTGCGCGTCTTCGTAGGTGGGCGGGTTGGAGGGCGGCGGTTCCTTCCAGCCGGCCATCGCCGCGGACGGCGCGAGCGCAACGAACTCGTCGCCGATGAACCAGCCGAGGCCCCCGCGCTCCTCGTTCTGTTTGACATGCAGGACTTTGTCGCCCCACTTTTTGGTGGAGACGCGCGAGGTCCAGAGGTCGGCCGGCTCCGAGATGTGCGTGTCGACGTCGATGATCTTGAGCGGCTGTGCGGTGACCATGATCGCCTCCTGTGCTGACGGGCCGCGCGGCCCTCATCCCCCTTCCCCTTCTCCCGCTCGTTCCTCGCAGGAGAAGGGGCGATCCTGCGTTGCTGCCGCGGAGCGCTGTCGGGTTAATCAGGCACCGCTGGTCGCGCCTCGCGGCGCGGAGGGCGCAAGCATTGCGCCCCTACAGTTCTTGCCACGAAGTGCCGATTGCAGCCGGCACCGATCGACTTGTGTCTACGCCCTATGCCCTACGCCCTACGCCCTAAAGTACGCCTTCTCCACGCAGCCTTGCTAGATCGGATTCGGTCAAGCCCAGTTCTGCGAAGACCTCGGCGTTGTCTTCGCCGAGCAGCGGGGCGCGGCGGCGGATCTGCCACGGGGTTTTGGTGAAGCGGATCGGGGCACCGGGGTAGCGGAAGGTCTTGCCCAGCTCCGGATGCTCGACCTCGACCTGAAAGCCGCGGGCTTTGAGATGCGGATCTTCGAACGCCTCTTCGGGGCTGTAAACGATGCTGACCTGGAAGCCGCGCCGCTGCGCGCCGGTGAAGAACTCCATGGCCGGCGTGCGCTCGGCGATGAAGTTCAGCGCCTCGCGGCCGGCGCCGAGCTTGGCGCGGATCGACTCGTCGCTGGCGACGCGGTCGAGCTTGAGGCCGCCGGTCTCTTCGATCGCGAGTTCGAGGATCGGCGTCTGGTCGAACTGCTCGGCCAAGTTCAACTCGCGCAGCCAGTCGAGCACGCTGCGGAACTGCGCGGCGGTGCGGGGCGGCACGCCGGAGACGACGTAGCGGCCGTCGGCGCAACGGATCTGCGTGGGCTGCGTGCCGTGCACGGAGGCGTGACGGCCGGTCTGGCGCTGCACGGTCTCGCGCATGCCGAGCCAGGTGTAGCTGCCAGACTCGGTGGTGACGTTGGCGCAGGCGTGCATGTTGACGTCGATGTGCTGGCCGCGGCCGGTGCGCTCGCGCGCGAGCAGGGCGACGAGCGTGGACATCACGGCGAAGTGGCAGGCGGTGTGGTAGCCCTGGTTGCCGCCGCCGCGCACCGGCGGCAGCGAGTGGTCGTCGTAGCCGTTCATCCACACCGGCCCGCCACCCGCGAGGATGGTCAGGTCAGTCACCGTCTCGTTGCTGCGCGGGTCGTTCTGACCGAAGGGAGTGATCGAAACCATAATCAGGCGCGGATTGTCGCGGCTCAAAACAGCGTAGCCCAGCCCTTTGGCATCGAGGCCCCAACGCCACTTCCTCTCCAGCAGGACATCGGCGCCTCCTATGAGCTGGCGCAGCAGCGATTTCCCTGACGGAAGCGACCACTCAAGGGTGACGCCTCGCTTGCTGGTGTGGTAGTGCCAGCGCTTTAGCGTGGCGGGTGGGACGTGGTCCGCGTCCGCGTTGCCCTCCGAATCGGCAGGAGGCTGGTCCGGCGGCTCAACGAGAATGACATCAGCGCCGAGGTCGGCCATCAGCTTGCCGGCAAAAGACGACTCCACGCTGGCCAGTTCGATCACGCGGACGCCAGCAAGTGGCCCGGCGCTCACAGTGCTCCCTCCTCGCGCATGGCTCCGATCCTGTCCAAGTCGTAGCCTAGGACATCGCCGAGGATGCAATCGTTGTGCTCGCCGAGGCAGGCAGCTCCTCGCTCGATCCTCCAGTCTGTCTCTGATAGATGCACCGGCTGACCGTCCACGCGCACACCACCAAGCTCGGTGTGCTGCGCCTCCGGCCACAACCCCCACGCGGCCGTGTTCGCGTCGTGGTCGATTCTCTCCTCGGGTAACGCGACGGCGCTGGCCCGCACAGATCGCTCCCGCAGCGCGATCGCAAGGCTGCTCGCGTCGTACTGTCTGGTGCGATCGGCGATCAGCGCGTCCAGTTCGTCCTCGTGTTCAATGCGACCCTCGACCGTTTGGAACCGCTCTTCGATCGGCCTTGGGATCTTCAGCACCAAGCAGAGAAAGTGCCAGTCGAATTCATGGGCACAGGCGATCGCGATCCAGCGATCTTCGCCTTTCGCCGGGTAGATGCCGTGCGGCACCATGCGATAGCCCAACTCCAAGCCCTGGTCGCGGTTGCTGTTGGGCATGCCGGGGCGGCGCAGCGGGCGGCCGTTCACGGTGTAGTCCAGCAGCGCGGGGCCGTTCAGCGTGGCGGCGACCTCCGTCGTCGCCATGTCCACCCACTGGCCCTCGCCGCTGTGCTCGCGGTGGTAGAGCGCGGCCATGATCGCGATCGCCATGTAGTAGGCGCCGGTGTGGTCCATGTACGAGTAGCCCCAGCCGGCGGGCGGCTGGTCGGGCAGGCCGGACTGGAAGGTGAGGCCGGAGAACGCCTGCACGCTCGGCCCCCAGGTCTTGTACTGCTTGTACGGCCCGGTGTGGCCGAAGCCGCAGTTCGAGATGTAGACGATGTCCGGCCGGATCTGGCGCAGCCGTTCGTAGCCGAAGCCCAGCCGCTCCATCACGCCCGCGGCGAAGTTCTCCGAGACCACGTCTGAGACGGCGATCAGATCTTCGAGCGCCCGCCGCGCCGAGGCGGCGCGCAGGTTGAGCGTAATGCCCAGCTTCTCGACGTTGTGGTTGTTGAAGCTGATGCTGCGATCGATGCCCGGCTGGTGGTCCTTGAACGGCCCCATCTGCCGCAAAATATCCCAGCGGCCCTGATTGGTCGGGTCTTCGATGCGGATCACCTGCGCGCCGAAGGCGGCCATGAAGCGCGTGGCGCCCGCGCCGGCGAGCTGGCCGGTGAAGTCGCAGATGCGTAGATGGGAAAGGGCGGATGGGGCGGCGTCTGCCATCGAATCCTCGTGCTCGCTCCTGTTGTTATGAATTGCTTCTCACGCTATCGGGTGGTCGCGCAACCGTCGGAGCGACATTTTGACCTTGCTGCGGGCTGGCCGGATAGGCGCCGGCCATCGTGCCGGGCGATGGGCGGTAATGCGGGCGGGCGCCGGGGCGTTCCGGCGAGATCGGCAGCGGCTGCCCCACGCGCCGGCCCAGCGCTCGCTCCACGATCTCGTGCAGCGGCGCTTTGTCGTACTGCACGTAGAAGCCGGCCATGTTACGCACCGGATCGCCGGAGTAGAAGCGCACGTACTGCTGCATGCGCTGCGCGAACGACTCGCCGGTCACGTCCCAGGCGAGCTTGAACAGCGCCACCCGCTCTTCGGCCGAGATGCCCGGTCGGCCGCGCACGAACTTGTCGATATAGGGCCGCACCTCGGGGCTGATCAGGTCCGCTTCCGACGGCGCGTAGAAGAAGCCGCCGCCCGCCAGACTCTGCACGATCTCGACGAAGCGCGCGTAGATCTGCGGCGTGTGCAGGTGAAAAGCGCGGGCGCCCAATCCGCCGGAGAGCCAGACGCCGTCCGCTCCCGGCTGCGCCGTCGCCTCCGTGCCGTAGAAGACGGCGCGGGCGATCTCCAGATAGGAGAGCATCTCGCCCAGCTTCTCTTGAATGTGCAGAAAGCCGGTGATGCCGATGCAGTCCGCCAGCTTCGTGGCGAGGCCGCAGAAGAACTCCATCTGGCTGAGCATGCGCGCGGCGATCTGCAGCTCGGTCATCGAGCCGACGGCGGCGAAGATCGGGTTGATGATCGCGCCGCTGCCCGGCGAGCCGTCCACCAGCACCCGCTCCCACGGCACCAGCACATCCTCGAAGACGGCGATGCAGTCCATCTCCTCGAAGCGGCTGCTGAGCGGATGGTCGAAGCGCGAGCGCGGCAGCGGCGCGACCGTCTCGCGGCAGATGAACTTCAGGCCAGGCGCATCGACCGGAATCGCAAACGTCACGGCGTAGGCGTCGTCGCCAGGCGCCACGCCGCCGTAGGGGATGACCGCGACCTCTTCCGTCAGCGGCGCCATCGTGCCCAGCATCTTGGCGCCGCGCACGATCATGCCCTCGCTCGTCTCGCCGACCTTGCCCAGATGCAGGAACGGGTCTTCCTGCTGTGCCGAGGTGCGCGAGCGGTCGATCTGCGGACTGACCAGCATGTGCGTCAGAAAGCGGTCGTTCTCACGCACGAACTCGTAGTAGCGCACGGCGTTCTCGCCGTATTGCGGCTTGCCCCTGGCGAAGTGCTGCTTGGCCAGGCTCCAGCCAGTGACGAAGCAATTCATGAAGTCCGGCCCGCGGCCGAGAAAGCCGAAGTTGTGGTCGGCGCGCAGCTTGCAGTGCTGCCGCTTCTGCACCAGTTGTTGCCACGTGCGCGGCACGATGAACGATGAGGAAACCGGCTCGCCCGTCGTGGATGAGCAAAAGGTCATCACGTCCCGGTAGGCCGGTTCGAGCTGCATGTCGTACTGCTCGGCGATCGCCTGCATCGGCTCCTGGAAGAGCGGTTCTGCCGTCACATCGGCCACGCGCCGCCCGCCGAGATAGACGCACGGCTGCAGCCGCTTCAGCGATTCGATGTACTGCTGGCCGGTGCGAGCGGGCATAGCGTTCCCTCGAAGCGTGGCGTGGGCCGCAGGGCGCACGCCGTGCGCCCCTACCCCACGAACACGCCGCCGCTGGGGTGCAGCAGCTCGCCCGTGAAGAACGAGGCCTCGTCGGAGGCGAGGAAGAGCGCCGTATTGGCGATCTCCTCGGGCTGGCCGAAGCGGCCCATCCAGGTGATGCCGAGCACGCGGCGCTGCGCCTCCTCGTCCTCGCGGAGGCGCGCCGTCATCGGCGTCTCGATGTAGCCGGGGCCGATCGCGTTGACGCGGATGCCGCTCGTCGCCAGCTCCATCGCCAGCACCTTGGTCAGCATCCAGACGCCAGCCTTGCTGATGCTGTAGGCGCCGCCCTGGCCCGGCATGCGCGACATGATCGAGCCGAGATTGATGATGCTGCCCGGCCGCTTGTTGGCGACCATCCACGCTGCCGCGGCCTTATCCGAGTAGAAGACGCCCCAGAAATTGACGTCGATCACGCGCTTGAACCAATCGAGCGGCATGGTCAGCACGGTGAACGGCTGCGCGGGCTGCTCTTCCGTCGCCGGCCTGCCGGAGCCGATGCCGGCTGCGGCCACCAGCACATCGACCGCGCCGAAGGCCGAGACGCAGTGCTGTACCATCCGCTCGTTCGCCGCCTCGTCGGTCGTATCGACCTGCAGCGCCGTGGCCTTGCCGCCTGCCGCCTCGACCTGGCGCACCGTCTCCGCCGCGCCTTCGAGGTTCATGTCGGCGGCGCAGACCGCCGCGCCCTCCTGCGCGAAACGCGCGCAGCAGGCGCGGCCGATACCGCTACCCCCGCCCGTGATCAGCGCGATTTTGCCCTCAAGCCGTCCGGCCATCGTCCTGTTCCTTGCTTCAATCCTCGCCGTCCACTGAGGACGGACACGCGCCTAGCGGCCCACTGGCATATCATGGGGTCGGCTTATATAGCTCGACGGCCTTGTCTAAGGCAGTGGACACCGCAGATTGATCCCAGCGACTTACTGCGAACTGGAGCGATTCTCCATTGCGCAGACGGAGGACGAGATCTTTCTTGAACATACCAGCACTTCGGCTGCCTATTTCCTTAACATCGCCCCACACTCTACTGACCGTTGGAGGTTGTTCGTGAAGCACAGGGTTCTGATAGAAGGCAAAACCAGCACTGGAGATCACAATCAATCCCGAGTCTTTCCGCAAGTCGGTGATCAGAGAGACTGCAAATTTTCCAGTTGTAATCTCAACACATTCCTCCTCCTCTAAATCATCCTTATCACGTTGGTTGCCAAAGATACGATCCATCAAGTCAAGAGGCATGGGTTGCCCGTATTGAGCCACATACGCCTCGTGAGTCGATGGATCTATCACCGCCCGAAGAAATGAAAACACAGCTTGTGATACTCCTCTCTGAAACATAAACTTCCATTGATTCCCATCTCTCTGGCTGATTGAAAGCATATGGAGTGCCATGAACGAACTCTTCTGTTGAACCGATGTTATTTCGCCATACGGAATACTAACGATATCGATGACTGATGCGTGTGACTTTGGTACACAGAGTAACCTTTTGTCCGTGAATATCAAATCGCCCTTAACTGACGCTGACGCGCCGGGTAAAATCTCTGCTTCCATAAGATAAAGTTCCGGATCGACGTCACTGGTATCCTCACGGCGCGAAGCAGGGTTGCCTGTAGATCTGTAATCTAGGGGTGTACTGGAGGAGTGGATCAGGCCGTTGCGTGCATCCCAACCATGATCATAAGCTGCTCTCTCCTTCTTGTCGCTCAGTACTTCGTGAGCGCGGTTGAGACGCTTCATGGCAGATCCGTCACCGCCGACCTTATCCGGGTGGAGTTCCTGTGAAAGACGTCGGTAGGCAACTTCGATAACTGGATTAGTAGCATTTCGGTGCACTTGAAGGATCTCGTAGTAATCTTCCCAGAGAATCGACCACTGTTTCTGTTCCATGACTTACATACCTCCTTATATAGTAAATCGCTGAGCAGTACACGGTGCGATCCGCCTGGTTCTAATGTACTCCCTGACAAGTCTGGCAAGGTTTGGCGACCGATTTCTCGGGCTAACAGGCTCATGAAGAGCAGGTTCTTCCAAGTTTAGTCCATTCGTTATGCTCGGCACTACGCGGGGCTTGTCAAGATCCAACAGCCGAAGTCACGCGTTTCTCAGCGCCTTGCTAGCGGTGACTCCCTGCACGGAGTTGCACTCCTCCTCTGGCTTCGATCATCTTCACAATCGAGGTAAAATCCGCGTCACCGTAGCCTTCGGCCACGGCGTGGCGCCAGGCGTTCACGTTCGCCTCGCAGACGATCGTGGGCACGCCCAGCGACTCGGCCAGCTCCTCGAACAGCTTCACGTCCTTCAGCATGTGCTTCGTGAGGAAGCCGCCCTGGAAGCGGCCGGTCAGCACCTGGCGCGGGATCTGGCCCAGCGTGGCGCTGTTGCGGCCGCTGCCGGCGTTGAGCACCTCGACCGCCAGCGCCGGGTCAATGCCGGCCTTCGTCGCCACGGCCAGCGCCTCGGCCGTCGCCGCCAGCGCCATCGAGGACAGGATGTTGTTGACGAGCTTCATCGCCTGGCCCATGCCCGGCTCGGCGCCGACGTAGAAGACGTTCTTGCCGATCACGCCGAGCAGCCCGCGGCACGCCTCGTAGAGTGTCGCGTCGCCCGCGCACATCACGGCGAGAGTGCCTTCTTCCGCGCCGCGAATGCCGCCGCTCACCGGCGCGTCGAGGAAGCCGATGCCGCGCGCCGCGAGCGCCGCCGCCACCCGCCGGCTGACCGTCACGCCAGTGGTGGAGAGGTCGATCAGGCAGCCGCGGAAGCCCGACGCCGCGATCACGCCCTCGGCGCCCGTTGCCACCTCTTCCAGCACAGCCGGCGTGGGCAGGCTGGCGAAGACGACAGCGGACGCCTCTGCCACGGCCCTCGGCGAGGCGCAGACGGCGACCTCGGAGCGGCCGGCGAACGGCGCCAGCGCGGCCGAGTTCACATCGCAGACCACGAGGTGGTGGCCGGCGTCGTTCAGCCGGCGCGCCATCGGCCCGCCCATATGCCCCAGGCCGATGAAGCCGACCCGCTCGTTCATCCCGCCTGTCACCTGTTACCTATCATCTGCGTTCAGACCAGCCCGGCGTCGGCAAAGGCGCGGTCGATGCGGTTGAAACGCCGCTGGATGAAGCCGCGCGCCTCGGCGTGGGTGTGGATATAGAGCCGGTTCGCCAGCACGCCTTGCAGCACCAGCTCGGCCACCGCGGCCGGCTCGATGTGGCGGCCGATCACCGCCTCCTGCTCTTCCTCAGAGCGCGTCGGCTCCTCGAGCGGGCCGCCGAACTCCGGCTGGCGGTTGCGGCCGGCGAAGCGGATGTTGGTGTTCACCACCATCGGACAGAGCACCGAGACGCCGATACCGTAGGCGCTGAGGTCGCGGTAGAGCACCTCGGAGAGGCCGAGCACGCCGTACTTGGAAACGCAGTAGACGCCGAGCCCCTGGTTCGGAATCAGCCCGGCGAACGAGGCGGTGTTGACGATGTGTCCGCCTTCGCCCTGCTCCAGCAGACGTGGCACGAAGACCTCGACGCCGTGGATCACGCCCCAGAGATTGACCTGCAAGACCCATTGCCAGTCGGCGTGGGTCATCTCCTGAATCGGGCCGCTGCGATTCACGCCGGCGTTGTTGAAGACGAGATGCACCTTGCCGAAGCGTTGGATTGTGCGCTCAGCGAGCCGCTGCACGTCCTCCAGTCTGCCGACATCGGTCTGCACGCCGAGCACGTCCGCGCCGCCGGCCTGCAGGTCGCGCACAGCCACGTCCAGCGGCCCCTGCTCGATGTCGGCGATCACGATCTTCATGGCCTCGCGCCCGAGCCGCCGCGCCGTGGCGAGACCGATGCCGCTGGCACCGCCCGTGATCACCGCGACTTTTCCGGCCAGATCCTGCATCGCGCCCCTCGCCGGTTCCTGCTTGTGCAGGCGCCCACATTCGCGGAAAACGCCGCCAACGGGGCCACGATAGCACAGAAGCCGCGGCCGCGCGGCAGCGCCGGAGCGGCTATGCTATGTGGGCCAGGTTCGACGGTCAGCAGGGGAAAGGAGCACGCGATGCCGAAACGCGCGAAGGCGGCGCCGATGCCGGCCAGACCATCACCGATCGACGAGGAGCGAGCCTTCTGGCAGGCGCACCGCGCCGAGCTGAAGGCCAGGTATCCAGACCAATTCGTCGCCATCCGCCGCTCGACGGGCGAAGTCGTCGCGGTTGAGCCGGACTTCTCGGCAGCGCTGCAGGCGGCGAAGCGGGCGGGCTTCGGGCAGAGCGAGATCTGGTGCAGGGGCATGCGCACGACCCCTCTGAACCTCATCGTTTGAACCGCCCGTGATTCGTGGCAGCTTCGCCCGCCTGGCCGAACTGGAGATCCATGATCCATTCCCGATCGTGCGTGTCGCGCTGACGATTGAAGGCATCACGCCGGAGCCGGCGGAGGTCGACTTCATCGTTGACAGCGGTGCCCGCTTCACCTGCCTGCAGCCGAACGATGCCTCGCTTTGGGCAGGCATTGCCGAGGAGAAGCTGCGCGATCCGTACGCCTGGCCAGCCACCATGGGAGGTTCTGGCATTGGCGGCGGCAGCATCTTCTTTCCGATGCCGGCCGCGTTTACCTTTCGGCATGAGTCGGGCAGGCATCAAACCTTTCGCCAGACCATCTACATCGCGCATCTGACACCGGCCAATATCTACATGCCCTCGCTCATGGGTTGGGATGTGCTGCGTCACTTCCGCGTTGTGCTGGATTACGATGCCGGCGACGTGCGCCTGAAGCGCCGCCGGGGCAGCGAAGCGCACCCGCAGCCGGTCGCCCCGGCGATCCAATAGGCGCTCATTGGGCGCCGCGAAACCTTACACTGTGCCGAGCAGGATGCGGGCCACGTCGTGCGGCAGCGTGATCATCGGGTAGTGGCCGGTCGGCAGCTCGGTAAAGTCCCAGCCGAGGGCGCTGCGCAACGGCTCGACGAACGGCGCCGGCGGCACGGGCGACGCTGAGCAGAAGATGTACGTGCGCGGCAACGCCGCCGCCCGCGCGTCCGCGAGCCGCAGCGGTTGGCGAAACGTCTCGATCGGCTGCGGCACGGCATACTGCCGGAACCAGCGCAGATCAGCCTCAGTCCAGTCGGTGACGTTGTTGTAGGTAGCGAAGGTTTCGGCGTCGGGCAGCGGCCAGCACCAGCCCTCACCGTCGCGCCGCGCCGACTCCTCCACTACCGACTGAAACAGCGGGCCGTTTACGTCGAACAACGAGGCGCCGTCGTGCGGCACAGCCGCGTCGAGATAGACCAGCCGCCGCAGCCGCTCCGGCGCACGCTCCGCCACGCCCGTGATCACCAACCCGGCGTAGCTGTGGCCGAGCAGCACCACGTCGTGCAGATCTTCGAACTTGAGCAGGTTCACCACGTCTTCGATATGCGTGTCGAGATCGATGCTGGGCGAGGTCAGATGCGAGCGCTCGGCAAGCCCCGTGAGCGACACCGGGTAGACATCGTGCCCGGCGGCGCGCAATTGCGGCGTGACCTTGCGCCAGATCCAGCCGCCGATCCACGCGCCGGGGACAAGCACGAACGTTGCCACGACTGCCCTCCGTACCCCGCGCCGTTCTTCGCGCGGTGCAGGTTCATCGTAGAGTACATGGCGGGCAGGACCGCCCTCTCGTGTCCTGACTTCAGACATGGTTCGATCGATCGCGCGAGGACCGTGATTCGCGCGCCTCGACAGTTTCAGGACAGCCAAACATGGTTATGCTCAGCGTATTGGACCAGTCGCCCATCCGCCGCGGCGGCACGGCGCAGGACGCGATCAACGAGACGCTGCGCCTCGCCGAGATCACCGACCGCCTCGGCTTCACGCGCTACTGGCTGGCGGAGCATCACAACTCCGGCGGCCTCGCCTGCGCCAGCCCCGAAGTGCTGATCCCGATGGTGGCGGCGCGGACGCAAAACATCCGCGTCGGCTCCGGCGGCGTGATGCTCAGCCACTACAGTCCGCTGAAGGTGGCCGAGACGTTCCGCATGCTCGAAGCGCTGCATCCCGGCCGCATCGACCTCGGCATCGGCCGGGCGCCGGGCAGCGACGGCCGCACGGCGCGGGCGCTGGCGCACGGCCCCGGCGCGCTCGGCGTCGAGCACTATCCGGAGCAGCTCGCCGATCTCTACGGCTTTCTGACCAACGACTTTCCGCAGAACCACCCCTTCCACGGCATCCACGCCATGCCCGCCGGGCCGGAGATCCCCGAGATCTGGCTGCTCGGCTCGACAGCGGAGAGCGCCAGCCTGGCGGCGCACTTCGGCTGGGCGTTCTCCTTCGCGCAGTTCATCTCGCCGGAGGGCGGCGAGGGCATGGTCAAAGCCTACAAGCGGCACTTCAAAGCGTCGCCGCTGCTGGCTGGGCCGCGGGCGAGCATCGGCGTCTCCGTCACCTGCGCCGAGACGGAAGAGGAAGCGGAGCGGCTGTGCTGGAGCCGCTGGTGCTGGCGGGCCACGGCGCTCGCCGGCGGGCGCGGCGGCGTGCCTTCGGTCGACGAGGCGCTCGCCTATCCCTACAACGAGCAGGAGCGCGAGTACATCGAGTACATGCGCGGCCGCTCGATCCACGGCACGCCGCAGCAGGTGAAGGCGCGGATGCTGGCGATGGGCGAAGCGTACGGCGTGGACGAGTTCGTCGTCGTCACGATCACCCACGACTTCACCGCCCGCGTGCGCAGCTACGAACTGCTGGCCGAGGCGTTCGGGCTGAAATCACGGCGGTCGATAGTCGGAGGCTCGGAGTCGACGTAGAACTGCGCGATTGCGCCGTCTCGTGGGGGCTCGCCGTCCTATCACTGTACTTCGGAACGCTCTTTCGGAGGCCTTAGAACCTATCCCACTAGGCCAGCTTGATGAAACGCGATGAAGGCGCAGG
>CALFMN010000210.1 GCA_937879875.1 uncultured Chloroflexota bacterium | reverse complement strand
ATATGCTCTTCCATCGTGGCGGATCTCCTGTCGCTTGTGTATGGGAGAGAAGGGGAAGGGGGTTATGAGGGCCACCGGCCCGCTACGCCGCCGAGGCGATCAGCGCGGTGCAATAGGCGCAGCGCCGCGCATCGATCGGAACGTCGCTCAGGCACTCCGGGCACCGCTTTGTGGTCGGGTCGCTCGGCGGCTGGCGACGGGAACGCTGAATCAGCGCGTTCATCGGCACCACGACCAGGAAGTACACGACCGCGGCGATGATCACAAACGCCACGATCGCGTTGATGAAGTCGCCGTACAGGAACGTGCTCTTGTTAATCGTAAAGTTGAGATCGGCGAAGTTTGGCTTGCCGCCGATCGCGGCGATCAGCGGTGTGATGATGTCTTTGACGAAGGCCGTCACCACGGCGACGAACGCGACGCCGATGGTAATTGCCACCGCCAGGTCGATGACGTTGCCGCGTAGCAGGAACTCCTTGAAACCCTTCATTGTGCGCCTCCTCAGTGACGCGGGGTGACGTGCCGGTACTCTAAGCCCACTGCGAACGATCGTCAAGCAGTTCGTTGTCGTATGAAACGATTACCCGAACATAAACGAGTGCTGCGCGATTTCACAGGCTGGCCATGCGCGCGAAGGCAGTCAATTCGCGCGGAATGTCCGGCCCGGCGGGCTGGTAGGCCAGCTCCGTCGTCCCCTCCTGCTGCCAACGCTGCAGCCATTCGCGCCAGGACGCCGCATCCAGCGCGCCGCCGTAGCGAGCCAGTACGTCGCCGTTCAGCACCGTGCGGTCGATCACGTTCGGCGCAATCAGGTGTCCGTCGTGAATCGCGAGGTGACGCGTCCGCGCCGGCACGCGCTCGATCTGGTCGCGCCAGGCAGCGCCGCCCGGCAGGGTTTCGATGCCGCCGCGCTCGTAGGCGCCGTGATAGGCCACCGCCGCACCGTGACCTGCCGCGGCCATGACACGCGCCGATCCGGGCGCTTCGCCCGGCTCCAGCACCGTGCCCGTGGCAAGCTGGGCCACCCAGGCGAAGCCGCTCAGCGGCCGCGTCACGAAGACGCCATCGCCCAGCGCCCGCGCTGTGGCCAGACCCTTCGGCCCGCCGGCACCGATCAGCAGGGGTACGTCGATCGGCCGCGCCGGCGCAAAGCCGGCGGGCTGCAGCATGCGCATCACCGCGCCGTCCCATTCGACCTCTTCACCGCGCAGCAGGCCGCGCAGCGCCCGCACATACGCCTCCACGAACGACCATTTCAACGGCCGCTGTCCCAACGTCAGCCGGCCGGTGAAGCCGGAGCCGACGGCCACGGCCACCCGCACCGGCGCCAGCTGCGCCAGCGTCGCGATCGCGGCCGCGTTCGCCATCGGATGGCGCAGGCTGGGAATGAGCACGCCGGGGCCGAGGCCGATGCGGCTGGTGCGCTCGGCCGCCAGCGCCAGCGTCATCCACACGTCCGGGTACAGCGCGGGCGAGTCGTAGCACCAGGCGCGGCGGTAGCCCAGCCGCTCGGCCAGGGCGATGTGTTGAGGCGTATCCGGGCTCGTGGCGAAGGCGCAGGAGATCTCCATGCTCAGCCCTCCAGCCGCACGCCGGGCCTCAGCGAGCCCGCGGCGGCCGGCGCGCAGTATACCGCGTGCCCTGCGCGGTGCGGAGGATGGATCGGTGCACTGGCTCGGCCGCCCGCGGGGAGCGCATCAGGGCCAGCTAGTCCAGATATACGAGGAGGCGGCTGCCCGGGAGAAGGCACGCTGCGCGGCGCGCGAGGATTCGATGCGCCAGTCGTAGCCGCCGTTCTCCTCGCCGCTCTTGTCTTCGTTGAACCAGACCACGGCACGAATCGCCGGGAAGCGGTGGGGGATCTCGTCGGTGAAGGCGCTGGTGATCCATTTCGCCTTGGTGTCATCCAACGCGGCCTGCTGCGGCAGTGCTTCGCTGGTGCTGACTTCGGCGATCATCACCGGTTTGCTGCTGAGCTTCGTCAGCTGGTCGTACGATGAGCCGAAGATTTGCGTGAACCAGCGCCAGATCTGCGGCCCGCGGTTGTAGCCGTCAAGCGCCACCCAATCCACGTCGCTGTCGCCGGGATAGTAGGGCGCGAAGTCGACGGCGCTGTCGTCTGCAACGTTGGGCGACCAGACCCATTGCACGTTGCTCGCTCCCTGCTCCACGAAGATGTCGTGGACGCGCTGCCAGGCGGCGACATACTGCGCGGGAGTATTGCCGTTCCGATTTGCCCAGCCGTACCAGTCGCCATTCATCTCGTGGGCGAAGCGCAGCAGTACCGGGCCGCCGTAGTTGGCAAGTTGCCGCGCCCAGTCGGTGATGTAGTCGTCGTGCTTGCCCGCGATGATGCTGTTGAGGCTGTAAGTCGAGGGGTCGGCGCCCTGCCAGTCGGTGGGCATCCAGGTGATCAGCGGCACGGCGCCGCGATCGGCGATCGCGCAGAGGCCAGCAACGTCGAGCGTGCCGTTGCCCGCCCAGTCGTTCCAGAGCATCACGATCGCTACCGAGGTGCCTGCATCGCGCTCGAAGGCGTCGAGCTGACTCATATCGTCCGGCACTCCCGGCTGCCAGACGCCCAGATACACGCCGGGCGGGGCGTTCGGGTCGGTGGCGCGCGATTGGCCCGTGAACGCGGGCTGCCCGGCCGCGTCACAGGTGCCGTCGCTGAGGATATGGCCGCCGGCAGACAAGCGTGCGGCCGCCACACGCTGGCCGAAGGCGGCCGTGGCGACCGCCAGCAGGGCAACGAGCACCCGCGCGATCATCACACTCCTCCCCCTCCGCCGCCGCCGCTATGCGGCTGCAGTATAGCGGACGAACGCACGGTACGCCGGAATACATCTCTGCGTGGATGATCATTGCGGAAGAGACGGGCGGCGGGATCTTCGGGCTTGATCCCGCCGCCCAGACACTCATACCGCGACCGCGGCGTCCGCCTCAGCGCGGGCGTAGCTTACAAGGTCTTCGATCGCGACCAGCGGCAGGCCGTGCTCGGCCGCGAACAGCTCCAACTCCGGCAGCCGCGCCATCTCGCCGTCGGCCGCGGCCACCTCGCAGCAGAGCGCCACCGGCGGTCGGCCCGCCCAGCGCGCCAGCGCCACGGCCGCCTCCGTGTGGCCTTGCCGGGCCGCAAGCCCGCGCGGATGGGCGGCCAGCGGCAAGACGTGCCCCGGCCGCACGAACGACTGCGGCCGCGCCGCCGAGCTGGCGAGCAGACGCAGCGTCAAGGCTCGCTCGCTGGCGGGAATGCCGGTGGTCGTGCCTGCGGCCGCATCGATCGGCACCATGAAGGCGGTGCCATGATGGTCGCCGTCGCCGGGTATGGGCGCGATAGCCAGCCGCGCCAGCAGCGCCGCATCCGTCGGCGCGCAGAGCAGGCCGCGCACGTGCGTCATCATGAAGTTGATGTCGGCCGGCGAAACGCGGTCCGCCGCCATGATCACGTCGCCTTCGCCCTCGCGCGCCGGGTCCCAGACGATCACCTTGCCGCCCGCGGCGATCGCCGCGATCGCCATCTCCGCGGCTTCGCGCCCGCGGCGCAGCCCCGCCCAGGCGAGCGCCGGCCGCGGCGCGTGGCCGAAGCGATGCGCGTACTTTGGCATCACGTCGGTTTCGACGTTCGCGCGTTCGCCCGGCTGCAGTGCCGCGAGCGTGGTGCGGCGCAGCGTTTCCGGAATCAGCGCCACGGAGAAGGCGCCTTTGTTCACCTCCACCACGGTGAGGCTGACGCCATCGACCGCGACGGAGCCTTTGGGCACGATCTCCTGCAACAGCCGCTTATTGGGCCGAAACCAGACGTACTCCACGCCGCCCTCGCGCCGCCGCGAGACCACCGTCGCCGTACCGTCCACATGCCCCTGCACCAGATGCCCGTCGAGCGGGTCGCCGGCGCGCAGCGGCAACTCGAGGTTGACGCGTTGGCCGTCGAGCGGCGGGCGCAACGTGGTGCGCGCCGCCGACTCCGCGCCGACGAGCACGCTGAAGCGATCCCCGTCGCAGGCGAGCGCCGTGAGACAGGTGCCGGCGACCGCGACCGAGCCCAGCGGCCGCAGCCGCACCGCCGTTTCCGGCGCGAGCACGGTGAGCAGGATGCCCTCCTCCGTCTCGCGGCCGGATTCGATGAGGCCGAGTTCCGAGATCAGTCCGCTGTACATGCTGGATCTCCCTACTCCACTGACCGGCCGCGAGGCGGCCGGCACTCAAGAACGCGCGCCGCAGCGCGCCCTGCCTGAGTCGGGAGCCGGGGAGGAAGGGCTTTCCGCGCGTGCGGACACGCGCGGAAAGGAGGAACCGGGCGGCGTGGCCCCCTCCCCTGCCCCTCCCCCATTTCGTTCAACAGCATGGGGGAGGGAGATCCGATCATCGGATCACAGGAGGAGCGGACAGACGGTCGCATCGAGGCGCCATCGACGCAGCCGCCGGAATGGGAGCCGGAACGACCGGAGATGCGAACCGGGGCCAGCGCAGCGCTCGCGCGGTCCCCAGCCACGAATCTCTGTTCCCTGATCCCTATTCCCTATCGTGTGCCCGGTTCGCCGTTCGCTCCCATCCGGACTGTCACCGTCGGCCCCGGAGTTTCACCGGGTCGGCCTCCCGCGGGTTCTGAGATGAGCGCGGAGGCGCCCATCTCGGAGCGGAAGGGTCGCGGGCTTTCACCGCCGGTGGGGAATTGCACCCCGTCCCGCTTGCGCTCCGCCGCCCCGTTGCCGGGAGCCGCGGAGGGCGACGCCGCACGGCATGAAGGCGTCGCAATACTCACGCTACGGCGGCCGTGACGCGGCGTCAACCGCCAATCGCGACGCCGCTGGCCGGCATTGCAGCGTGAATGATCGGGCAAGGTCATCGATGCCGGCGCGGGTTCTGGCGAACTCCGCGCTGTGCGTTTAGAACACGAGCGCGTCGCGCTGCTCGCCCCAGACGCCGCGCAGCACGTCGCAGATCTCGCCGATCGTCGTGTAGGCCTCGACCGCCTCGACGAACAGTGGCATCGTATTCTCGCTGCCGTGCGCCGCCTGCTCGATCTTCTGCAAGACCGCATCGACTTTCGCCTGGTCG
The DNA here is from genome assembly GCA_937879875.1 of uncultured Chloroflexota bacterium. Taxonomy (GTDB): domain Bacteria; phylum Chloroflexota; class Dehalococcoidia; order CAUJGQ01; family CAUJGQ01; genus CALFMN01. The sequence goes on along the minus strand of CALFMN010000210.1, from coordinate 3,160 downwards.
CGCTCGCGGCGGATCTTTGCGATCTTCGCCGTCTGCCGCTCGCCCACGCGCGGATCGACGCGCAGCAGCCCCTCGATCGGCGGCTCTTCCGTCTGGAAGCGGTTGACGCCGACGATCGTGCGCTCTTTCTTCTCGATCGCGATCTGGAAGCGGTAGGAGGCGTCCTGGATCTCGCGCTGCTGGAAGCCCTGTTCGATCGCGTTGACCGCGCCGCCGAGCGCGTCGATGCGCGCGATCAGCTTCGCCGCGTCGGCTTCGAGCGTGTCGGTCAGGCTCTCCACGAAGTACGAACCGCCGAGCGGATCGACCGTGTCACCGACGCCGTTCTCGTAGGCGAGCACCTGCTGCGTGCGCAGCGCGATCTGCACCGCGTGCTCGCTGGGCAGGGCCAGCGCCTCGTCCTTCGAGTTGGTGTGCAGCGACTGCGTGCCGCCCAGCACCGCGGCCAGCGCCTGCACCGTGGTGCGCACGATGTTGTTGTCGGGCTGCTGCGCGGTGAGCGTGGCGCCGCCAGTCTGCGTGTGGAAGCGCAGCATCTGCGAGCGCGGGTCGACGGCGCCGAAGCGGTCGCGGGCGATCTTGGCCCACAGCCGCCGCGCCGCGCGGAACTTGGCGACCTCTTCCAGGAAGTTGTTGTGGCAGGCGAAGAAGAACGACAGGCGCGGGCCGAACTCGTCGATCTTGAGCCCGGCCGAAAGCGCCGCCTCCACATAGGCGATCGCGTCGGCCAGGGTGAAGGCGATCTCCTGCGCGGCGGTGCTGCCGGCCTCGCGCATGTGATAGCCGGAGATCGAGATCGTGTTCCAGCTCGGCAGCGCGTCCTTGCACCAGGCGAAGACGTCGGTGATCAGCCGCATCGAGGGCCTGGGCGGGAAGATGTAGGTGCCGCGCGCAACGTATTCCTTGAGGATGTCGTTCTGGATCGTGCCGCCGATCTTGCGCAGGTCGGCGCCCTGCTTCTTCGCCACGGCCACGTAGAGCGCGAGCAGGATGGGGGCCGTGGCGTTGATCGTCATCGAGGTTGTGACCTGCTCGAGCGGGATCTGGTTGAAGAGGATCTCCATGTCGAGCAGCGAGTCGATCGCGACGCCGACCTTGCCCACCTCGCCCTGGGCCATCTCGTCGTCGGAGTCGTAGCCGATCTGCGTGGGCAGGTCGAAGGCGACGGAGAGGCCGGTCTGGCCCTGCTCCAGCAGGTAGCGGTAGCGGCGGTTCGACTCCTCGGCGTCGGCGAAGCCGGCGTACTGGCGCATGGTCCAGAAGCGGCCGCGATACATCGTGGGCTGCACGCCGCGGGTGTAGGGGAACTCGCCGGGATAGCCGAGCTGCTGGTCGTAGCTGAAGCCCCCATTTTGCATGACCGACTCGGGCGTGTAGAGCGGCGCGATCTCGGTGCCGCCGGTGGTCTCGAACTTCGGCTGCCGTTCTGGAGAGCGTTTGAGCGCTTTGGCGTAGGCGCCCTCGCGCCACTCGGAGAGGGAACGTTGCGCGGTCGTCATGGCGAACCCACCCTTCAGAGCTTGCGGCGGGCGGATTCGCCGCGGAAGGGCGCTCGCCTGCCCGAGGCCGGAGTATGCGACATTGCGGGTGGGCGCTAGAGGACTCGAACCTCTGACCCTCTCGGTGTAAGCGAGATGCTCTAGCCAGCTGAGCTAAGCGCCCCTTGCGGCCATTATGGCTGGGAGGAAAGGAGGGGGTCAAACGCCTGCGGCCCCGGCACTCACTCAGCGCCTAACCGCACAGATCAGCCTCAGCCTAACCGAGCCTTCTCCAATGCTACTGACCCCTGCGCGGGATTCTAAACGGCGGCCCAGTCTGGTAAGCCGATCGCATGAGTACCACGACGACAACACCAACGAACTGGCGTGAGGGACGGCGCCTGCGTGCCCTCACGCTCCACGAGCGCGGCTGGAGCGGCCGCGCCATCGCCGACGCCCTGGGCGTCACGCCCGGCGCGGTAAGCCAGTGGCTGAAGCGTGCCCGTGATGGCGGCGCCGCGGCGCAGCGCCACCGGCCGCCGCCTGGCCCCGCCCGGCGACTCAGCGAGGCGCAGCGCCAGCAGTTGCCGACCCTGCTCCAGCAAGGCGCCGAGGCCCACGGCTTCGCCGGCGAGGTCTGGACGACCAAGCGCGTGGCGGCGCTCATCCGCACCGAATTTGGCGTCCGCTATCATCCTGCCCAGGTCAGCCGCCTGGTCCGGGAGCTTGGCTGGAGCCTGCAAAAGCCGGTCCGCCAGGCGACGCAGCGCGATGAAGCCGCCATCCAAGCCTGGCGTGAGGAGCGCTGGCCCGCGCTCGAAAAAAGGCGCAGGACGAGGAGCGTACGGTGGTCTGGGTAGCTGAGTCGGGCTTCTACCTGCTGCCGGCGCTGGTGCGGACCTACGCGCCGCGCGGCCAGACGCCGGTGCTGCGGGTGCCGCTGCCCCGCGACCATCTGGCAGTCAGCAGCGGCATCACCAACGCCGGGCGGCTCTTGGTGCAGGTGCGGGAGCAACCGTTCCGCGGCCCGACGATCGTGGCGTTCCTCAAGCATCTGCTGCGCCAGATCCCGGGCAAGCTGCTGGTGCTCTGGGATGGGGCGCCGATCCACCGGGCGCAGCCGGTCAAAGACTTCCTGGCGACGGAGCAAGGCGAACGGCTCCTGCTGGAGCGCCTCCCCGGGTATGCGCCCGAGCTGAATCCGGACGAGGGCGTCTGGCAGCACCTCAAACGAGTCGAGCTGCGCAACCTGGTCTGTCACGACCTCGCTGAGCTGAAGACCGAGTTGCGCCTGGCCGTCGCCCGGCTGCGGCACAAGCTCCATGTCCTGCACGGCTGTTTCGCTCACAGCGGCTACGCCTTTAGTTCTTCATGCAGGGGTCAGTAAGTAAGGTGCCAAAAGTTCCCGCCCCGTGCGCGGGCTGACCGGGATGCTTGCGGTACCCGCCGGGAGGGTGCCGCATGGTGGATGTTCGGCCGCGCAGCGCGGCCGAGCGCCGTACCGTGCGGCGCCAGGCGCGGACCGAGGCCGGGCGGGTGCGCGCACGGCGGCGCCTGGTGCTGGTGCCGGACCGCCGCGCCCGCGCCCCGCAGATCGCGGCGATCTGCGGGGCGCGGGCAGGGGACCCCGGGCGCTGGCGGTAGAGCAGCACCGCGCGCAAGCGGGCCGTCGAGTGTTCGGC
>CALFMN010000209.1 GCA_937879875.1 uncultured Chloroflexota bacterium | reverse complement strand
CCAGATTGGCTTAGCTGCCTGAGCCGGTGACCCACAACTGTTGGTCACACCCCGGTTGAGCGTCGGCGCCGCAGCCACGCGCGAGCGGCGCGGATTCATCCGCCAAGGCTCCGTGCTGCCTCTGCCTCCAGGCACTGCACTCGCTGCTGCAACTCCAATGCCCAGCGCTGGAGTTCCTCATGCTCGCCGGTGAAGTTGCGCAGGTCGGCCTCCCGCTGCTGGGCTCGTTGTTCCAGATCGGCGGTCCAGTCGTGCAGTTGGTCGATCTGTGCGAGCAGTTCCTGCTCCCGCGCATCGGCCTTGGACTCCAGCACTCCAGCGTAGGCGAGGCGCACGCGATGGTCCAGGAGGAGTGCCCTCGTCCCGGCAGATCCGAGCACCGGCTGCTCATCCAACACGGGAACAGCCGCGGCCTCGGGCGGGATCTGTTGCTCACGAACTACCCACAGCCCTTCGGGGGGCAACGGCTTGCTCTCGAGCGCGGCTGCCTGCATGGCGCGGAGCAGTGCCGCGTTGCGGGAGAGAAGGAAGCTCTTGAACCGCTGATGGACGCTGCCTCCCTGCCGGTGGCGAACGGCCGATCGTCCGGCGCACAGCACGTCGAGTCCGCGAGCACGGATGCGCAGGCAGAGATCGACGTCCTCGTAGTACGCGGGAAAGTATCGTTCATCGAATCCATCAAGCGCCGTCCAGGTCTCGTGGCGCACAAGGAGCGAACAGCCCGAAGCGAAATCAACTGAGCGCAGCCCTACGAACTCACTGCTGTCGCCCGGCAATCCGTACCCAAGCGGGGTCACCGAGGCGTCTCTCCAGAGCTGGCCTCCGGCCTCCTGGATCGTCCCGTCCCAGGCAAGCACGCGGCTACCGATCGCTCCAGCCGCGGGGCGGAGGTCGGCCGCCGCGACGAGCGCCTCCAGCCAGCCCGGCTGCACGACCGCGTCGTCGTTCAGCAACACGATGAACTCGCCGCGCGCCGATCGGGCGGCGGCATTGTTGCCGCCACCGAAACCCAGATTGATCGGCGATTCGGCGACGCGTGCACCGCGCACCTGCTGCCTGACGCGTTCCCGCAGAGCGTCCGACGGCTCGTTGAGGAACAGCAGCAGCTCGAACGGAATGGCGCCGGAGCAGTGGCGCGCGATCGATTCCAGACACGACAGCAGATACGGCGCCTCACGCCAGCCGAGCACGATGACTGAGACCCGTGGCGATTCCGACGTAGGCAATGCAACCGGCAACACCGCTGCCCTCTCCACTCGTGTACTGTTGAGCGGTCTGCTGCTGGTTCGCTATGGTAGCAAAAGCGCCGTCCTGACGGAGCGCCGCGGCGTCGATGCTGCGCTGCTGCATATGCAGGCGGCGGCGATCAGTCCTGCACTCGGTCGCGGGTACTGATCCGCCATCGCCGTCGCTGGCGAGTCCGGAGAGGTGGTTGCATTCCATGAAAGCCGTGGTTCTGGCCGGCGGCAAGGGGAGCCGGCTGCGTCCCTTCACCTATACGGGCGCCAAGCAACTCATCCCCATCGCCAACAAGCCGGTGCTGTTTTACGCGCTCGAACAGCTGGCCGCGCTCGAGATCCGCGAGATCGCGGTCGTGGTTGGGGAAACTCGCGACCAGGTCAAGGCCGCGGTCGGAGACGGCAGCCGCTTCGGCCTGCGGGTGTGTTACGTCGAGCAGGACCAGCCGCGCGGCATTGCGCACGCCGTCGGGCTCTGCCGCGGCTTCATCGGCGACGATCCATTCATGGTCGTGCTGGGCGATAACTTTGCCCGCGATGGAATCTGCGAACTGGTCGCCGCGTTTCGCGCGGCAGACCTCGACTGCGGCGTGGTGCTCAGCAGAGTGCCGAATCCCCGCGCCTTCGGCGTGGCGGAGATCACCGACGGGCGCCTGGTCCGGGTGGTCGAGAAGCCCACGCTCCCGCCCAGCGACCTGGCGATCACCGGCATCTACTATTTCACGCCCGCGGTCTTCAGCGTCATCGATGGCCTGCAACCGTCGGCGCGGGGCGAGTTGGAGATCACCGACGCGATTCAAGGGCTGCTCGACCGCAAGGCACGAGTCGGCCATGCTGTGCTCGCAGGCCCCTGGATCGATACGGGCAAGATGGCCGACATTCTCGAAGCGAATCGGCTCGTGCTGGAGCGGCTGCAACGGCACATCGGCGGCGAAGTCGACGCCGAGAGCAGGATCGTGGGCGCCGTGGCTGTCGGCGCCGGGGCCAGCATTCGGCGCAGCGTGATCAAGGGTCCGGTCGTGATCGCGCCGGAGTGCGTGATCGAAGATGCCTACATCGGGCCGTTCACGGCCATTGATCGGGCGACTGTCGTGCGCGGCGTCGAAATCGCCGACAGCATTGTGCTCGACCATTGCCGGTTAGAACATGTTCCTCGACGTATCGAGGAGAGCCTGATCGGCCGCGACGTCGTCGTCAGCGGAGTTGACCGCCGGCCGCGCGTGTATCAGCTTATGCTTGGCGATCATAGTCGCATCGATATGCCGGCCTAGCACCGATGCGATGACGTTTCCGCGCCGGGGCCAGGCGGGCCTCACGGCATCAGCCGCAAACGGGGAGGACCAGATTGACGGGACACGCCCGCCGAACGCTCGTCACGGGCGGCTGCGGCTTCATCGGCAGCCACTTCATCCGTCAATACCTCCACAAACACCCGGAGCGCGAGGTCGTGAACCTCGATCTGCTCACCTACGCGGGCAATCCCGGCAATCTGGCCGACCTGGCCGGCGACCCGCGCTACCGCTTTGTCCGCGGTGATGTCAGCGATGCACCGACCGTTCGCCGTGCGATGGCGGACTGCGATACGGTGGTGCACTTCGCGGCAGAGAGTCACGTCGACCGTTCGCTGCTCGACGCGATCCCCTTCGTCCGCACCAACGTGGAGGGCACGGCCACGCTGCTGGCCGCCGCGCGCGCGGCCGGCGTCGATCGCTTCCTGCAGATGTCCACCGACGAGGTGTACGGCGACGTGGCCGCTCCGCGAACCAGCCTTGAAGACGACTGCTTGCTGCCGCGCAGCCCGTACGCCGCCTCCAAAGCCGCGGCCGAGCTGCTCTGCCGGTCATACGTCGAGTCCTATCAACTCCCCGTGATCGTCGCGCGTTGTTCGAACGTCTACGGTCCCAATCAGTTTCCCGAAAAGCTGATCCCGCTGTTCGTCACCAATGCGCTGGCGGGGAAGTCGTTGCCGGTCTACGGCAACGGCGAGCAGCAACGGGACTGGACCTACGTGGACGATGCCTGCGCGGCGATCGATCTCCTGCTCGAACGCGGTGAGCCAAGCGCGGCCTACAACATCACGGCGGAGAACGTCCGCCGCAATATCGAGGTCATCCAGACCGTGCTGGCGATCCTCGATCGCCCGACCTCGCTGATCCAGTTTGTGCGCGACCGTCCCGGCCACGACGCGCGCTATGCGCTGAATGCCGACAAGATCCGCGCGCTGGGCTGGAAACCGGCTCATGCCTGGGCCGACGCTTTCCCGCGCACGGTGCGCTGGTACGCCGAGGACCCGGCGTGGTGGCAACAGGTCCGCAACCAGACGTTCGACGCCTACTATGCGCTGCAGTACCAGCACCGTGCCTGACCGCGGCACGCTCCTCGTCACCGGCGCCGCCGGGCAGCTCGGCCGGGCCGTTGCGACGGCATGTGCTCCCGACTGGCAGGTGATCGGTCTCGGCCGTGCGCAGTTCGACCTCGGCCAGCCGGAGGCCTTGCTTCCGCTGATGCGCGAGCTGCAACCGTCGGTCGTGGTCAACTGCGCCGCGCTGACGGATACCGGGCGCTGCGAGCGGGAGCCCGCGCAGGCGGATCTGCTCAATTCACGAGCACCGGCCGCGCTGGCCGCAGCATGTCGGGCGACCGGCAGCTATCTGGTTCAGATCTCCACGAACGAAGTCTTCGACGGCGAAGCGGATTCCCCCTATCACGAGGACGCGCCCACACGGCCGCTGAGCGCCTACGCGCGCTCGAAGCGCGCTGGTGAAGAGCTGGTCCTTGCCGCCGCGCCTGACGCGCTGGTGCTGCGTACCGCCTGGCTGTACGGCGCGGGCGCGCAGAACTTCGTGCAGCGTGTGCTGGGCTGGGCGGCGCGGCAGCCGACGCTTTCGGTTGTAACCGACGAAGTGGCGACGCCGACGGCCTGCACATCGGTCGCCGCAGCGATTTGCGAATTGGTGCGCCAGCGACCGCGCGGCCTGCTGCACGTGACGGATGGCGGTTCGGCCTCGCGCTTCGCCTGGGCACGCGAGATCCTGCGGCTTTCGGGCGCCGACCCCGACCGGGTGCGACCGGCGCTGCTCGCAGATTTCCCCGATGCGGTGCCCAAGCCGCGCTACTCGGTCCTGAGCACCGCGCGCGCCGAAAGCCTCGGAGTTCGAACCATACCCTGGCAGAGCGCGTTCGCCGCGTTCATGGCGGCGCGCACAGCGGAGCCAGCATAGCGACGACGGATCGGGAGGTTTGGATGCAGCACGAGCGCGACTACGACATCACGGCGCCGTTCGCGGAGCACGTCACGGTCCAGGACTACAGCCCCCGACGGCGGATCGAGGGAGTGCGCATTCTCGACCTAACCCTCTTTCTCGACGATGGCGGCTCGTTCAACGAGCTCCTTCGCCTGCGTCCAGATGCCACCGTCGAGGCACTGCCGGAGTTCCGCGTCGCGCAGTCCAGCTATTCAGAGGTCGAGCCCGGCGCGATCAAGGCCTGGCATCTGCACCGCCGGCAGGACGATCTGTGGTTCGTCCCGCCGTCACATCGCCTGCTGGTCGGGCTGCTGGACGTCCGCGAACAGTCGGCCACGGCCGGCTTGAGCATGCGCTTTGTGATGGGCGGCGGGCGGGCGCAGCTCGTGTATATTCCTGCCGGTGTCGCGCACGGGGCGGCGAATCTGAGCCAGGCGACCGCGGCGATCCTCTACTTCACCAGCGCCGGGTTCGATCCGCAGGATCCCGACGAGCACCGGCTGCCCTGGGATACGCTCGGCGCCGAGTTCTGGCAGATACAGCCCGGCTGATCCGCTTCAGCCCGGCCGATCGGCCACGATCGTGTGCATGAGCTGCGGCACGGGCGGCGCTGCCGGGCCGTCACGCAACCAGGGATACCACTGCTCCGTCATCTCCCGGATGCGGAAGCCGAGCATGCCCAGCACCTCACGGTAGAGCGGCAGCGACATCGACCACCACGTCGTCTGCTGATGCGGCTGATCGGCGCGGCCGACGAAGGCCGCCAGCGGCTCCGCGTCCTGTCGCACATGGTTAGTGATGACCATCGTCCACGCGGTACGCCGCGCCAGCGCCGCCAGCGCCTGCACGGGGTCCGAGAGATGCTCGAGCAGCGCCCCGACAATCACCACGTCGAACATTCCGAGTCCCACCGGCACCGAGTACACATCGCCATAATAGACGCGTGCCCGCGAGCGGAAGCGACGGTGCGCCAGCCAGTAGCCACACTGCATCTGCCGATACCAGCGTTGCCGCTCGCGAGCATAGCCTTCAGGATTCGTCCACGCAGGATTATCCTTGAAAGGCAGGTAAGCCCAGCGTCGCGCGTGATCCATGTCCAGGCTGACGACGTCGGCGCCGCGCTTCTCCGCCTCGAACGTGAGAAATCCGGACGCAGTACCCACATCCAGCACCCGCTTTCCCTGCATCGATACATGCCCTGTGTAGTCGTCGAAGCGGCCGCGCAGGTCCCATTCACCCCAAACGGTGCCGATGCCTGGCAGATCCATGGTGTGGTACCAGTAGCACCCCTCCGGACCGGCCACGCGCTGCGGCCGCGCGTAGAGCAGCTCACGCTGGGCGCGTCGGAGCTGCGGTCCGGCGAGCCGCTTGCTCCACCTTCGCAGCACACGAGTGCCGCTGAGATCGGCCATTCGCGGCAGTTGCCAACGATCAAACTCGATACTCAACGCGAAGCTCCGTCACTCAAACCGGGGCCTTCACCGGGCACGAGCCCGCCAGCGGGATGATACACGACGCGCCACAGCCCGCACGCCGCAGCGCCCGGCTGGCGAGGCCGCCCTTGCGTCAGCGGTCTTGCGGTCCGACCGCGCGAAACGCTTACGGTAGGACGATTGGCGCCTCGGTGCAGGGGATGTTGCCGGGGCGTTGAAACACGGCAGCGCGGCCATCCAGGAACAGGAGCTGTGCGCCGGCGGTGATATCGGGCGGGACCACAGTCGCATCGTCTACGATCACGTACGGCTGGAGATGTGCCGGGTGCCAGCGCGCCTCCGGCGGCGCCGGGTACTCGGCCAAAATAGCATTGGTGCGCGGCGTGTCGCGTCGGTTGCCAAGTACGGCGACGTGCAGCCAATACTCGGCCTGCCAGATCTGCGTGACGTAGTCGACGCATTGTGGCGGAACATGCTCGTGCGCCCACACTCCGCTGCGGTACAGATTGACGCTGTAGGGCCGTGGCGGAGGCCACGGCAGACGCTGGATGCCTGGCAGAATAATCAGCGCGGGAATAGCGACGCCGAGCACCGACCAATCTCCGCGCGCCAGTAAGTGCCAGCCGCGCGCCGGCACCGGCCACAGCTCCGCCAGGCCACGAGCCCCTATCGCGGCTCCCGCAAAGATCAGGAGATAGAGCATCTTGTGCGCGACGTAACGAGCCAGCACACCATGCTGCGCCAATACCAACATCACGGCATACTGGACAACTGCGGTCGAGAAGAGAGCCAACACGGGCCACGAGCGCGAGGACCGCACGCATGTGAACAAGCCGATCAGGAGCAGTGCAGCAAACAGCCAGTTCGTCTGTGTATTGTACAAAGTAGGCATATCACCTTCATGCGTCAGATAGACGTGATCAGACGAGAAATAGAAGAGGAGATAAAAGATACCTACCAAGACCGCGGGCGATGCTCCCACAAGCAGTGTGCGGACGCGCCACAGCCATGGCAGATCTCGCCGCCAGAGCAGCAACAGCGCCAATGCGACCACCGGCACGGTGCCAAGGCCGGGCCAGCACAGCAAGACAGCCGCTGAGCAGAGCGCGAAGAATATTATCAGGAACTGGGATGGCTGTTCGTTCCACGCGGCCAGTGCCCAGAGCGCCGCGAGCACGAACATCTGAGCCACGATTTGTGAGTAGAAGAACTCATGTCCGAGAAACGATTGGGCAAGATAGTCTCCCTGCCAATACTGATGGAATCTGCCCCATGGCAGCAACAGCAGGCCGCAGCCCGCTACAGCGAAGCCTGGTCGCCGTAATGCGGCCGGAAGCAGTCTGAGGATCACGTTGTACAATATGCCGACTTCGAGGACAACACATCCACCAGTGATCGGCTGCAGTGCACGGAAGTCACTGATGTGGAGGCGTGCCGCCGTTACGGCGCCAAGGATGTGGCTGCCCGCAGGATAAGTTGCCATGTACTCCAGGTAAGGCTTCGCCACCACCACGTTATGCACCAGGCGATCGTGCCGGCGAATGTAGTCGATAAGGGTAAGATGGTCCACCAGGTCGGTTGCGCCGCTGGCCGGCATGAGCATATGGCCGCTGACTTTTCCGAGATACAGGAGGGTGAGTCCGGTCGCCACGGCGAAGCCGGCAAGCCCTGAGAAGTCCAGGCAAAGCCGGAAGCCGTGCTGACGCCGGACGGTCACGACCAGGCAGAGCAACGTTGAGAGCGCCAGCAGCGATGCCAGCGGATCGATGGGCAGCCCGATACGGTCGAGCAGGTAGCCAGCCACGACGATAAGGGCAGCGGGAGTGAGAAGCAGAAGCGGGATCGACTCGGCGACGGTGATCGTCGGCACGTCATTGCTACTGCCCATCAACGATCACGCATCCCTTCGGCGTGCATGGTAGCAGGTTTCATCGCGGCGCCGACTCGTGTACAACGGTCGGCAAGCCCGGTCGCGGGGTGTCTCGCCGGGATGCAATCCCGTACAGTAGCAGCGGATGGGCTGGCGGTTAGATGCTGCCGGCGGCCCCAACAGGGAGACGCAACGTGGAGCTGCCGCGGCTGGCCATCCTCGGAGGCGACACCTGCTTCGAGGTGCAGGGCGACGGCGTGCGTGACTACGCCTGCCGCTTCGGCGGAGCGCTGCAGGAAACCGGGCGTTTCGACGTGGATCTCTTCTGGCGCAGGACGACTGGCTCCTGGGGGTGTGCCCACGGCGACACGACGAAGTATGGCGGCGAAACGAGTGACCCCTGGCGACTCCTGCCGGGCTACGCTGCCGTCATCCTCCAGTACGACATGTTCCGCTTCGATCGCCGAGGCTTCGCGCCGTGGCTGCCTTACCGCCTGGCTCGGCTGCGTCGGGCTGCACCAGGGACTCGAATCGCCGTCATGATGCACGAGCTGCACTCACCTTTCCTGGGCTGGAAGTGGCGGCTCAAATATGGCTGGCAACGCGTGCAGCAGTTCGCCATGCGTCTGAGCACGGATGTGTTCTTTTGCGCGGTTGAACCCTGGACGGAGGAACTTGCCCGCAAGCGCCCGGCACGTCCGGCTTTGCATCTGCCGGTCGCCTCCAATCTGCCGGATCGGCGGCACGCACGCGAATGGGAGCGGCTGCGGCTGGGCGCCGATCGCGGCACAATCGTCATAGCAGCGTTCGGTACCGATGCCAGCGCGTGGCGCCTACTCGACTACCTCGTGCATGCCGTGAACACGGTGGCGCAGAGCGGTCGGAAGCTGGTCTTCCTCAACCTGGGCGGCAACACACCGAAGCTGAGTGGTATCCGCGATGACGTGCATGTGTACCAACCGGGCTTCCTACCTGCTGAAGCGATCGCCGAAGCGATCGCCGCAACGGACATCTTTCTCGCGCCGTTCGCAGATGGAGTCTCGGCACGTCGCACCACGCTTATGGCGGCGATGCAACATGGCGTAGCGATCGTCGGCACCGATGGGGTCTACACCGATCGGCTGCTGCGCGAGGCGCACCATGCACTCCGCCTGGCGCCGATGGCTGACCCGGATGCCTTTGCTCGTCAGGTATTGCGACTTGCAACCAATCCGGATGAGCGCCTCGCGCTGGGACGGGGGGCTCGCACTCTCTATGAAGAGCAGTTCGACTGGCCGGTGATCGCTGCGCGGGTCGCAACCACGCTAGGTCGCGGCGAACTCGATCCTTCCTCACGCGCCAGGGAGGTGCCCGCATCCTGACAACGGTCATCACATCTAGTAGTCCAACCGTTGTTGCCCGGGGCCGCCATCGGCCGTATGCCCGACACACCTATCCGCTGCGACCTTCTCCGTGACGTATGTGCTTCGCTGGTGGATCGCCACGACAGTGCTCGGCCTCATGGCCCTGCCACTAACTTATCGCGCGTTCGGAAAGCTTCCCGATCGGGGGTACGCAGCCTCGCGCACGCTCGGCATGCTGATCCTCGTGTATGGTATCTGGATAGGAGGCTCTCTCCACGTCGTACCGTACGGTGGCCGAACTGTCGTAGAAGCCGTGGTTTGTCTATGTATAGTCGCGATAGCGCTCGGTTGGCGCGACCGTCACACATCCGTTCGTTGGGTATGGGACTCGCGACGTTATATCTTCTGCGTTGAGGTGCTATTTCTGCTGGTGTTGATAGCGACTGTTTATCTTCGGGCCTTTCAACCGGACTGGTATAGCAGTGAGCGTCCTTTCGAGTTCGCAGACCTCAACGCAGTGTCACGGACTCATCACTTTCCGCCCGAAGATCCGTGGCTCTCCGGTCATGTGATTGGTTATTACTACTTTGGCTATCTTGTTCAAGATAGTATGGCCAAACTTACTGCGACTCCGTCTCGTATCGCTCTCAATCTTGGCCTCAGTCAAACGGCGTCTCTGATCGCAATTACGATGTTCTGTCTTGTTGTGAACGGCTTTGTCGCATTGAATGGCTCAAAGACGGTGCGATCGTGGTGTACACTGTCCGTTGGTCTCTTTGGTGTCGGAATTTTGCTTGTGATCGGTAATCTGGAAGGTGTGGTTGAAGTTGCTGCGGCCCACAATTGGATCCCACATGCTCTATACATGCACTTAGAGCCTATCCCGCTAGGCATGAGAGTTGACCATACTGGGAGGTGAAACCAG
>CALFMN010000208.1 GCA_937879875.1 uncultured Chloroflexota bacterium | reverse complement strand
AGGGCAAGCCGCTGGTCGCCTGAACTCACGATGTACTTCCGCCACGCGGTACTAGTTGTACTTCTCCATGAGTGGTCCGAGGGCTACCGGTAGTGCTCAGACTACCCTTCCCCTGTGGGGAAGGGACAGACTTCGCTTGCGAAGTCAGGGATAGGCCGCGCCGGTTGACAGCGTGCCTTGCGCGCAGTAGGTAATGGAGCACCACGGCGATAGCGGCGATACGGCAATAGATGGGGTGGAGGATGATCGCGTTCGGCCGCGCCGCACGCCGCCTTGCCGCCGCCGGGCTGCTCGCCGCGGGTGTTCTGTTCGTGCCCGGCGCCATGCCGCGGACGCGGCCCGCGGCTGCCACGGCGGCGCTCTCGCTGTTCGCCGCCCCGTCGATCGACGGCCAGGGCGTGGTGCTCAACTGGAGCCTGACCGTGCTGACGCTGAACGCGCAAAGCTTCGTGCTCGTGCGCCGTGCGGCGCTTATCGCCGGCGATCCGGGCGCTCCGATCTACATCGCAGGCAACGCCGTCCGCGGCTATACGGACTACGGGCTGCCCTTCGCCGGCTGGTACTGCTACACGCTGACCGCGCTGCAGCCGGGAATGCCCGGTGATGTGTCGCCTGAAACCTGTGCAGCGTTTATTCCCGGCGTGCCCGGTACGGCCCGCCCGATCATCGGCGCGGGCTGCAATCGCTTCTACGAGGCGCTGCCCGCCGGCACGTCGATGCAGGCGATCGCGGCGCGCTTCGATCCCGCCGCCGCCGTGGTTTCGCTGTGGCGCTACGACCCGATCGCCGGCCGGTTCGCGGCGGGTTTCTTCACCAACCCCACCACGCCAACCGACTTCACCACGCTGCCCGCCTCGCCGGAGTTCGAGTTCGCCTGCTTGAACCAGCAGGCGACGTATCACTGAACACGGTCTCGGCGGCGTTGATTCGCGACAATGTGAAGAAGGGGCAGGCCGAGCGGCCTGCCCCTTCTCGGACTTCGGGCTCAAGTGAGCCGAACCGAGGCTACTGGCTCTTGCGGAAGGCCAGCAGACCCGATGCGCCAAGCAGACCAGCGCCGAGCAGGATGCTGACGAGTGCCAGCACGCTGCTGCCGCTCTGACCCGCCGTAGCGCCGCTGCCCGTGTTCGGCAGCACGACCACGACCGGCCGCTGCGCCACTGGCTTTTGCGCCGCAGGCGCCACCGGCTTCTGGGCTACCGGCCGCTGGCCCTGCGCTGCCGTCGCACTCGCAGGCGGCCGCGTCGCGGTCGGCGGCGGTGGCGGCGTCGTCACTCGCGTCGGCGGCGGAGGCGGTGTCGTCACCCGCGTCGGCGATGGCGGCGGTGTGGCCGGTGCCGGCGTCGGCGTCGGTGCACTCACCGTCAGGTTGTTCCGAACTGCCGTGCCCTGAATCGCCGGCAGCGTGGCCGACGGGCTCGCCGGCATGCCGCCAACCGTGAAGCTAACAGTGGCTCCCGGCGTCGTGCAGCCCTGAATCGCCTGCACGTCCACCGTGTACTGGCCGCTCGCCACCGTGCCCGAGCCGCACAGCACCCCGCCGATCGAGGCCGTTACTACCGTGCCCGGCAAGGCCGCGCCCGCGGCCGGGCTGACGGTGCCAAAGAAGCGCGCCGACGGCACCGCCGCCGGCCCGCCCACGTTACTGGCCGGCGTCGGCCCGCTGGCCGTGGCCGTTGGCGTGGCGCTGCCGCCCGTCTGGGCGTGCACGCCTGAGCCGCCGGCCGCACTGAGCGCAAGCCCGCCAAGCAGCGCCGCCGCACCCAGCAGCGCCCCCAGCCTGGTTGCGTTGCTCCGCATACTCATTTGTTCGGTTCCCCTTCTGCTGTTGACCCCTTGGACCGCCTGAGTGCCCTCTCGCGCGAAGGCGCCGGGGCCAGCCGTATGGCTGGTCCCGGCCCATCGTGCGGGATAAGGCTTACTGCGTCGGGAAGGTGCCGGCGCCGCTCACGCAGATGAAGAGCGACTGGCCGGGGCCGACCGTGCTGAAGTCAAGCGGGGCGCCGGCCGGGCTGAAGAAGCCGGCCTGGAAAGCATGCAGGCTGTTGTTGAACATCCACACGCTCACCACAATACCGCCCGGCTGTACCAACCCGGCGACCGTGCTGACCGGCGTATTCGCCGCCACACTCGGCCCAGTGATGACCTCGTTGCAACCACGCGAGAGCGCCGTCGTCAGCGGAGCAGCCGAGAGCTGCACCGTCGTCGAAGCCTGCGTGGTTCCACCGGTGAAGTCACCAACGAAGTTGGCGACCACCACCGCCGTACCCGCCGCGCCGCCGCCGAACAGCGTCGCCGTTGCCGACTGGCAGGAGGACAGGGCGAAGGTTGAGGTGAGGCCCAGCGTCGGGATCAGGATCGTCGGCGTGGTGGCCGGAATCGCGCCACAGTGCACGCTGAAGACCTGCTGGCCGCCGCCGGCCGCCAGCGCCGTGCTGCCGAAGACGCCGCTTGAGGTGGTGAAGGTCACCACGCCGCTCTCGGCGCCCGGCACGAACTGGTTGATGGTCACCGGCAAGCCACCGACGCCGCAAATCACGAAGCTGCCGCCCACGGTCGCAATGAGGCCGGGGGTGACCGCCGTGCAGACGGCCGTCAGGTGGAAGAGCGACATGGTCAGCGTGCTGCCCTGGCCAGTGGCCGCGGCCGCCGGGATCGTCGCCGGGTTAGGCGTTAGCTGCGACGCGTACGTCGGCACGCCAATACCGATCGTGATCGCGTTGGTCGTCGCTGTTGCCGGGCCCACGGCCGCCGTCGCAGTCGTCGGGCAGGCCGGCGCCGCGCCAACGCAGGTGCTCGTCGCCGTCAGCGTTGCCGTCGTCAGCGAGGGGAAGCGGTTGTAGACCGCCGAGATGCTGATCACCGGGCTTCCGGCACCGATCAGGCCGAACGTTGCACCCGGCCGCAGCGCCACGTGGACGATGTTGACCGGGTTGGGCGACACCGAGGTCGCAGTGGCCCCTACGCCCGTATTCGACACGGCGCCCTGGCACGACTCAAGGCCGCCGGCGGTGGTCAGCGTGACCACTGGCGCCGCGGCCGATCCATTCACCGTGCCCGACGGCGCTCCGGTGCTGCCGCAGCCCACGGAGAAGACGGGGCCGTTGCTCTCAAGAATCGTCGCGACGCCCGAGGTAATAGTGAAGGTGATCGAGCCGCCGTCGATCGTCGTGGGATCGGCGTCCTGAGCCATAGTCGCGGCCGTGTCGTCCTCGAAGACGGCGCCGCATTCCACCACGCTGTTCGGGGTGGTGACGGAGAGCAGCGCGGGCACCGTGCCCGCCGTGACCGAGCTCTGGACGCTGGTCGTGATCACCCCTCCCACCGCCGGGAAGGCGATGTCGGTGGCAGCGGCGCTGTTAGCGCAGCCGATCGCCGCGTGTGTGGCCCCCTCCGCGTCGACGCGCGATGCGTGCTGGCTGGTGACGACACCGCCCAGCATCACCGCGGCCGTACCGGCCACCGCGAGCGCAAGAATCCGCTTGCGGATACTCAAGATACTACTCCTGCTTCTCTAGTTCGGGTCGTTACGTCCCGTCGGGGCTCGTTTGGCGCCCGTTGTGCGCCCGCCTCGCGGCGGCCGGAACCCCGGCGCGCCATCGAAACATCGTCACCTCCTTCGCGGCTCAACCGCACCGGCCAGCGAGCCTTTCGTCGGGGAACCAGGCTGTGTGCCCGCCTGACTACTACAACGCAAGCCCTCGCCCGCGGGTTAACGGCGCGCCGCCGAGATTTTTCGCCAAGATCTCGTAATACGGCGGACAAACCCGCGTTACTGTACACGCTCGGCAGGCTGCGGGAAAGGGATCTATCGAGTTATGTCTGCGGATGCGGGCGATTAGGTAACAAGCCGGAGTATGCGGCGCGACGCGGCGGCGCTTACGGACTAGCCGAGCGGATACTGCGCCAGCGCGTCGACGCACACGGAGACCATCTGTCCGGGATCGACGGTCGCGCCGTCTACGGGCGCCTGGCTGTCGCGCAGATACACCGCCTGCCAGCCGCCGGCCGCGTCGTGCCGCCAGACGGCGACGACCGCGCTGGCCGGGCTGACGCTGCCCACGAGATCGGCCACCGGCGCCGCCGCCGGCAGGCTTTGCGGCACCTGCACCGGTGTGCAGCCGCCCGCGAGCTGCAGCGTCGCCGGCCGTGGCGCGATCGTCACTATCAAGGAAGCCTGCGCCGTCGCGCCGGTGAGCATGCCGGTGAACATCGCCGTGATCGTCGCCTCGCCGGCGAAGCCCGCCGCGGAGAGGCGCACGCGCGCCTCGGAGCAGGCGTACGGAAACGGCGCGTCCACGCCAGGCGGCGGCACCACCAGCGGCGTCTCCGAGCCGCCACTGCCGCAGGCGGCGTCGATCGCCGTGGCGCCGTTCGGGAAGGCGCCGAGCGTCGTCGTGAAGGCGACCGTTCCCGTCTCCACGCCGGCGTCTCCGGGTGCAGTCGATTCGGCGCGGCAGAACAGATACGGCCCGCCCCCCAGCGGCGTGCAGTTCTCGGGCAGGGCGTGCCGCAGCCGCGCCGTGATCACGATGCCGGCGTCGGGGCCGCTCGCAACCACGGTCTGATCGGCGCTGGCGCTGATGGTATCGTCCGGGGGCTTCAGATCGATCGTGGTTTGCGCGGTCGCGGTATCTGTGCCAAGCGCCGGATCTTCTACATAGGTCGCCTGGACGGTGATGGCCCCGACCGCCGGCAGCGCTGGCAGCGACGCCGTCGGCAGCAGCACGACGTGTACGGCGAGCGCCGGGTTGCCGCTCACGGAGGTATCAGTGGCAGCCGCTGCCGCGCTGCAGGCGACGCCCTGCGCGGCCGAGCCGCAGGCGACCGTTGCGAGCTGCGACGCCCCCTCGACGATCAGACCGGGTCCGGAGACGCTGAAGCTGACGCTGCCGGCCGGCAGGCTGAAGGCGTCAGCGGGCGAAGCGGCGGTACTGGACGCGTCGGGCGCTGCGAAGACCGCCTGACAGATCGCGGCCAGGCGCGGCAGGCCGACGTCGAGCGCGGCGTTCGGGCCTGCCGGTGGCTGCAGGAGCGGCTGGCCACCGGCGCTGCCGGCTTGGAGCGGAAAGCTGAGCGCGGGCTGATGTGCGTCGCAGGCAAGGGCGCCGCCCAGCGCCGTCGGCTGTGCAGGCGCTGCCGCGGTCCCGCCTGCCAGCAGCGCCCAGCCGATCAGACCGATCGCTGCACCAGCTATACCGATAAGGCGGACCCTGCAGCCTGCCATCTCGCTCCCTTCATACTATGATGCGCCACCGGAGCGAACAGTTGCGTGGGCTCGGCCCTCTATCCCCCTTCCCCTTTCCCCCAATCCTGGGGGAAAGGGGCGATCCGGTTTACAGCGATCCGATCGGCGTCGGGTTAACCGTGCTGGCCCCGGAACGCTTCAGGCTGGATCGCCCCTCGCCCAGGATTGGGAGAGGGGACGGGGGTGAGGGCCGACGGCCTGGCTGAAAGAATTCTCAGGCGCATGGCTGCAACCACCCGTATACTGGCAGGCGGTAACGCCGCAGGCGTGGGGGAGCGGGGCGATGGCGACGATCGGTGAACGGGCACGGCCGGGCGGGCTGCGGTTCTCGCCCGGCCAGCTGGTGGCGCTGCTGGTGGTGCTCGCGGGTGGCGCCTTTTTAGGCTGGTACGGTTTCCAGGCGGCCTTCGGCAGCGGCAGCACGGCGCCCGCGCCGCTGACCACAATCACGGTGCAGCCGCAGACGATCGCGCAGACGGCGCAGACTTCCGGCACGATCACCACGCCGCAAAACTCCAAGCTCGCCTTTCAGAACCCCGGCCGGCTGGCGACGGTCAACGTCAAGGCCGGCCAGAGCGTGAAAGCCGGCGATGTGCTCGCCACCGAGGACCCGACCCAGCTGCAAATCTCCTTGAACACGGCGCAGTCACAGGAGAAGAGCGCCCAGGCCAAGCTCGACGCGCTGCTGGCCGGCGCGACGCCGGACGTGATCGAGGCGGCGAAGGCCCAGGTGGCGGCCGCGCAGGCCGCCGCGCTGCAGGCGCAAAATCAACTGCAAACGGCGAACACGAGCAAAGTCACCGCGGTCAACGGCATCACGACGGCGCAAAATCAGGTGGCCACGGCCAGCAACTCGGTGCAGACGGCGCAGGCGACGGTGCAGCAGGCGCAGGCCCAGCTGCAAACGGCGCAGGACAACTACCAGGCGCTGATCAACGGTCCCACGGCGGCGGACCTGGCCGTGGCGCAGGCGTCGGTGGACGCGGCCAAAGTCTCGCTGGACACGGCGCAGTACAACTACGACCGCCTCGCCAACCATGTGGACATGATCACGCGGCCCGAGTACACGGCGCTGGTACAGGCGGAGGCGGCGTATCAGCAGGCGCTGGCGGGCCTGGCAAACGCCCAGCCGCAGCCGCCCAACCCGCTTGACGTGCAAAACGCGCAGCTCGCGGTGAACACGGCGCAGCAGCAACTCGCCATCGCCCAGCAGACGCTGGCAAACGCCGGCACCAGCCTGCAAACCGCGCAGGCGAACGCGGCCACGACCAGCGTCAGTGCGCCCGGCATCAGCTGCGCGGTGTTGCAGGGCGGCAGCGGCAGCGGCAACGACGCGGTCTGCGGTGTTACCAGCAGCCCGCCATCGGCGGCGACGGCTACGGCGGCAGAGAGTGCCGTGACCTCTGCGGAGAATGGGGTCAACCAGGCAACCGGCGGCGTGATCACCGCACAGGCCGCCTATCAGCAGGCGCTGAACAACTTGCAGAAGCTGGTGACGCCGTTCACGACGCAGGACTTCAGCGGCCTCAAGGCGCAGGTCGACTCGGCGAAGTCGGCGCTGGATACGGCGCAGACCAATTTCAACAACTACATGAACCTCGCCGACCTGCCAGGCCGCACGGAGACGACGGCGCTGAATACCGCCCGCTCGGCGTACAACACGGCCGTGGCGAACTACAACAAGACCGTGGAGCCGCCCAAGGACACCGACATACAGAACGCGCTGGCCGCGATCCAGACCGCGCAGGCGAACGTGCAGAGCGCGCAGGCCGCCGAAGCTAATGCTGAGGTCGCGGTCGGCACGGCCAACGTGGGCGTGAACAACGCCGCGGCGACCGCGGGCAATTCGGACAGCACGATCGCCTCGGCGCAGGGCGGTGTCACCAGCGCCAACGAGAGCATCACCTCGGCGCAGAAGAAGCTGGACCAGACCACGGCGCCGCCGCTGGCAACCGATATCGTGCAGGCGCAGGAAACCGTGAACCAGGCGCAGCAGGCCGTGGCCACGGCGCAGAATAACCTGACCTACGCCACGCTCACGGCGCCGTTCTCCGGCACCGTCGCCTCGGTCGCGGGCAACCCCGGCGATCAGGTGACGGGCGCCACGACGATCGCGCAGATCGTCAACACCAGCAACATCGAGCTCGACGCCCAGGTGGACGAGACGACCTACGGACAGATCTCCGACGGCATGCCGGTCACAGTCGTGCTCGACTCGCTGCCGAACACGCGGTTGACGGGCTTCATCACCACGATCGTGCCCAGCGGCGCGACGACGCAGGGCGTGGTGCTCTATCCGGTGGTGATCACGCTGACGGTGCCGCCGGGCCAGCCGCTGCCGCCGGTGGGCGCCTCGGCCAGCTCGATTCAGATCGTGATCCAGGCGAAGGCGAACGCGCTCGGCGTGCCGCCGAAGTACATCTACCGCGACGCCGCGGGTAACCAGGTGGTGGACGTGGTGGTGGATGGCAAGCGCGTGCCGACGAAGGTGAGCACGCAGGGCGGCGTCGCCAGCTCCAGCCTGACGGAGATCACGGCCGGGCTGAAGGCGGGCGACAAGATCGCCGCGCCGCTGGCGGGCAAGAAGACGTCGGGCAGCGCCTTCGGCCAGGGCGGCGTGCAGGGGCTCGGCGGCGGCGGTGGCGGCGGCAACCAAAGGCCGGTGGTCGTCGGGCCGGGCGGCGGCTAGCGCGCGGGCCCTCATAACCCCCCGCCCCCTTCTCTCCCATACACACGAGGCCGGTAGACCGCGAGAGGATTGAGGGCCGT
>CALFMN010000207.1 GCA_937879875.1 uncultured Chloroflexota bacterium | reverse complement strand
GCGCGTCGGTCAGGCGAACGACCCACCGGTGTCAAGCATCATCTGACGAGGTGTGTTGCGCCGCGCCGATCTGGTGACGCTGCTCAGCGAGTACGAAGCGCATCCAGTTGCGGTGATGGAGGCGCTGGCGCTGCAGCGCCCGGTGCTCGTCGCCGACACCACGGGCTTGCACGAGTTGGCCGAACGCGGCCTCGCGCGGGCGATTCCCTTGCGCAGCTCGCCCGCGGCCATTGCCGCAGCGATGGCGCAGCACATCGATCGACCCGCGGACGCGGCCGTCGCGCTGCCGACCTGGGATGGCTGTGCACGCCGGCTGCTCGCGCTCTATCACGATGTGCTTGAGGAGCAGCCATGCGTATCCTGATGCTGGCGCAGTTCTATCCGCCGACGATCGGCGGCGAGGAGCAACATGTCCGCACGCTCAGCACGGAGCTGGCCGCGCGCGGTCATCGCGTGGCCGTGGCGACGCTGTGGCACGATGGTCTCGCGGAGTTCGAGCGGGACGGCGCCGTGCGCGTCTACCGCATCAAGGGCACCATGCAGCGCGCGGCATGGCTGTTCAGCGAGGCTGGACGCCGGCACGCGCCGCCGCTGCCCGACCCAGAGCTGACGCTGGCGCTGCACCGTGTGGTGCAGGCCGAGCGGCCGCAGATCGTCCACGGTCACAACTGGCTGGTGCATTCGTTCGTCCCGATCAAGCGTCTGAGCGGCGCCCGGCTCGTGGTGACACTGCACGACTTCAGCCTCGTCTGTGCGCAGAAGAATCTGCTCTACCGCGACACCGTCGTCTGCAGCGGGCCGGAGTTGCGCAAGTGCCTGCGCTGCGTCGCCGATCATTACGGCGCGGCGAAGGGCGTGGCGACGCTGCTGGCCAACCGTGCCGCGGCGGGCTTCGAGCGCGGCGCCGTGGACAAGTTCCTGGCGGTGAGCCGGGCGACGGCGACGGGCAACGGCCTGCCCGAAGGCGACGTGCCGTGGGAGGTCATCCCCAACTTCCTGCCCGAGTCAGAGCCGCGAGTCGCCTGCGATCCGGCCGCATACGACGAGTACACAAAACGGCTGCCGGAAGTGCCGTATCTGCTTTTCGTCGGCGATCTGCGCCGCTTCAAGGGCATCGAAGTGCTGTTCCGCGCCTATACCCTGCTCGACGACGCGCCGCCGCTGGTGCTGATCGGCCGCCGCTGCCCGGACACGCCGCCGCGCCTGCCGCCAAACGTCTTTGCATTGGGCGGCTGGCCGCACGGAGCGGTGCTCGCAGCGTGGCAAGGCGCGCTGTTCGGACTGGTGCCGTCGATCGGCATCGAGACGTTCGGCATCGTGGCGCTCGAAGCGATGGCGGCCGGCCGGCCGGTGATCGCCTCCGGCATCGGCGGTCTGGTCGACGTGGTGGCCGATGGGCAAACCGGGGTGCTGGTGCCGCCGGGCGATCCGATCGCGCTGCGCGGCGCAATGCAGCGGCTGCTGGAGGATGCGCCGCTGTGCGAGCGCCTGGGCGAAGCGGCGCGGCAGCGCGCGGCGTGCTTCCGCGCCGGGAGCGTGGTCACGCGGATCGAGGAAACCTATCGGGCGCTGCTGCGCAGCGAGACAGCGCCGGTCTGCGTGCGCTCGGCCTAGCCGAGGCGGCGCCCCAGCCGGGCGCACGCGGCGTGGGGAGGAGGGAACGAGATGGCAAAAAACGGACTGCACGAGCGGCCGCCCGAAGTCGTGATTCTGTGCGGCGGCCGCGGCACGCGGCTTGCGCCGGACACCGACATCATTCCCAAGCCGCTGGTCAAAGTCGGCGGCCGGCCGATCCTCTGGCACATCATGGAGCACTACGCGGGCTTCGGCCTGAACCGGTTCGTGCTCTGCCTCGGCTACAAGGGCGAGATGATCCGGGACTACTTTCTCAACTACCGCACGCACAACAACGACTTCACGCTGCAGCTCAATCACGGCGAGCCGCGCCTGATCACGCATATGCGCGACGCCGTCGACTGGGAGGTGACCTGCGCCGAAACCGGCATCGAGGCGCAGACCGGCGCCCGCATCCGCCGCGTCATGCAGTACGTGCAGAGCCCGTACTTTCTCTGCACCTACGGCGACGGCGTCTGCGACGTCGATCTCGACGCGTTGATCGCCTTCCACCAGTCACACGGGCGCGTGGCGACCGTGACAGGCGTGCATCCGCCGGCCCGCTTCGGCGAGTTCATTCTCGGCGAAGAGTCGCGTGTCGCTCGCTTCGCGGAGAAGCCGACGCTGAACCCGCGCGCCGGCCAGGGCTACGTCAACGGCGGTTTCTTCGTCTTCAATCGCGCGATCTTCGACTACCTCGCATGGGACGACGACTGCGTGCTCGAGCGCGGCCCGCTCGAGCGGCTGGCCACGGACGACGAGTTGCGCATCTTCCAGCACGAGGGCTTCTGGCAGTGCATGGACACGCCGAAAGACCGCGAGATGCTGGACGAGATGCTGACTATGCGCCAGCACATGCACGCCGCCGGCGTCAGCGAGATCCGCGCCGCCAGCGGCGTATAGGGGCAAAGGTATGCGCGTACTGGTTACCGGCAATCTTGGCTACATCGGCCCGGTCATGGTGTCGGCGCTGCTTGAGGCGGGGCACGAGGTGCGCGGGCTGGACAGCGGCCTGTTCGTGGATGGCCGCCTCGAAGACGGACCGGCGGTGCCGACGCTCGAGCGCGATCTGCGCGACGTGCAGCCGGACGACCTCGCCGGCATCGACGCGATCGTGCATCTCGCTAACCTGTCCAACGATCCGCTCGGCCATCTCGACCCGGAGTTGACCTACGCGGTGAACGTGGCGGCCACGGTGCGGCTGGCCCGCCTGGCGCGCGAGGCCGGCGTGCGGCGCTTCCTCAACTCGTCCTCGTGCAGCGCCTACGGGGCCGCCGTGCAGGACTGGGTGGATGAGGGCTCCGAGCCGCACCCCGTGACGCCCTATGGCATCTCCAAGATTCAGGCAGAGGGGGAGCTTGCGGCGCTGGCCACGGACGATTTCTGTGTCGTGTCGTTCCGCAACGCCACGGCGTTCGGCTACTCGCCCAACCTGCGCACCGACCTGGTGGTGAACGATCTGGTTACGGGCGCGCTGCTGAGCGGCCGTATCCAGCTCAACAGCGACGGCTCGGCCTGGCGTCCGCTCGTCCATATCCGCGACATCGCCCAGGCGTTCACCCTGGCGCTGGGTGCGCCGGCGGCCCGCATCAACGGCGCGATCATCAACGTCGGCGCCGACGAGCAGAACTACAAGATCATCGACGTGGCGCGGGCGATCGCGGAGCTGACGCCCGGCGCGACGCTGAGTATTGCGGAAGGAGCCGGAGCGGACAAGCGCAGCTACCGCGTGCGCTTCGACAAGATCCGCGCGCTGCTGCCAGGGTTCACCTGCGCTTTCGACCTGCGCCGCGGCGTCGACGATCTCGCCGCCAACCTGCAGCGTGTGCACTTCAGCAGCGCCGAGGGCTGCGTACGCCTGGCGCACCTGCAACGGCTGCGCGAGGCGGGCGCGGTCGACGCCAGCCTGCGCTTCGTGGCGCGGGCCGAGCAGGCAACGCGATAACGGCTCGAACAGACTGCGGCGGCGCCCGCCGGCGTCGCCGACCAAACTGCAAAACGGGAGATCAGGATGCAGTTCACGGAAACGCAGCTAGCCGGCGCCTTTATCGTCGGGCTGGAAGAGCGCGGCGACCAGCGCGGCTTCTTCGCCCGCACGTTCTGCGCCGACGAGTTCCGCCAGCACGGCCTGCAGCCCGCCGTGGCGCAGTGCAACACGTCGTTCAACTACCAGCGCGGCACCCTGCGCGGCATGCACTATCAGTTGCCGCCTTCGGCCGAGGTCAAGCTGGTGCGCTGCACGCGCGGTGCGATCTACGACGTGATCGTCGATCTGCGGCCCGATTCGCCCACCTATCTGCAGCACGCGGGCGTCCACCTCACCGCCGCAAACCACCTGGCCCTCTACGTGCCGGAGCTGTTCGCGCACGGCTATGAGACGCTGGAGGACAGCACGGAAGTCGCCTACCAGGTGAGCGAGTTCTACGCGCCGGGCCAGGAGCGCGGCATGCGCTACGACGACCCACGGCTGGGCATCGCCTGGCCGCTGCCGGTGCGCGTGATTTCGGACAAGGATGCCGGCTGGCCGCTGCTGGCGGCGCTGGCGGGAGCGCGAGCGTGATTATCGTCGATTCGGCCCTCCGCGCCCGCGAAGCGGCGCACGACCCGATCAGGGTGGGCATGATCGGCGCCGGCTTCATGGCGCGTGGTCTCGCCAACCAGATCGTCAACTCCGTCCCCGGCATGACGCTGGCCGCCATTGCCAACCGCACCGTACCTAACGCCCGCCGCGCCTACGTGGAGGCGGGGCTGGACGAGGTCGTGGAGGTAACGCACGTCTCCGGCCTCGACCGCGCGATCGAGTCGAGCACGCCCGCCGTCACACAAGACCCGCTGCTGCTCTGCGAGTCGGGCCGCATCGACGCGTTGATCGAGGTCACGGGCACGGTCGAGCACGCGGCGCAGGTCGTGATGAAGGCGATCGAGCACCGCAAGCACGTTATTCTCATGAACGCCGAGCTGGACGGCACGGTCGGCCCGATCCTCAAAACCTACGCCGACCGCGCCGGCGTCGTGCTCAGCACCTGCGATGGCGACCAGCCCGGCGTCGAGATGAATCTCTTCCGCTTCGTCAAGAGCATCGGTCTGCGGCCGTTGGTATGCGGCAACATCAAGGGGTTGCAAGACCCCTACCGCAACCCGACCACGCAGGAAGGCTTCGCCAAACGCTGGGGCCAAACGCCTTCGATGGTGACGAGCTTCGCGGACGGCACCAAGATCTCGTTCGAGCAGGCGATCGTGGCCAACGGCACCGGCATGCGCGTCTCGCAGCGCGGCATGATCGGCCGCGACTTCAGCGGCCACGTCGACGAGCTGACGCGGCTCTACGACATTGAAGAGCTGGAGGCGCTGGGCGGAATCGTCGATTACGTCGTCGGCGCGAAGCCGAGCCCCGGCGTCTACGTCTTCGCCACGCACGACGACCCGAAGCAGCGCCACTATCTGAACCTGTACAAGCTGGGCGAAGGACCGCTGTACAGCTTCTACACGCCCTATCACCTTTGCCACTTCGAGGCGCCGCTCTCGCTCGCGCGCGCCGTGCTCTTCCACGACGCGGTGATGGCGCCGATCGACGGCCCGCGGGTCGAGGTCGTGGCCACGGCGAAGATCGACCTGAAGGCCGGCCAGACGCTGGACGGCATCGGCCGCTACATGACCTACGGCCAGTGCGAGAACGCCGACATCACGGCGCGCGAGGGGCTGCTGCCGATGGGTGTGGCGGAGGGCTGCCGGCTGCTGCGGGATCTGCCGCGCGACCAGGTGCTGACCTACGCCGACGTGGAGCTGCCGCCCGGCCGGCTGTGCGACTGGCTGCGCGGGGAGCAGGCCCGTCGCTTCGGCATCGAGGCCTTGGCGCCAGCGGGGGTTGCGTCGTAGAGCGCGGCGGCGGGCTGACGCTTCGCTAAAAGAGGTCTGCCCCGGAGGCGCGGATGGCGATCAGTCTCGCGTGGTCCAGCTCTTTTCACAACCAGCGGGACGCACCGAACGGGGTATGCGACGGACCGTCGGGATGCTTCGGCAGCATGTCCGCCGCGGACAGGGACGTCGCGCTGGTGCTGGAGTCTTATCTCATGGCCGCAGTCGCCGAGGGGTGGTCGATTGGATGTTGATCGACGCGAACGCGCTGCCCGCCGAAGCCGTCGTCGAAGCCGACGTTTGCATCATCGGCGCCGGGCCTGCCGGTATCACGCTGGCGCGCGAGTTGCAGGGCACGCGCCTGCGCATCTGCCTGCTCGAAAGCGGCAGCCTCGAAGCCGACGCCCACGCACAGGACTTGAGCGACGGAGAGGTTTGCGGCGATTGGACCACGCCGCTGCCCGAAACGCGCCGGCGCCAGGTGGGCGGCACGGCGAACGAATGGGCGGTACGCATCGGCTTCCGGCGCCCGGCCGCGCGCTACCTGCCGCTCAGCCCGATCGACTTCGAACGGCGTGGCTGGATGCCGCACAGCGGCTGGCCGTTCGGCTTCGCCGAGGTATTGCCCTTCTATCGCCGCGCCCAAACCGCCTGCGGGGCTGGGCCCTTCGCCTACGACGGTGCGGACTGGCAAACGGGGCGCACCCCGATCCTGCCGCTTCGTGGCGGCCACATCGGCACCAGGGTCTTTCAGTTCGGTCCTCGCTCGCTGTTTACATCGCGCTATCGCGACGAGCTGCTGACGGGCCGGCAGGTCGTGCTGTACACGCACGCGACCGTGCTGCAACTCCAAACCAACGCCTACGGGACGGCGGTGACACGGGCCTGTGTCGCGGCCCGCAACGGGCGCCGCTTCGCGGTAGCGGCGCGAACGTTCGTGCTGGCGCTGGGTGGGATCGAGAATGCGCGACTGTTGCTGCTCTCGAACGAGCGATATGGAGCGGGACTCGGCAACGCGCACGATCTGGTCGGCCGCTGCTTGATGGAGCATCCCCAGGTCGGCACCGGCATCCTCGTTCCCTTCGCTGCGTCTACGCTTCGCAGGGCGGCGCTGTACGACATCGGCAGCGCGCGCGGGGTTCCGGTCATGGGTCACCTCGCCCCGGCAGACGCGGCCAGCCGGCGAGAGCGGCTGCCGAATCTGGGCCTGATGCTGTATCCCATCCCCGGACCGAGGGAGATTGCGGCGGCTGTCTGCGCCTGGCGGCTCGTGCGGCGCCCGGACAGACTCTTCCGCCCCAGCGGGCGCACCCAACTCGCGTGCGTTCGTCGCCGCGGCCGCTATTTTGGGCCGCTGGCGCTGCGCTGGCTCAGCAAACAGCAACCGTTTCTTCCGCAGGTGGGCTGGGGCGGCTGGTCGGCCGGGCCGGCCGGCGGCCGGGGCTTCGTCGCGTTCGATACGGTCTGCCTGACCGAGCAGGCGCCGCATCCCGAAAACCGTGTCACGCTCGCGCCCACACGCGATCCCCTCGGGCAGCCGCGGGCGCGGATTGAATGGTGCTGGACCGAGGCAGATCGGGCGGATCTGCGCCGGGCGCTCGGCGTCTTTGCCGAGGAGTTCGCGAACGCCGGCATCGGCTACTACCGTCCTTCGCTTGAAGAAGGGTCGCTCACGCTCTCGCACCATCACCTGGGAACGACCCGCATGCACGACGATCCACGCCGCGGTGTTGTGGGCTCGGATTGCCGCGTACACGGCATCGGCAACCTCTTCGTTGCGGGCAGCTCGGTGTTTCCGACCGGAGGGTACGCAAACCCCACGCTGACGATCGTTGCGCTGGCCATTCGCCTCGCCGACCAGATAAAGGCCGAACACTTGCGCGGCGCCAACGTTGCGTCATGCGCAGCGCACCGGCAAGGGGCTCGCTCGACGAGTTCGTTCTATCCATCCGCTGAGGCCCTGCACGGAGCCATCCAGCCTGGCGGCGCGCGACCGCTGTCGCCAGCGTCCGAAGCAGACGGAGTCCACAGAGTCCAATGAGCATTCCGACGGCGCGCCCACCGCGGCTCGGTCTGGTATTGGCCCCCACACGGCCGGGTTCCAACGGCCCGCAGTTGCTCACGTTTCCCGAGTCGCTGGCCATCGTGCAGGAGGCAGAGACGGCCGGGTTCCATTCCGTCTGGCTGCCCGACCACTACCTTATCCGCAGCGCCGGGAGCGCCGGCCAGGGGCAGTTCGAGTGCTGGACGTTGCTCGCGGCGCTGGCCGCTCAGACCCGGCGGATCATGCTCGGCACCCTCGTTCTCTGCAATGGGTTTCGCCACCCGGCGCTGTTGGCGAAGCAGGCGGCGACGCTGCAGGAGATCGCGGACGGCCGCATCATTCTTGGCTTGGGAGCCGGCTGGTATGCCCCGGAACACCATGCGCTGGGGCTGCCCTTCAGCCGCCGCATCGCCCGCCTGGAGGAGAGTGTCAGCATCATCCGCGAACTTCTGGATACCGGCACAAGCTCCTACCGCGGCCAGATATTTCAGCTCGACAACGCGGTGCTCTTCCCGCGGCCGCGTCATCCGGTCCCGCTCTGGATCGCGGCAACCAGTCCCCGCAGCCTGCGACTCACCGCGCGTGCCGCCGATGGGTGGCATGCGGGGTGGTGCGGGCCGACGCCGCGCCCGTTTCGCCGGTTGCGTGCCGCCCTGGCGGCCGACTGCGCTGCTGCCGGACGTGCGCCGGGCGCAATCACCTGCGCGGTGGGGCTGCAGGTCCAGGTGACGGCTCCAGGCGATGCGGATCGCACCAGCGATACGATTCGCCAGACGCATCCCGACCTCGTCGCGCTCTCCAACGGCTGGCCGGCGCGCCGCGCGGCGCCGCTGCTGCGCCATGCGCCGTCTCTGCGCCGCCTGCTCGAGCGCGAGAAGCTCAAGCGCCAGGTCATCGTTGGTGACGCCGTTGCCGTGGCAAGCACGCTGCAACGCTTCGCCGCCGCGGGCGCCGACCTGCTCGTGCTCTCGCCACCTGGTCACAGCATGTTCCCAGTCGACTCCGAGGCGCTGCCGCGGCTGCTCCATGACGTGCCATGCATGCTCGCCGCTGCCGTTCGCGACCGGCCCAGCGCCGTTGGCTCGTCGTGAGCGGGCGCGCAACACTCGATACCCTCGCCCTGTCGCGTCTCGGCAGCGCTCAGCCGGTTTGAACGGCGGTTCGTTCCGCGGATAAGGAGGATGGAAGTGATCGAAGGTGGGCAATGCGGCCGACGCGCGCTGCATGAGTTGACCGCTCGATGTTGATCGATGCGAATACGTTGCCAGCGGAGGCGCTGGTCAACGCCGATGTCTGCATCGTCGGCGCCGGTCCGGCCGGCCTGACACTGGCGCGCCGGCTGGGGGGCATGGGCGCGTGCGTTTGCCTGCTGGAGAGTGGCGGGCTCGCCGTGGAGCGCGAGGCACAGTCCCTGAGCGGCGGCACGGTCTGCGGCGACTGGATCGAGCCGCTCGACGAAACGCGCGTGCGCTGCATCGGCGGCACCGCCCAGATCTGGCAGGTACGGCTCGGATTCCGCAGGCCGGGAGCATATTACGTGCCGCTGAGTCCGGCCGACCTGGAGCGGCGTGCCTGGTTGCCTGGCAGTGGCTGGCCGTTCGGATACGAAGAGCTTGTGCCCTACTACCGCACGGCCCAGAGGGTCTGCGGGATCGGACCTTTCGCCTATGATGCGGCAGCATGGAACTCGCCCTCGCTGCCGCCTCTGGCGCTGCGTGGCGGGATGCTGCGCTCCGCGGTGTTACAGGTCGGCGAGCGCTCGGTCTTTACCCGGCGGCATCGCGAGGCGCTGATCGCGAGCCGCAACGTCGCGCTCTACATGCACGCCACCGCGGTGAGTCTCAACACGACCGAAAGTGGCAGAGCGATCGCCGCGCTGCGCGTCATTTCCGGCCGGCGGCGGCGATTCACCGTGAAGGCCCGGACGTACGTCCTGGCGATGGGGGGCATCGAGAACGCACGGCTGCTGCTGCTCTCAAACGATCGGCAGCCGGCGGGGCTCGGCAATGAGCACGACCTCGTCGGCCGCTTTCTGCTGGAGCATCCGCAGCTCCCCGTCGGAACGCTGCTCCCATTCGATCAGGCGAGCTTTCGGCGTGCGGGCCTGTACGATGGCCGGCCGGTTCGGGGTGTGTTGATCAGGGGGCACCTGGCGCCGACGGAGGCAGCCATGCTTCAGGAAGAGATCCCGAACTTTGGACTCTTCCTCTATCCCCGCCCCCACCCTCACGAGGTCGTTGCGGCCGCGGCGGCGTGGGCGCTGGCCTGCCGGCCTAACCTGGTGGTCCAGCGCGAGGGCCGCCGCCTGCTGCGACCAGCCATTCGCGGCCGGACCTACCTCGTGAGCGCCCTGCTGCGGGCGCTCACCAGGCCGCAACCTCTGCTGCCCGATCACGCCTGGGGAGGCTGGTCGACCGGCGTGGCGGCAGCGAAGGGATTCGTTGCTTTCGAGGTCGCTGCCGCCGTGGAGCAGGCGCCCTGCGTGACAAATCGGGTTACGCTCGACGGCGCGGTCGACCACCTCGGCCAGCGGCGGGCGCGGGTGGAGTGGCATTGGAGCACAGGCGACGTGAGCGCACTGCGTCGAGCGCTCGCGCTCGCGGCGCGGGAGTTCGCCTGTTCGGGCCTGGGCACCTTCCAGCCGGCGCTGACGGACGAGCCGCCGCCGCTGTCGCACCACCACATGGGGACGACGCGGATGCACGATGACCCGCGACATGGCGTCGTTGATGCCGACTGCCGCGTGCACGGGATCGCGAACCTGTTCGTGGCGGGCAGTTCCGTCTTCCCAACCGGTGGCTACGGCAATCCGACGCTCACGATCGTCGCACTCGCACTGCGACTCGCGGGGCATCTCGCCAACGTGCTGCGCGGCGAGACAGCGCCGACCGCGATTCGCGAGATGCGGGAAACCAGTCTGCCGGCAGCACGGCGCCTTCCAGCGCAGGCGCGGGATTGATCGGCAACGGAGCAGTTCGATGACCGCCGCACCGGCAGGCGATGAAGCAGAGGGCGCACTTATGGACCCCGCCGGCGACGAGCAGCAACCGATCGGCGTACGTGGGCACGCATCAGTGGCCGTCGGCATGGATGCGGCGCAGCCTCAGCTGATACGGCGGGTGATCGAGAGCAAGCGGATCGCGCCGATCGTCGCGCATCTGCGCGCCCCGCTTTACCGCAACGGCTACCTTCTGCTGATCAACGCCTTCACGACCTCCGGACTTGGTCTCGTGTACTGGGCCCTCGCCGCGCATGCCTACCCCGCGGACGTCGTCGGCATGAACTCCGCCGCCATCGCCGCCCTGACCCTGCTGACCTCGCTCGCCAAACTTGAGTTGAACTTCACGCTGATTCGCTACATTCCGCTGTCGGGGCGAGCCACGGCGCGCCTCGTGCTTGGCGTCTACGCCCTCGTCTTGACCCTTGCGGCGCTCGCGGGGACGGCCTTCGTCATCGTGGCCGGCAGCGGCCTGTTGCCGCTGCATTTCATCGGCGCCGGCGGGATACCCGCCCTGCTGTTCGTGCCGGCACTCGTGCTCTGGTGTCTGTTCAATATTCAGGACAGCGTCCTCATCGGTCTGCGGCAGGTCGTCTGGGTGCCGGTTGAGAACGCGCTCTTCTCGATCACCAAGGCCTGGCTGCTGCTCGTACTGGCGACGGCCCTGCCCGCGACAGGAATCTTTGTCTCATACGCCGGCACGGCCGGCCTCGCCACGCTGCCCGTGAACGCCTTCATCTTCGGCCGGGTGCTGCGCCGGCGGGCGCGGACCGAGGGGCCGGGCGTTCCGTATACCGCGCGGGAGTTGGCGCGCTACACGCTGGGCGAGTACGGCGGAACCTTGATGGCGATGATCGGCGCGGGCACGCCGCCCCTCATCGTGACGGCCATGCTCGGCGCCAGGGCGGGAGCGTACTTCTACATACCCTGGATCATTTCGTCGGCCTTCGGCATGCTCTCCGCGAATATGTCGATGTCGCTGACCGTAGAAGCGGTGCTGGACGAGGGGCGCCTGGCGACGCTGGCGCGGGAGATGCTGGCGCACGTCGTGAAGCTCATCGCCTGCGCATCCGTGCTGCTCGTTGTCGGTGCGCCGCTCTTGCTCAGCCTGATGGGGCATGCCTACGTCGCCCACGGCACGGCGCTGCTGCGCTTACTAGCGCTCGCCGAGATTCCGAACAGCGTGGTCGTGGTCTACTTCGGCATCGCGCGCGTTCAGCGGCGAACCAGAGACATCGCGCAGATCCAGGCCGGAGTCTGCGTGGTGTTTCTTACTTTGCTCTGCACGCTGCTGCCTGTCTATGGCGTGGCCGGTGCAGGAATAGCCGCGGTGGTCACTCAATGCGCCGCCGCGACGCTGCTGTTCTTCACCCGCCTGCGCCGGCTGCTCTGGCGGCAGCCGATCCAGCGGGTCTAACGAGCGGGGCGTAAGGCCAGAACGAGGACGGAGAATGAACATGCTGCAACGGCTGGTGCGGATTGCGGCCGACCCTTCCGGGATCCTGACCTACGGTCTGCGCCGCCTCCCCGGAATCTCGCTGGAGACTCGAGTTGCGCTCGATCTCTACGACCGTCCGGCCTACGCCTACGGCATCTACCACGCCGCCCGGCAGGCGAAGGCGCTCGGCATTCGAGAGCTTTCTCTGGTCGAGTTCGGCGTTGCCAGAGGCGCCGGTTTGCTGGCGATGGAGCGTATCGCCGCGGACGTGCACCGGGAAACCGGCGTCGAGTTTCGCATCTTTGGCTTTGACATGGGCGAGGGGCTGCCCTCCCCGCGCGATTATCGAGACCTGCCCTACATCTATCGCGGCGGCTTTTACCGTATGGACAAGGCCGCGCTGCTGCCGCACTTGCGCCGGGGTGAGCTGGTGCTTGGGGACGTGCGGGATACGGTGCCGCCGTTCGTGCGTGCGGGCCGCTTGCCGCCGATCGGGTTCATCTCGTTTGATCTGGACTACTACAGCTCCACGGTAGACGCGCTGGCGATCCTCTCCGGCGGTGATGCGCTGTACTTGCCGCGCGCTTTTTGCTACTTCGACGACGTCATTTTCGAAGTCGGGCTGCATTGTGACTACACGGGAGAACTGCTGGCCATCCGCGAGTTCAACGAGCGCGAGCCCCGGAAAAAGCTCGCGCTGCCGAACGGGTTCTGGTTGACACGAATCAGGGCAGCCGAATGGAATCACCAGCTCTACGTCTGTCACCGCTTCGACCACCCGCTGTACAACGCCTTCATTACACCGGAAGCCGAGCACACCGTTGCCAGCGTAGCGCGGCAGAAACGGACGTGGCGCCGGCCCGCGAGGGGTCCGCTCCATCCCAACACCGCCTCCGTCCGGCTCTCCAACAACGGCAACAGTGCCGTGGGGCGATCACCAGCCAGGAACGGTTCAGCCGGCACAGCGCCGAAGCCGCAGGAAAGGCGCCACCGTGCAGGCACGATGAGATGAACGAACAGACGCTGTGGCACGGCGGCATCGTCAGCAGCCTGCGGGTGGAGGAGCCAGCCACAGGCCGATTGCGGCACGAGAGCAGGCTCACTCGCCGCCGAGTTGAACCCGTAGGGCATGGTGAGAGGGAGATGATGGGACGGGATCAGTTTAGAGACGGCGCGACCGACCCACTGCTGACACTCCGCAGTCGCGCCCGCCGGATGCAGTCGGGGCAGCGCCAGAGCGAAGCGCTGGCGCTGCGTGGCTGGGCGCGAGCCGAGCGTCGCCGGTCCCGCCGGCACCGCGCCGATGCGGCGATGTTGCGCGAAGCGCTCGATGCCGCGGCGGAAGGTCACTGGGCGAGGCTCGCCGGCATGACCAAAGCCTCGCGCCCCCACGCGGCCGCCGGCGATCGGAGTATCGCCTTCGGCGTCGAGCCGCCGCGCTGAGCAACGTCTGTGGCGCGACGCTGTCGCTCGTGAGCCGTACAAAGCAGCGCATGGGTTCGGCTACGACCGCAGCTTGAAGCGCTGGATCTTGCCCGTCGCCGTCTTCGGCAGATCGGTCACGAACACGATCCAGCGCGGGTAGTTGTAGGGCGCGATCGTCGCCTTGACGTGCGCCTTCAGCTCCTCGGCCAGCGCCTCGCTCGGTGCGGCGCCGTCGCGCAGAATCACGAACGCCTGCGGCTTGATCAGCTCGTCGTCGTCCGCCTTGCCGACCACCGCCGCCTCGATCACGGCAGGATGCGCGACCAGCACGGCTTCGACCTCCGCGGGCGAAACCCAGTGCCCGCTGACGCGCAGCATGTCGTCGGCGCGGCCCGCATAGTAGTGGAAGCCTTCGGCGTCGCGCACGTACTTGTCGCCGGTGTGATACCACTGGCCCTGCAAGACGCGGCGCGAGGCGGCGTGCTGGTTCCAGTAGCCGGCGAAGATGCTGCCGCCGCGGATCACCAGGTTGCCGATCTCGCCGTCGGGCACGTCCTGGCCTTCGTCGTCCAGCAGCCGCACATCGTAGCCGGGCACGACCTTACCCGAGCTGCCGGGGCGGCTCTCGCCGGCGCGGTTGCTGATGAAGACGTGCAGCGCCTCGGTGGTGCCGATGCCGTCGAGGATCTCGACGCCGAAGCGCTCGCGCCAGCGACGGTGGATCTCCGCCGGCAGCGGCTCGGCGGCTGACAGGCAGAGACGCAGGCTGGGCAGGCCGAAACTCTGCCCGTCGGCGGCCTGCAGCATCTGCGCGTAAAGCGTCGGCACACCCGCGAACACCGTGACCTTGTGCCGCTCGATCAGCTCGAACATGCGCGCCGGCGTGGAGCGCTCGCGATTGAGCACCGCGGTGGCGCCGGCGTGCAGCGCGAAGTACGTCGCAAGGCCAAGCGGGTACGCGTGGAAGCAGGGGCCGGCCAGCAGCACATCGCCCGGCCGAAAGCCGACGATCGGCGTGGCATAAAGCTGCTCGGCGTAGAGCAGATTGCGATGCAGATGCACGGCCCATTTCGGCGTGCCCGTGCTGCCCGAAGTATGCAGCCAGAGGGCAACGTCGTCGCAGGTGGTCGGCGCCGTCGCGCAGTCGGGCGAGGCCGCCTCGATCAGCGCCGCGAAGTCGTGCTCGCCCGGCGCGGGCGCCGCGCCGCCGACCACGAGCACATGCTTCAGGAATGGGAACTCGGCGCGCCGCGACCGCAGCGGCGCCCACAGCGCCTCATTCACCACGATCGCGCGGGCGCGGCTGTCGGCCAGCAGCAGCGCCTGCTCGGCGGGCTGGATCGCCGTGCTCATCGCCGCGGCCACAGCGCCGACGCGCATGGCGCCGAACAGCGCGTAGACGAACTCGGGCTGATTGGGCAGCAGCACGACGACGCGCTGCTCCATCTCCACGCCGAGCGCCGCCAGCACGTTCGCCGCCTTGTTCACGCGCCGCTGCAACTGCGCATAGCTCACCTGTTCGCCGTCGCAGATGTAGGCGCTGCGTCCGCCGTGGCCGCGCGCCACGGGACCGTCGATGTATTCGGCCGCGGCGTTGAACTCGCGCGGCACATCGACCGTAGAGGCTGCGGTGGACGTGACGGCCGTCATGGTCTGCCTCCACTCTCTTCGGCGCGGCGGCCAGGCCGCGGGCTATTCGTACTTTGATGTCCCGCCGCGAGCCGACGGCTTCGCGTGGCTACTGCAGCGGCCGCACCGGATCCTGCGCCGATTTTCCCAGAACGCTCAGGCCGCGGCGAAAGGCGGCGCAGTGCCGGCGCGACCACGCCGCCGCGGCGATGGCGTCGTGCGCCGTGAGGGCGCGAATCACTTCATCGTGGGCGCGCTGCGTGCCCGTCAGCGTCGGCGCGCCCATCAGCGGCGCGACCGCGGCGTTCGCGATCGCCAGCGCGTCGAGGATCGGCTTCCAGGCGGCGACGAACAGGCGATTGCCGCTGGCTTCCGCCAGGCACAGATGGAAGGCTACCTCAATCTCGACCAGGTTTTCGACCGTGAGCCGCGCCGGCTGGTTCAGCGCACGCAGCGTGGCGAGCGTCGTCTCGTCAGCACGCTCGGCAGCCAGCGCCGCCGCGACCGGGTCGAGCAGCTCCAGGCTCTCGAACAGCTCGTCGAAGGTGACCTGGCGCAGCTCCATATACATATGGACCGCCTGGCTCACCGGGTTGAGCGAGGCGGCCTGCACGATCAGCGCCCGGCCGTTCTCGGCGCGGCCCACCAGACCCCGCTGCTCCACGTCGCGCAGCGCCTCGCGCACCACGCTGCGGCTGCAGCGGAACGTGCGGCCGAGCTGTGCCTCTGAGGGCAGGGCCGCGCCGGCCGCGATGGCACCGCTCACGATCAGTCGCTGCAGCTCGTCCGCCACCTGCTCACGCATGGACATGCGCTGGGCGGGGCGGACGATCTCGCTGCCGATCTCACGCGCGGGTACGTCGGTCGTCATGGCTCGGCGTCCTCATGCGGAGGGATTGCTGCTCCGCTCCGCCTGGTCAGCTAGAGACGCGGCCGCGGCGCCGGCGGCCGGCCCTCGCGCGCCTGTACCCATTCACCTGCGGAGAAGACGCCCGCGAGCAAGCGCTGGTCCTCGTCGTTCGGCAGCACTGAGGCGAGATAGGCGGGAAATCGCTCGGCCTCCAGCAGGTTGCCGTCAAGGTCGTATGGCTGGTTGGCGAACTGGCCGATGCGGCGGTTGAAGCGCGAGTCGGGCAGGCGCAGCGGCGGCTGGCCGGCGGGCACGGAGCGGTTCAGATCCGCGACCAGCCGCTCGCACTCCGCGATGTAGCCGGCCCGCGCCGCTTCGTTGAGGTGCGTGCGGTCGGCAGGCGCCGCCGGATTCTCATCGAAGCGGCCCTTGAGGCCCCAGACATAGCCCCACTGCGCCGACGACGAGCCATCGGTGCCGAACAGATCGAAACAGGTGGGCACCCACTTGTTGAAGTACTTTTGCAGAATTGCCGTGGGCACATGGCCCGCCTGCAACACGCGCTTGAGCCCGGTGTGTCCGGTGCCGAGGTGGAACGACTCCTCCTTCAGCATCGGCCCCATGCTGCGGGCGAGCGGCGCGAACGACGAGCGGCTGAGCATCTGCAACTGGAACTTGCCGTCGCGGTCCTGGAACTCCTGATAGGTGTAGAGGTCCAGCCAGTCGTTGACGTCCACGTTGAAGGCGCCGAGCAGGCGCTGGTGCTCCCAGGCGCGGCGGTCGAGCAGCTTCTCGGCTTCCAGCCGGCCCGACGAGCCGAAATGCGTGACGAGCAGGTGGCTCATCTGCCAGCCGTGGCGCATCTCCTCGGTCATGATGCGGGCCAGCGCGGCGCGGTCCCATTCCGTGGGCGCGGTGGCGAAGAGGTTGCGCTGCTGCTCGACCGAGGCGAACTCGGTGTCGCCTTGAAAGACGATGTAGTTGAGCAGCGCGTCGCGGATGCGCTGGTCCGGCACGTCGCGCAACCGCTGCCATTTGGGCTGGCCGGCGTAGTGGCCGAACTGGATCTCGTCCGACTCGAGCTCGCCGTACAGCGCCTGGAACTCGTACTCGCCGTGGATGTCGTCCACACCGACATCGCGCCGCCACTGGCGGAACAGCTCGGTCCAATCGTCGAAGGTGGCAACCCGGCCCATGACGTCTCCTCCAGCGGCAAGCGCGAACGGAAGCGAGGTGCGGGAATAAGGGCTGAGCAGCGACGCCCGCCGCGTCTAGCTGCCGCTGAACTGCGCCATGTCCTTGTCCAGATAGGCGCGGATACCCTTCTTTGCGTCGTCGCTGGTAAAGAGGCGCTGCTGCAGCTCGCGTTCGAGCGCCAGCGCCTCGGCGAGCGGAATCTCGCCGCCCGTCTGCACGGCGCGCTTGATGCTGCCGACGGCGCGCGAAGCCTTACCAGGCGGCACGAACTGCGTGGCATAGGCGTAAACATCGTCCCAGTAGGTGTCGGGGTCCAGCACCTCGGTGACGAGGCCGAGCTGTTCGCCTTCCTCAAAGGAGTAGAGCCGGCCCAGCGCCATCATCTCCAGCGCCTTCGCCTTGCCCACCAGCCGCGTGAGCCGCTGCGTGCCGCCGGTGCCGGGCAGCACGCCCAGCGAGACTTCGGGCAGGCCCAGGCGGCCGGCGTCGCGCTTGGCTAGGCGCAGATCGCAGGCCATCGCGATCTCGAGACCGCCGCCGACGGTGTGGCCGTTCATGGCGGCGATCACGAGCTTGGACGTCTGTTCCAGGCGCAGCAGTGTCTCGTTGGCGTGCAGGCAGAAGTAGTACTTGAAGTTCGGGTCGACGCGGTCGAGCATTTCGATGTCGGCGCCGGCGGAGAAGAACTTGTCGCCCGCGCCGCGCAAGAGCAGCACGTGCACGGCGGGGTCCATGCGCCCCCGCAGGATCGCGGTGTCGAGCTGCTGCATCATTTCGTAGGTGTAGGTGTTGGCGGGCGGGGCGTCGAGGCTGAGCGTGGCGACGCCGCGTTCGACCTCGTAGTGAACCAGTTCGTCCGCCGGGTTCTGCGCTGCAGCGCCGCGTTCGCGGGTCAATTCGCCAACCATCGCGCCCTCCCTGACCGATCGCACTATCCTGTTCGGTCGCACTCAGTGCGGCCCAATCTCTGTCAGACAGTAAGACATACCGACAGCTATTGCAAGCCCTGTTGTGACAAAGATCGAGGGATGCGGCTCGTGACGCTACGGGGCCAGCAGGATCTTCAGCGTGTCGCGCGTGCCCGCGCGCTTGTAGGCTGCCACGCCGTCGCGCAAGGCATAGGTCGTCTGCAGCAGCGCGGAAAGGCGCACGCCGGCCGCTTCGAGGCGGGCGAAGCCGGCCAGAGCCCGCGGAAAGGGACCGCAGCGCGAGCCGATCACCGTGATCTCGTCCACGACGATCGGCGCGAGCGGCGTGCGCGGCGGCTCAGCCACGGTTGTCTTCAGCACGATTGTGCCGCGCGGACGCACCAGCGTGACGGCGCGCGCGACACCGTCCGTGGCGCCTGTTGCTTCGACGACCACATCCCAGTCGCGCTCGTGCAGTGCATCCGCGAGAACGGTGCGGATGCCCCAGCCGGCGGCGATGGCGAGCTTGCGCTCATGGTGGCCGGCGAGCAGCGGATCGGCGCCCTCGCTGTGCAGCACGGCGGCAACCAGCAGTCCGAGCTTGCCATCGCCGAGCACGAGCCAGCGCTCGCCGGCCCGGGGCGGCCGTTGCTCCAGAACCTCGTACGCCGCCGCGAGCGGTTCGGTGAGCACCGCCAGCTCGTCGCTCAGGCCGGCGGGCACGCGGTGCAGATTTTCGACCGGCAGGCTCAAGAACTCGGCGTGGGCGCCGTCGCGGCCGAGGATACCGAGCACGCTGCGGTTCGGGCAGTGCCGCTGCCAGCCGGCAGTACAGGCTTCGCAGGCGCCGCAGCCGATGTTGATCTCGCCGACGACGCGGGCGCCGCGCAGTGCCGCTGCGGCAGCCGAAATGACCTCGCCCACGAATTCGTGTCCCGGCACGCCGCGAAAGCCCATGTAGCCGCGCACGAGTTGCAGATCGGTGTCGCAGATGCCGGCAAGCCGCACGCGCACCAGCGCCTCGCCGGGCTGCGCCTCGGGTTCGGGGTAGCGAGGCTGGATGCGCAGGCCGCCGTCGATCTGCAGTGCGAGCATCGGCTGCCTCGTCTCGGCGCCTCAGCGGCCGCACTGCCGCGCGGCAGAGTGTAGCCGGAGCACGGCCTCAGGACCGTATACTAACGTCATGCATGCGCCGTTCGTCATCGCCCTGATCGCCATCGGTCTCGGCATCCTGCTGATCGTCGTCGCCTTCGACCTGCTGACGATCTCATTCGAGCACCTGGGCATCTCGCCCTGGGCCACGTTCCTGATCTTTGCCGCCTCCGCGATCGGCAGCCTGATCAATATTCCCGTCTGGGCAAGCCACCCGGAGTTTCAGCCTGGCGGTTTCTTTCGCATCAGAGAGCATATCTACTACGTGCATCCACACGTCACGAATAACCAGATCATCGCGGTCAACGTCGGCGGCGCGGTCATCCCGATTCTGCTCAGTCTCTGGCTGCTGCCGAAAACGCCGTTGCTGCGTACGCTGATCGCCACCGCGATCGTGGCCGTCGTTGCGCACATCTCGGCCCAGATCGTCGCCGGCCGGGGTATCGAGATGCCGCTGCTGCTGGGGCCGATCGTGGCCGCTGTCGCGGCGCTGGTGCTGACGGGCGGCCGGCGGGCGGCGCCGGTGGCCTACATCGCCGGCTCGATCGGCATCCTGATCGGCGCAGACCTCAGCAACCTGGGGCGGATGTCGGAGCTTGGCTCCGGCGTGCTCAGCATCGGCGGCGCCGGTGTGTTCGACGGCGTCTTTCTCACCGGCCTGATCGCGGCCCTGCTCAGCTTTGACACCTCGTCAAAAAAGTCGTCGCCGGTAGAAATGCACCCGTGAGCCATTCTCCTCTGTCGCAGCGAGGCACCTGAGCGATGGCCACCGTGAACGCGCAGGCCGTCTTCGCCCTGCCTCCAGACGCCGCCTTTGCCGCGCTGGCCGACGTACCGCACCGCCCGGCACTGGACCCGACGGTTGGTGAGATCACAGCACCGGAGTTTGTGCCGGAGGCCGGCGCGGCGTTCAGCGGCTGGGCCTCGCTGACGGGCAGCGACGAGGGCTTTGAGGGCTCGATCACGGCCTACGAGCCGCCTGTCCTCCTGGCGCTGGGCTTCGCCTTCGGCAGCGGCGCCCGCTTTCACGAGGAGTGGCGGCTGAGCCCGACGGCTTCAGGCACGCTGGTGCGCTACCGCGCCGATCTGCGCCTGCCCGGCGGCTTCTTCGGCAAGCTGCTGGATCGGGTGATGGTGGGCGGCGGCTTCCGCAAGCAGCGCGAGGCGGTGCTGCTGCGCATCAAGGCGGCGCTGGAGGCGAGCCTGGATGGCTCTCAGACGCCGTGACCGGCAAATCGCAGTCTCGGTTCATCTCGTTCGCGCGAGGCGACGCCCTCGACTGACGCGGCAGCACGGTATGCTCGCGGTCGGGCGTCGGCACGGGGCCGCGTAAGCCGCTATGCTGGCGGCGATGAGCACATGGTCTGGCCCACCCCTGCCGGCCGGTACGTTGACCTTCCTCTTCACCGACGTGGAAGGC
This sequence comes from uncultured Chloroflexota bacterium, assembly GCA_937879875.1. Taxonomy (GTDB): domain Bacteria; phylum Chloroflexota; class Dehalococcoidia; order CAUJGQ01; family CAUJGQ01; genus CALFMN01. The sequence goes on along the minus strand of CALFMN010000207.1, from coordinate 466 downwards.
AGCACCCGCTTGTGGGAAGACCATCCCCAGGCGATGCGGCTGGTCATGGCTCGCCACGACGCGCTGCTGACCGCGGTCTTCGGGCAGCATGACGGCGTAGTTGTACGGCCGCGCGGCGAGGGTGACTCGCTGTTTGCCGTGTTCGTGCGTGCGAGCGATGCCGTGGCGGCCGCGCTCGCCGGGCAGCGTGCGCTCGCAACCGAAGCGTGGGGCGAGGTTGGCCCGCTGCGGGTGCGGATGGGGCTGCACACCGGTGAGGCAGATCTGCGTGAGGGCGACTACTACGGCAGCGCCGTCAACCGCTGCGCCCGTATCCGCGCTGCCGGCCACGGCGGCCAGGTGCTGCTCTCCGAGGCGACGGCCAGGCTCAGCCGGAACGCGTTGCCAGCGGGCGCCACGCTGGTGGACCTGGGCCGCCACCGGCTCAAGGATCTCGCGGAAGGCGAACAGCTCTTCCAGCTTGTCG
>CALFMN010000206.1 GCA_937879875.1 uncultured Chloroflexota bacterium | reverse complement strand
GGCAAGCCGCTGGTCGCCTGAACTCACGATGTACTTCCGCCACGCGGTACTAGCCCTATGACCTGACCGGCGCGCTGCTGCTCGCCGCTGCGCGGCGACAGGTCGTTCACGAACGACCCCTACCGGGCAGTTGACGTGATACCGAACTCTTGGAAGAGTTTGCGATCCTCGGGATCGTCGTGCCAGCGCGCCGGGTTGTCGATGATGTACTGACGGATGCGGTTCAGCGCCCGCTCGCTGCGGATGATGTGCTCATAGTAGTTCCGCTGCCACAGCATCAGCCCGGGCTCGCCGCGCAGCTCGTTCACCCGTTTCGTGGATACGGTCTTGAACGGCCCAATCAGGCGTCCGAGCACTTTCCGAGGAGTGGGTGGTCCTATGCGTCTGGTAGGGGCGGTTCGTGAACCGCCCGTCGCGGCGCAGTCGCGAGCCATAGCGTCGCGTTCGGCCTCGACCGCAGGATCCGCAATCAAAACAATGCCATGCAGGTGATCAGGCATCACCACGAAAGCATCGAGAGAAATGTATTCGTACTGCTCTGCCAGCCATTGCCAGCACGTAGCAATCGATTCGCCGAGCGCGGTGAGCCGCATCTCGGCGTCGAGCACCTCCCCGAACAGCAGCAGCCGATCACGGGTGCAGAGGGTGACAAAGTAGGCGCCGCTGCCGGCGTAATCGTGCGAAGGCAAGCGGATCGACCGGCGCGTGTGGGGCTCGGCCAATTTCGTTTCCTAAAACCGTCCGTATTGCCAGCGAAACGGGCCGGCGCGTCACACCCTGAACTGGTCACGCAAAGCAAAACCCCCTCTCCAGAAGCTGGAGAGGGGGCAGAGGGCAAGGCCCTGGTTTAATAGTCCGGCGGCGGAGGCGCGGCCGGCGCGGGCGGCTCGGGGATGTCCGTCACCAGCGACTCGGTGGTCAGCACGAGGCTGGCGATCGAGGCCGCGTTCTCCAATGCCGAGCGCGTGACTTTGGCCGGGTCGACGATGCCCTTCTCGTACAGGTCGCCGTAGTCGTCCAGCAGCGCGTCGTAGCCGTAGGCGCCCTTGCCGTTCTTGCGCACATTGCTGACGACGACCTGGCCCTCTTTGCCGCTGTTGATCGCGATCAGCCGCAGCGGCTCGTCCAGCGCCTTGCGCAGCATCGCCGCGCCGGTCTTCTCATCGCCCTTCAGCTCGCCCTCGACGGCGTCGAGCGCCGACTGTGCGCGGACGTAGGCCACGCCGCCGCCGGGCACGATGCCCTCTTCCACGGCCGCGCGCGTGGCCGAGAGCGCATCCTCGACGCGGGCCTTCTTCTCTTTGAGCTCGACCTCTGTCGCGGCGCCGACTTTGATCACGGCCACGCCGCCGGCCAGCTTCGCCAGCCGCTCCTGCAGCTTCTCGCGGTCGAACTCGGAGGCCGTGTCGTCCACCTGTGCCTTGATCTGCTTGATGCGGTCCTGAATCGCCTCATCGGAGCCGTGGCCCTCGATGATCGTCGTGTCGTCTTTGCTCGCAACGACACGGCGGGCGCGGCCGAAGTCCTCGACCTGTACCTGGTCCAGCTTGCGGCCGATCTCTTCGGTAATGAACGTGCCGCCGGTGAGAATGGCGATATCTTCGAGCATCGCCTTGCGCCGGTCGCCGAAGCCGGGCGCCTTGACGATCAGAATGTTGACCGTGCCGCGCAGCTTGTTCACGACCAGCGTGGCCAGCGCCTCGCCGTCGCAGTCGTCGGCGATGATCACGATCTCTTTCGAGACCTGCAGGATCTTCTCCAGCGGCCCGAGAATGTCCTGCACGGACGACAGCTTCTTGTCCGTGATCAGGATGTACGGATCGTCGATCACGGCCTCCATACGCGTGGTGTCGGTGACGAAGTAGGGCGAGACGTAGCCGCGGTCGAGCTGCAGGCCCTCGACGTATTCGGTCTCGTACTTGAGGCCGCGCGACTCCTCGACGGTGATCACGCCGTCCTTGCCGACTTTCTCCATCACCTCGGCGATCAGCTCGCCGATCTCCGGGTCGGCTGCCGAAATGCCCGCGACCTGGGCGATCTGCTCCTTGCCGTTGACCGGCCGGGCCTGATCGCGGATCGCTGCTACCACGGCGCGCACGCCCTGGTCGATGCCGCGGCGCAGGATCATCGGATTGGCGCCGGCGGCAACGTTGCGCATGCCCTCGCGCACGATCGCCTGCGCCAGCACGGTCGCCGTGGTGGTGCCGTCGCCGGCGATGTCGTTGGTCTTGGTGGCGACCTCTTTGGCGAGCTGGGCGCCCATGTTCTCGAACGGGTTCTGCAGGTCGATCTCTTTGGCGATCGTCACGCCGTCGTTGGTGATCGTCGGCGCGCCGAACTTCTTGTCGAGCACGACGTTGCGGCCGCGGGGGCCGAGCGTGATCTTGACGGCGTCGGCGAGGGCGTCCACGCCGTTTTTCAGGGCACGGCGCGCGTCCTCGTCGAACAGCAATTGCTTGGCCATGACTGCTTCCTCGGTTTCTCGGTTACTATGGACCGGCCGGCGACGGAGCTGCTCCGCCGGGCCGCGGGTTGGTTGAAGACGGCGACACCGCCGGTCGCATCGCGGACAGAGACGCCGGCGGAGCGGCGTCTCTGCGGGAGCGAGGCGGGGCTTGCCGGGCAGGATCAGGCAGTCACGATCTTGGCGAGGACGTCCTTCTCCGAGAGCACGAGATAGTCCTCTTGTTCGAGCTTGATGTCGTTGCCCGAGTACTTGGCGTAGAGGATGCGGTCGCCAACCGAGACATCCATCGGCACGCGCTTGCCGTCGTCGTCCAGCCGGCCGGGGCCGACGGCGATCACCTCGCCCTGCTGCGGCTTCTCTTTCGCCGTATCGGGGATGACGAGGCCGCTCGCCAGCGTCTCTTCCGCCTGAATGTTCTTCACCACGAGCCGGTCCGCCAGGGGAACGATGTTCAATGCCACGAGTGAAACCCTCCTGCCTCAGATGTTGCGCTCGTTCATGCCGCAGCATAGCTTAGCACTCGCACTGCTAGAGTGCTAACAGCCAAATCCTACGCAACGCGCGCCGGAGAGGCAAGCCCTTGCCGGCGGCCGCCGAGAAATTTCGCCGGCCGCGACCGTTGCACGCGGCTGCAGCGCGCCGCGGCGTACGGCGAAAATGGACATCGTACACGGAACCGTGTAGAGTCAGCGCATGTCCGAGCCACGACTGCCGTACCGACCCGGCGGCAAGCAGCCGGAATGGCCAGCAGACGACCTCCGCGCCCTGCGCCGCCACCTGCGCCTGACGCAGCGCGGGCTGGCGGATGAGCTTGGCGTACGTCAGCAGACCGTTTCCGAATGGGAGACCGGCATGTACCGTCCGCGTGGCGCCGCCCGCCGCCTGCTCGGCATCGTGGCCGAGCGGGCCGGCTTCGCGTACGGGGCGAGCGGCGGTGGGCAGCCCGCGGGTGGGCAGGCAGCGGGCGAGGCGTCCGCTGAGCATGAACAGCAGCGCGAGTCTGCGCCGTGAGCGGCGCGATGCAAGCCGGCCCAACTCCACCCTCGCCGGCGGGAGCGTGGCGATGACTGCCGCTGCAAGCGCATCCTCCGCGGCTGCGCGGCGCCCGCGCGGCGCCCTGCGCGAACGTGAGCTGTCCCGGCTCTGGCTCGACCAGCGGCTGCCGCCCGAGGCACTGGTCACCGCCGACGGCGCCGAGGTCGAAGTGATCTACCGCGGCCGGCGCGGACTTGGCCCCGGCCCCGATTTCCGCGACGCGGTGATTCGCCTCACCCCCCGGCCCCCTCTCCACGGCTTTCCCATCGCGCGGAGCGCGATCTCGGATGGAGAGGGGGAGGATATGGAAAGCGCTAATCTGCGCGGCGATATTGAGCTGCACGTGCGCTCGTCAGACTTCCGCCGCCACGGGCATCACGAGGATCGTGCCTACCTGCGGCTGGCGCTGCATATCGTCTTCGAGGACGACGGCGGCCCGACGCAACTGCTCGACGGCCGCACCGTGCCGACCATCGCCCTCGGGCAGTGGGTGCGGCGTCGCGCCGGCGAGATTCGCCTCGCGCTGGCGCCGCCGGAGCCGTATCACGAGCCCTGCCACTCGTCGCAGGCTCGCCTCGGCGCGGAAAGCGTGCGAGCCGTCCTGCATGAGGCCGGCCAACGGCGCCTGCGCGATCATGCGGCTCGGCTGGCTGTACTGGTCGAGGAACTCGGTCCGGACGAGGCGCTCTACGTCGCGCTGGCACGGGCGCTGGGACTGACGCGCAACGCGGCGCCGTTCGAGCAGCTTGCCCGCGCGTTGCCGCTGCACGAGCTGCGAGCGGTTGCCGGGCGTGCCGGCGAGCCCGCGCTCGCGCTGGAAGGACTGCTGCTCGGCGCCGCTGGACTGCTTGACGCGCAGCTTGCGCTCTGGGCAGCCACCGCGGACGCTGCCGATGCTCGCCGGCTGGCAGCGTGGCAGGCGGCAGGAGCACCGGGCGTGCCGGATCTCGTCTTCGCCGGCGGCTTCGAGCGGCCAGGCTGCTCCCCACGCGAGCGGCTGTCCGGTCTCGCCGCCCTGGTGCTGCGGCCCGGCCCGCCGCTGGACGCAACGCTGCCGCAGTGGCTGGCACTTCTGACCGCCGGGCCGAAGGCACTGATCGGCGCGCTGCGGGCCGGAGGCAGCATCGGCCAGGACCGCGCGGCCGAGCTCGCGGTGAACGCCGTGCTGCCGTGGCTGCTGGCAGTTTACAGCGCCGATACTGCACTGACGGCCGCGGTAGACGCGGCGTATGCGGCGGCGCCTGCCCCGGCCGTCTATGGCATCACACGCCCGCTGAAGGCAGCGCTGCGTGGCGCAAACGGCCGCTCATTGGTGCGCGGCGTTGCGGCGGCGCAAGGCGCCCTGGCACTGACGCGTGACTGGTGTACGCAGGGCGGTTGCGGCCGCTGCCCGCTCTCATAGGAAACAGGAAACAGGAAACAGGAAACAGGCGTTGCGCGCGTGTCGGCAGCGGGACGAAGGGCTACGCGATCTGGTGCAGCCGGGGTTGCTGCGGATGCTGGTTATCGACGATGAGGTCTGCGGTCTGCCCTGGAGGCCAGAACGCCAGGTAGCGTCGCTGTGCCGGAATGTATTTTTCTCGGTAGCGCTTCAGGATACTTTCGCCGTGCAGCGGGACGTCCCGCAGGCGAGCGCGTCGAAGGACTTCATCGAATGGGATGTCGAGAAAGGTGCGGTAGTCGAAGTAGCTCCGCAGTTCTGGGCGAAACAGGAAGACACCTTCAACGGACACAATCGTCTCGACATCGATACAGAGACGAGCGCGGTGGATTCCATGGCGCTCCTCAGCCGGGCTCGGCAGGGGACGCGGGGGAAGGAATGACAACGTTTCAAGCCGCGAAGCTGCCGATGAGAGATGGTGACAGCGCGAATGGGCTACGGGACGCGTTCCCCCGTCGCCTCGTCCGCACTCCCAAGCTGCGCCAGCCAGCCGTGGTATTTGGCGATCTTCTGCGCGTACTCGTCCTGCATGGCGCTTAGCTGCTCGACCTTCTGGCAGATCAGCGCGTACTGCTTTTCGGTCTCGGCGAGGGCGCGCTGCAGCTTCTCGCGGCGCTCGGCCACGTCGGCGTCGCGGCGGTACTCGGCGCGAATCTGGCTCTTCAGCTCCTCCGCCTCCACCATCTCCTTGATCTCGGCCAGGGAGACGTTCAGCAGCCGCTGCAGTTGCTTGATCCGCTCGACCCGGCGCACATCGTCCTCGGAGTAGAGGCGGAAGCCGCCCTCCATGCGGGTCGGCGGCTTCAGCAGCCCCTTCTCTTCGTAGAAGCGCAGCGTGCGATGCGTCACGCCGAGGCGCTCGGCCACCTCGCCGATCTGCAGGTAGGCGTCCTCACGGGTAGCAGTCACGCGCCATCCTTGAAAGGGTATGAAAGGGTATGAAGGGAAGTGCTCGCCGGTGCGCCGGGTGCGGCCAGCCTAGTCGCCCCTTCCGCGCACGTCAAGGTGGACACGCGGGTGAGTGGAGAGTGGTGAATGGTGAGCGGCAGCCCATCGAGCGACCATGAAAGTCAGGCCTGCCTGCAAGGCACATCCACTACTCTCTACTCACCACTCACCCTCACTCGTCGTCGTCATCGTCCTCATCGGGGTGCATCGGCTCGGCCATCGTCAGCATCGCGCTCGAGACGGAGACGAGGCCGGACTCGTTGCGCGAGCGTTTCGGCCGGGGGCGCAGGCCGTCGATCGCCGTACGCAGCGCGGCAAGGCGTTTATCCCCGCCCGTCTGCGTCAGGTCGACGACGATGCCGACAACGCCGGCCTCGCGCAGCGACTCCAGCTCGCGTCCGGCCGGTTCGTTTGCCAGGAAAAGAAACAGCGGCTTGCGCGAGAAGCCGGAGACACGCTGCAACTCCAACTGGCGGCGCACGGTGAGCACGCCTTCCCAGCGCACCAGCAGCGCGTCGAGCGGCAGCCACTGCAGCGCCTGCAAGAGGCTGTCCGGCAGCTCGTCCGGCGCCTGCATCACCAGGCCGGCGTCTTCTTCCAGCAGGACCGAGGCGGGAGCCTCGTCGCCGTTGAACACAACGAAGTCGAAGCCGCCTTCGCGCGCCTGCACGGCATCGGCTGCGCCGTCGAGCCAGGCGCCACGCAACGGCTGTTGCTTCGCGCCGTTCGCCGCGGGCGCTTTGGCTGCTCCCTGCACCAGCACCACGTCGGCTGCTTCCGGCGCGGCCGCGTTGGCTGCGACGAGCGCCGCCAGCAGCATCGTGGCGCGGGTTTTTGTCTGCGCGGGGGCAAAGCCGATCGGCGGCGCCTCGGCGCGTGTCGTACGTTTAATCGCGTCTGCCAGCTTGCTCATATGACCGCGTCCTTTGACCGTACCCTGTGCCTGAATGTCCGCCCCGGCAGGCGCCGTCGGCGGGCGTCCTCATCTACGATCGATGGTACGGACGCCGCATGAAGTGCGTCAACGAACGGCGCCCACGCGGCAGTGCCGCTCGGCAGCCGGCACAGGCCGGAGCCTTGCGGCCTATGGCCCCTAACCGGAGCATGGGCGACACTGGACTGCGCCGGAACGAACGGGCGGCCGGGACCGCGCGCCAGCGCCGCCCGCCAGCGATGCGAAGGGGGCCGCGGTGTACCAGGAGCTCAGCATCTTCTCGGGCAACGCCCATCCGGCGCTCGCCGAGGCGATCTGCGACCACCTGGGCCGGCCGCTGGGCCGCGTGGCCGTCTACCAGTTCAGCAACGAGAATATCTTTGTCCAGATCCAGGAGAACGTGCGCGAGCGCGACGTGTTCCTGATCCAGCCGGCGGCGGCACCGGTCAACGACCGGCTGATGGAGCTGTTCATCATGATCGACGCCTTCAAACGGGCGTCGGCCGGCCGCATCACCGTCGTCATGCCCTTCTACGCCTACGGCCGCAGCGACAAGAAGGACCAGCCGCGTGTGCCGATCACGGCGCGGCTCGTTGCCAACTTCCTCGAGGTTGCCGGCATGGACCGGCTGCTCACCGTCGACCTGCACGCCGGCCAGATTCAGGGCTTCTTCAACGTGCCGGTGGACGAGTTGACCGGGCTCTACACGCTGGTCGACTACTACGAGCAGCTGCACCTGCCCGACCCGGTGGTGGTTGCCACCGATCTCGGCGCCTCCAAGCGCGCCCGCAACGTCGCCGCGCGGCTCGATGTGCCGCTGGCCGTGATGGAGAAGCGCCGCGTCAGCAATGACGACAGCGCCGAAGTGATGACCGTGATCGGCGAGGTGAAGGACCGCACGGCGATTATCATCGACGACGAGGTGACCACGGGCGGCACGATGATCCAGGCCGTCTGCGCCCTGCACGAGCGCGGCGCCCGCGCGATCTACGCCGGCGCCACGCACGGCGTGCTTTCGGGGAACGCGGTCGAGCGCATCCAGTCCAGCCCGCTCAAGGAGCTGGTGATTACGGACACGCTGCCGCTGCCGGACGAGAAGCACTGCGAGAAGATCAAGGTGCTCTCACTGGCGCCGCTTTTGGCCCGCGCCATTCACAACATCCACACCGGCCAATCCGTCGGCGACCTGTTCAAGCCGTATTCGCCGGGGCCGTGAGCGGCGCGGCGCAACCTCAGCGAGCAGCGCAAGCGTTCCCGGCACCATCGGGCACCCGCGGCACCTAACCCTGACGCCTTCGGCGTCTGTCCCTTCCCGAAACTGGAAGGGTTGGGTTCGAGGACACCGATCGGAGGGGAGAGGAACCTGCCGCGATTCCCGCAAGGACACCCCAGCCCCGCCGCCGTCGCATGGTGTCTGGAGTGCTCCAGAAGTCCCTTTCCCGCCTCGGGAAGGGACCGCTTTGCCGTCAGGCAAAGCAGGGTTAGGTGCCGCGGGCGCTCGCCATCGCCCGCCGCCCGCCCTGCTGGTGTATCCTTATTGTGACGCGCGGCACGGCGCTCGTTTCGCTGTGGCCCACTCAGGGGCCGCGCTGCCGAAACGGGTGAGCCGCAGCGTCATTTGTCTTCGTCGTCACAGCGGCCTGCCGGCAGGAGCTGCCGCCGGGCCGCGAACCAGGATGGACCCGATGAAGTGGCTGAACAAACTGATCGGCGATCCCAACGAGAAGGAACTGAAGCGGCTCCAGCCGATCGTCGATGAGATCAACGAGCTCGAGCCCGAGATCATGGCGCTTGAGGACGACGAGCTGCGGGCCAGGACGGACGAGTTCCGGGCGCGGCTGGAAGAGGGCGAAACGCTCGACGATCTGCTGCCCGAAGCCTTCGCCGTGGTGCGCGAGGCATCGCGCCGCTGGACCGGACGCCGCCACTTCGATGTGCAACTCGTGGGCGGCATCGTGCTGCATCAGGGCAAAGTCGCCGAGATGAAGACGGGCGAGGGCAAGACGCTCGTCGCTTCGCTGCCGCTGTACCTCAACGCCCTCGCCGGCCGCGGCGCCCACCTCGTCACCGTCAACGACTACCTGGCCAAGCGCGGCCCGCAGTACATGGGGCCGGGGCAGATCTTCACCCGGCTCGGCCTCGTGGTGGGGGTCTTGCAGCACGAGTCCGCCTTCCTCGTCGCGCAGGAGAAGGTTTCGGACGTGCCCAACGCCGAGTATCTGGTGCCCTGCCAGCGCCGCGACGCCTACCGAGCCGACGTGCTCTACGGCACCAATCACGAGTTCGGCTTCGACTACCTGCGCGACAATATGTCCCGCAGCCTCGACGACTGCGTGCAGCGCGAGCTGGCCTACGCCATCGTCGACGAGGTCGACAGCATCCTGATCGACGAGGCGCGCACACCGCTGATCATCAGCGGCCCGGCCGAAGAGAACGTCGGCATCTACCAGGCCTTCGCCCGCATCGTGCCCACGCTGCGCCACGAGGAAGACTACGAGGTCGACGAGAAGCAGAAGGTCGTCACGCTCACGGATGAGGGTGTGGAGAAGGTCGAGCACGGCCTCGGCATCGACAATATCTACTCTGCCGAAAACTACAAGCTCACCCGCTTTTTGGACGCGGCGCTCAAAGCGCAGATCATCTTCCAGAAGGACCGCGATTACGTGGTCAAAGACGGCGAGATCGTGATCGTCGACGACTTCACCGGGCGCCTCATGTACGGCCGGCGCTGGTCCGACGGCCTGCACCAGGCGGTCGAGGCAAAAGAGCGGGTCAAGATCCAGAACGAGAGCGTGACCTACGCCACGATCACGCTGCAGAACTACTTCCGCCTCTATGAAAAGCTCGCCGGCATGACCGGCACGGCGCTGACCGAAGCCGAAGAGTTTGACAAGATCTACAAGCTCGAAGTCGTGGCGATTCCCACCAACCAGCCGATGGTGCGCGAAGACGCCGGCGACCTCGTCTACCGCACGGAAGAGGGCAAGTTCAACGCCGTGGTCGAGGACGTGATCGAGCGGCACGCGGCGGGTCAGCCCGTGCTCGTCGGCACCGTCTCGATCGAGAAGTCCGAGTATCTTGCCGAGCTGTTGCGCCGGCGCGGCGTCAAGCTCGAAGTGCTGAACGCCAAGCAGCACGAGCGCGAGGCGGCGATCGTGGCGCAGGCGGGCCGGTTCCGCGGCGTGACGATCGCCACCAACATGGCCGGCCGCGGCACCGACATCATCCTCGGCGGCGAGCCGGAGGACCGCGACCCGCAGGAATGGCAGGCCGAGCACGAGCAGGTCGTGGGGCTGGGCGGCCTGCACATCATCGGCACCGAGCGGCACGAGTCGCGCCGCATCGACAACCAGTTGCGCGGCCGCGCCGGCCGCCAGGGCGACCCCGGCAGCTCGCGCTTCTACGTCTCGTTCGAAGACGACGTGATGCGCCGTTTTGCGCCGGAATGGCTGCCGGGCATGATGACCAAGCTCGGCATGGACGACGAGACGCCGATCGAGCACTCGTGGGTCACAAAAGCGATCTCTACCGCCCAGCAGAAGGTCGAGGGCTACAACTTCGACATCCGCAAGCACGTCGTCGAGTACGACGACGTGATGAATATGCACCGCAAAGTCATCTACGAAGAGCGGCAGAAGATCCTCGAAGGCGGCGATATGCGCGCCAATGTGCAGCAGATGGTCGAGGAAGAGCTGGCCGCGATTGTCAACGCGCACGTCGAGGGCCGGCCGCAGGACGAGTGGGATCTGGCCAGCCTGATGGCGCAGTTGGCGGCGATCGTGGCGCTGCCGCCGGAGCTGAACGAAACGACGCTGCTGGAGATGACGCCGGAGGAGATGCGCGAACGCGTGCTCGAACACGGGCGCGCGGCCTACGAGCACAAGATCGCCGAGTTCGAGCCGGCGAAGGGCGTCGCGCCGTTCGGCGACGAGCCGTTCGCCTTTGTCGAGCGCCAGGTGCTGCTGCAGACGATCGACGTGCTCTGGGTGGAGCATCTCACCGCGATGGAGGAGATGCGCGAGGGCATCGGCCTGCAGGCCTACGGCCAGAACGACCCGCTGGTCATGTACAAGCGGGAAGGCCACGACATGTTCGAGCAGCTCAAGGGCAACATCCGCAATTTGGTTGCTCGCAACATCTTCCACCAGCAGATCACCTTCCGGCAGGGTCCGCCGCCGCCGGCCGCGGGCGAGCCGCAAGCGCTGGCCGCCAACGGCGCGTTGCCCGCGCCCGCTGAGGCCGCGCCCGTTCCCGGCGCCCCGGCTGCCGCCGCGGCCCGCCCCGCACCACGCCTGCGCGAGAACCGCGACGCGCCCGTCGCCAACGGCGCCGCCAATGGCAATGGGTCGCGCAACGGCGCCGCCGGCAAACCGGCGCCGGCGCTGGTGGCCACAAAGCTGCCGGGCCGCAACGATCCCTGCTACTGCGGCAGCGGCATGAAGTACAAGAAGTGCCACGGGAAGCTGGCGTAGAGCCGCCGGCTTCCGCCGCGCCGCCACGGCCTCGCCATCTGCGCTGGCCGCTGTGGTGGCCGGTCTGCCGCCTGCGCGGCGCGGTGCTGCGCCTGGCGGTCTTTCCGCCGCTGCGGCTGCTGTATCGTCTCGATGTCAGCGGCGCCGAGCACTTCGTTGGGCTCGGCGCCTGCGTGATCGTCGCCAACCACTGCAGTCACCTTGACAACGCGCTGATCCTGGCGGCGCTGCCGCCCGCGCGCCGCCGTCGCCTGGCGATTGCGGCGGCGGCCGATACGATCTTCAAACGCCGCGGCAAGGGGATGCTCGCCGCACTGCTGGGCAACGCCTTTCCCGTGGCCCGCGGCGGCGGCACGCAGCGCAGCGTCGACTACTGCCGCTGGCTGCTCGACAAGGGCTGGTCGGTGCTGCTCTATCCTGAAGGCCGGCTCACGGTCGGCGGCCCGATGCAGCCTTTCCGCCACGGCATCGGCGTGCTGGCCGCGGCCGCGGCAGTGCCGATCGTGCCGCTGCGCGTCGAGGTTCTGCGCCGCGGCGTCGGCGAAGGCCGTCGCTTGCCGTGGCGCGGCCACGTGGCGATCCACATCGGCGCAGCGTGCCGCTGCCCGCCGGAAGCGGACGCCGAGGCCGTGGTGAAGGCGCTTGAAGGCGCCGTCGCCTCGGCTGGAACTGCTTAGGCGCAAGCAACGCATAGGTTCGTACAAATCAACGCGAGAGTGCGTGTGCGTATGCGAGCGGTATTGCGCGTTCTCCGCTTCTCTACGGCGCTGCCAGCGGCTGTGCGCGGCTGTGGTAGGTTGCGGTGCGCGAGCGGCGGGCTATAGTGGAGATACAGCCGCCCCACCAGGCGGTTACCACAGGGCAGTAGGAGGATCCGTATGCGAGTACGTCTCCACTCCCGCTACGGAGTCTGGATGGTGGACAGGTCTGCCCCGACGGGGGCAGTCGCCGCAGGGTGACCTGACCGCCAGCGCGTGTAAGCATGGTCCTTCGCGGCGAAAGAGGCCGCGCAGGGCAGATACAGGGCGGTTTTTCTGCCGGGCAGGTTGGGATCACCTCGATAACGCGAAAACTTCACAGCCTATACTGAGCCCACCGGCAATCGCCGGTGGGTTTCTTTTTGTCCGCGGCGATCGGTTGCCGCACGCTGTGCGGGTGCGCCGTGTCGCGCCTGAGCATGTGCGTGCGGACATGCCAGGGAAGAGCACTCGCAGGGCAATGCAGCACTTCCGCGTTCAACCGGCGGGCCGCTGGTTTACCGTATGCGCGTACATGCGGTACAACTGAAGCGTTCAGGCTTCATCCGACGCGCAACGCGCAGCACGCAGCACGCAACGTGCGCTGGATGAAGCGAGCGATTCTTCAACAGGAGTTCCGCCGTGCGAACGAGGCTGATGCCAAGGGAAGAGGCCAAGAACACCCGTAAACCGAAAACGCCCGGTGTGCGCCGGCAACGGATGGACCTCTTCGACAGCTACACCCGCCACCTGCTGGACAACCCCGAAGAGGCGGTCGTCTACGAGGAACTGGAGGAAAATCCGCAGAAGTTCGTGCTCTCGCTGCGCGGCGCCTTCAAACGGGCGGGTGTCAATGCCTCCGTGCGCAAGATGCGCGGGCGCGACGAAGTCCGCGCCTGGATCGAGGAGAAGCCTGCCCCGACGGCGAAGCGCGGCGGCGGACGCAAGCGCGCATAGGCGGGAGCTTCGCACAGCAGCACGCCGACGCCGGGGCATTGTGCGCTCCGATCTACGACTACGGCGCGAGCGGCGTGCCCGCCGGTTCGCGGTTGGGAGAGCGCAATCCCTGCAGGAAATCCACCAGGACTTGCATCTCCGCGGGCGAGAGCACGCCGGCATAGGCCGGCATACCGCCTCCGCCCGCGGCGATGCGCGTCGTAAGCTGCGCGGGCGTCAAACGATCGCCAACTGCGCCGAGATCCGGCCCTTTGTGGCCGCCGGCGCCCTCGATCGCGTGACAGGCGCGACAGCCGCGGAATTGGAAGACCTGCGCCCCTTTCTGCCGCGCCGGGTCGAGTTGGTTCTGAACCGCCGCCGGCAGCGGGCTTGCGCCCAGTGCCGCAAAGTTTGGTGACCAGGGTGCACGGAACCCTTCTACGCTGAGCACAACCACCAGAATCACCGGGACCGTCACGACGGCCGGCGCCCAGGGCCGGCTGCGCAGGCTGCGCTCGCCCGTTGGCCAGAGCAACGGAATCAGCGCCAGCCCGAGAAAGACCAGTAGCGGAAAGCCGAGGATCACCAGATTCTCGATCGAGGGCGGACTGAGCGCGAGCACGGCGAAGTACCAGACGAAATACCAGTCCGGCCGGGGATAGGCCTGCACGATCGTCGGATCGGCGGGTTTGCCCAGGTGCGGCGGTCCGAAGATCACCGCCAGCGCGATGATCGCGACGACGACGAGCAGCATCACGATCACGTCTTTCCAGGCCGCGTCCGGGAAGAACGGCTCGCCGTGCTTGAGCTCCTCGTCGTATTCGCTTAGATAGGTCGCCTTGTGCACCGGACGGCCCGCCCGCGGCCACTCGGATACGCCGTGGCGGATCACGAGATAGAGATGCAGGCCGACCACTGCAAAGATCAGCGCGGGGATCAGGAAGACGTGGATGGCGAAGAAGCGCGTCAGCGTCGCGCCGCCCATGGTCTTGCCAGCGATCATCAGCTTCGTCAGGATCCCGCCGATCACTGGTGTGCGCGCCGCCTGCTCCGCGCCGACGACGGTCGACCAAAAGGCGTTTTGATCCCAGCGCAACAGTTGCCCCGTGAACGCCATCGCCAGCGTGAGCGCCAGCAGCAGCACGCCGCTCAGCCAGTTCAGCTCACGCGGATATTTGTATGAGCCGGTCATGAAGACCTGTGTCATGTGAATCAGCACGAGTACGACCATCGCGCTCGCGCCGAAGAAATGCATGCCGCGCAGAATATTGCCGAACTCGGCCTGGCTCGTGATGAAATGCAGGCTGTCGTAGGCGCCGCTGGGCGCGGGCACGTAGTTCGTCGCCAGCGCCACGCCGGTGACGACCTGCAAGATAAAGGCCATCAACGTGGCGCTGCCCGTCACGTACCACCAGTTGACGCTGCGGGGCACGGGATGACGCACGATCGGCATGATCGTGCTGGAGAAGCCCAGCCGCTCGTCCAGCCAGCGCCACGTCAGCAGAAGCAGTTTCACCACGTTTCCCCACCGCGGGCTACGAACCGGCCGGCCGTCACACCGTTTGCAGTCCGCTCGCCAGCGCCTGCAAACGGCCGTCGCGGATGCGGGTCTTGTAGGTGAACAGGCTGCGCGGCGGCGGCCCGCCGGCGACGGTGCCGTCGCCGTTGTAGACGCCGCCGTGGCAGGGACAGAGGAAGAGCTGCGCCCCGGGCAGCCAGTTTACCGGGCAGCCGAGGTGCGTGCAGTTCACCTGAAAGGCCGTGAAGTCGTTGCCCGTCGCGCGCCGCACCCAGACGGCGGTGCGCGCCGTTTCGCCGGCCCAGGGCAGGGACGAGGGATCCGACAGCTCCGCCTCGCGGGTTTCGCCCTCGCGGAAGCTGTCCACCGGGCCGAGGTCCGCCCAGGTTGCCGGCGTCGAGTCGAACAGCGGCCCGAGCAGATAGCCGACCACGGGCACGGCCAGCGCGATCGCCACCAGGCCGCCGCCGCCAACGGCAACGCGCGTGAACAGGCGCCGGCGTGAGAGCGTGGACCGGCTCTCGCCTCTCTGCTGGGGCTGTGCCGGTTGCTCCGACATCGGTTGAGTCTCCTCACTCCTGCGTCACCTATCCCTGGTTTCGCTTGCGAAACCTGTCCCTTTCCTACGAGGAAAGGGTGATTCGAGAGCTACCGGTTGTTCTCGGACAAACCCTTCCCCTGTGGGGAAGGGAGACGCGCCTTCAGGCGCGGCGGGGTCAGGCGCCCCGCACCCGGCCCCGGCGTCGCCTGTGCCCCGGCGCGCCACGAGGCCAGCAGCGCCACCAGGTCGCTCACCTGCTGGTCCGTCAGCGGCGCGCCGCCCAGCTGCGCGTAGTCCGGCATACCGCGCTGCGCGATGCCCGTGACGATCACCCGCCGCAGCAGCGCGTCGCTGATCAGCGCCAGCGCGTTCGGCGCTTTGAGTGCGCCGCCGCTGCCGCCCTCGCCCTGCCGGCCGTGGCAGCGGGCGCAGCTCGCGGCGTAGACCTGCTGCCCGCGGCTCGCGTCCCCCGCCGGCAGGTTTTGCCCCGTCAGTTGCGGTGCGCCGGCCGGCGGCGTGCCCTGCGGCGGGCCGAAGCCGCGAATCGCGCGCACCAGCGCGTCGAGCTGCTGATCGCTCAGTGTGCCGCCGTACGCGCTGCCGTAGGCGGGCATCTGGTTGCCCGTCCGGCCCTGCTCGATCACCTGGCGCAGCGTCTCGTCCGAGGTCAGCCGTTGATAGAGCGGAGCGTTGAGCGAGACGGCGATGCCGCCGTGGCCGCGGTCGCCGTGGCAGGCGGCGCAGTTCTGCGCGTACAGCGTGTTGCCGTCGGTGATCTGGCTCGGCAGCAAGGTTGAGCCCTCGGAGCCACAGCCGCCCGCCAGCAGGCCGCCGAGCAGCAACGCCGCGCCGATCGCGGCCGGCCGCCAGCCGCGCCGCCCGCTCACGGATCGCCTCGCCGGTCATGGGCGCCGCCACGCTCGCGATACTCGTGAAAGATCTCCCTGCCCCAGCCAACCGCCGCCACGACGAACAGCGCGATTCCGGCGATCGACACCGCCACGTTCGTGATCACGCCCCAGGCCAGCAGCGTCACCCCGGATGCCAGCACGGCCGGCCAGACCGTCGGCCGCGGCAGATGGATCGGCTGATCGAGCAGCGCATCGGCGGGCGCCTGCATGGCCTCGCGTCCCGCAGATGCCGTTCCGAGCGGCGCCGGTTGACGTTGCGCTTCGTCGCTCATGTCAACGCCCACAGGTAGACAAAGACGAAGATGAAAATCCAGACGGCATCCACGAAGTGCCAGTAATACTCGATGCTGCGCAGGGCGCCGTTGTGCGGCGACGCAACCACCCCGGCCGCGTTCAGGCCGAACAGCACGCAGAGCAATGCCAGGCCGATCGCCACGTGCAGGCCGTGAAAGCCGGTCAGCGTAAAGAAGGTCGAGCCGAAGAGGTTGCGCGCCAGCGTCACGTGCTCGTCCAGCAGCGTGTGGTACTCCAGCGCCTGTCCGATCAGGAAGATCAGCCCGAGCAGGATCGTGAGAGCCAGGAAGAGGCGGAAGCCGCGCCCGTCGCCGCGCCGCAGCCGCCGGCCGGCGAGCCAGACCGTGCCGCTGCTCGCCCAGAGGCAGACCGAGAAGATCGCCGTGCGGCCGACGTCGAGCGCCGACTTCGCCGAGGGGCCGGCGTTGGCGTCGCGGTAGCTGATGTAGGCGATCAGCAGAAAGAGAAAGAACGTCGCCTCGGACGAGATGAAGATCAGCGTACCGAGCGCGGCATTGGATGGCGCGGACGCGCGGGCGGCAGGCGTGGCGCTCATGGCGTGCCTCCGACCTGGAAAAACGATGCCGTCGCGCAATGGACGCCGGCCGCGCACCACCGGGATGCGGTCGAAGTTGTGCGGCGGCGGCGGCGAGCTGGTCGCCCACTCCAGCGACCAGCCCTCCCAGGGGTTGTCGCCGGCAGGCTCGCCGCGCAGCCAGCTCTGCAGCACGTTCCAGATGAAGACGAGCACCGAGATTGCCAGCACGAACGCGCCGATCGTCGCGATCAGGTTGTAGCCGTCCCAGCCGCGGTCGGCGGGATAGGTGTAGATGCGGCGCGGCATGCCCAGCAGGCCGAGCAGGTGCATGGGGAAGAAGGTCAGATTGAAGCCGATCAGCGTCAGCCAGAAGTGGAGCTGGCCGATGCGTTCGTCCAGCAGCCGGCCGCTGATCTTGGGAAACCAGTAGTAGATGCCGGAGAAGACGCCGAGCATCGTGCCGCCGAACAGCACATAGTGGAAGTGCGCGACGACGTAGTAACTGTCCGTTACCTGCCAGTCCACCGGCACCAGCGCCAGGCTGACGCCGCTGAGCCCGCCGATGAAGAACATGGCGATGAAGCCGATCGAGAACAGCATCGCCGTGGTCAGCCGCAGCGTGCCGCCCCACATCGTGGCGAGCCAGTTAAAGATCTTGATGCCGGTGGGAATCGCGATCAACATGCTGGAGGCGCCGAAGAAGGCGTTCGCCACGGTACCCATGCCCACGGCGAACATATGGTGCGCCCAGACCGTCATCGAGAGGAAGCCGATCGCCACGCCGGAGGCCGCCATCACGCTGTAGCCGAACAGCGGCTTGCGCGAGAAAACGGGGATCACCTCCGAGACGATGCCGAAGGCCGGCAGCGCCATGATGTAGACCTCGGGATGGCCGAAGAACCAGAACATGTGCTGCCAGAGCAGCGCATCGCCGTTCACGTTCGTATCGAAGAAATGGGCGCCGAAGCGACGGTCGGCTTCGAGCATGAACGCCGCCGCCGTCAGGCTGGGAAACGCGGCCAAGATCAGCACGGCCGTGACCAGGATCATCCAGACGAACATCGAGAGACGCCCCCAGCTCACGCCCGGCGCCCGCATGTTCGTGATCGTCACCAGCAGATTGATCGCGCTGGCGATCGTGCCGGCGCCGGTGACGAGGATGCCGAGCGACCAGTAGTCGACGGCGAAGCCCGGCGAGTAGGCCCGCTCGGTCAGCGGCGCGTAGGCGAACCAGCCCGCCGCCGGCGCACCGCCGGCGAAGGGACTGAAGTTGAGCAGCAGCCCGCCGAACAGCAGCAGCCAGAAGCTGAGCGCGTTCAGCCGCGGGAAGGCCATGTCGCGCGCCCCGATCAGCAACGGCACGAAGTAGTTGGCGAAGCCGATCAGCGCCGGCATCACGAACAAAAAGATCATCGTGGTGCCGTGCATCGTCATCAGCGCGTTGTACTGGCTGGGCGAGAGAAAGTGCTCGTTGCTCGTGGCGAGCTGGATGCGCATCAGCAGCGCCTCGATGCCGCCGATCGCGAAGAAGGCGAAGGTCGTGACCAGGTACAGAATGCCGATCTGCTTGTGGTCGACGGTCGCCGCCCAGCGCCAGAGCGCCAGCTCGCTGGCGGGGCGCGGCACGGCGCCGGGCTGGGTTCCGGCAATGCTCGCCATCGGCTACTTCAACCCTTCGAGATAGGCGACGAGCTGCTGAATCTCCTGCGCCGAGAGCTTGAGGTTCGGCATCTGGTTGCCCGGCTTGACCGCCTGCGGATCGGCCAGCCAGCGCGTGAGGTCGGCCGGCGTGTTGTCCAGCACCCCTGCTGCCAGCGTCTGCCGCGAGCCGAAGTGCGTCAGGTCCGGCGCGATTTGTGCGTTGGCGCTGGTGCCGCGCACGGCGTGGCAGGAGATGCAGGTACGGTCGGCGAAGATCTGGGCGCCGGCCTGCGCGTCGCCGGCGGCCGGTGGGGCTGCGGGTGCCGCCTGCGCCGCGAGCCAGGCGTCGAACTGCTGGCCCGGCAGCGCGATCACGCGCAACTGCATGCCCGCGTGCTGCAATCCGCAAAACTCGGCGCACTGGCCGAGGAAGACGCCCTCCTTCTCCGCTTTGAACCAGAGCGTGTTGTGTTTGCCAGGGATCAGGTCGGTTTTGCCGGCAAGCTCGGGCACCCACCAGCTATGGATCACGTCCTGCGAGTAGAGATCGAGCTGCACCGGCCGGCCCGCCGGCACCACCAGCTCGTTCGCCGTCACGACCTTCGCATCCGGATAGCGATACTCCCACCACCAGTCATGGCCGATGACGTTGACGTGCAGCGCATCGGCCGGCGTGGCGGCGATCGTGTTCATCGAGCGCAGCGCGAGGATGAACAACACGATCACGAGGATCATGGGGATCGTGAACCAGACGATCTCGACACGGCGGTCGCCCTCGATCTGGCGCGGCTCGGCGGCGCCGCGGCGGGCACGAAAATGGAACGTGGCGTAGAGCAGGCCGCCCTCGATCAGCACGAAGACGATCGCGGCCAGGACGAGCATGATCCACATGAGCGTGGTGATCGAGCGCGCCGTGGGCGAGTGCGGGTCAAAGGTCGAAGGGCCGCTGGCCAGCGCAGCGCCGGTGCGATATAGAAGCGCGGCCATGCCCGACAGCAGGCCGGAGGCGAGCGCCCTCCAGACCCAACGTCTCATGCCAGGCTCCCGCGCGGCCAGCCCATACCGCGCCGGTTCGTAGCATGAACCGGGAAGTTAAGATCCTCATACCCATTTCGGGTGATGGCCCGGCGCCGTGTCGCAGTCGGGAGTGCGAGCATGCCGCGGATCGCGCCGCGCCGCGAAGGGCGCACGCCGTGCGCCCCCACAGGTGGCCGTGTCGCCCGCCTTCAGCCCCGATGCCCCGCGGTAGGATCTCCCCTTCCCCTGGTATTGGGGAAAGGGGCCGGGGGATGGGGGCCAGCGGCGCGCCGTGTGGAGGACCAATGAACCTGTCTCTTATACACATCTCCGAGCCCACGAGACAGGCAGAAATC
>CALFMN010000205.1 GCA_937879875.1 uncultured Chloroflexota bacterium | reverse complement strand
CCCCTGCCCCTCCCCCAATGCGTTAGGGGAGGGAGATCAGAATGCGGACAAGCCAAACGACATCCCTCTCCCATCGCTATGGGGGAGGGGCAGGGGAGGGGGCCGCGGGCTCGACGCCTGCCGCGAGCGGATAGCCACGCAGCGCGGCGCAGGCGTGGGCAGTGCGCTCCAGGTTCGGACGCAGTTCCACGGCGCGGGCCTCGCCGTAGGCCGCGCGGGCGGCAGCGAGCAACGCATCAAGCGAGCAGCGGTCGGCGGCAGGGAGTTCGTTCATGGCCAGTACTCTATCACGCGAGCCTGACGGCCGCGCCGGGCGGCCCGCGGGCGCCGCTCACGCGATCGCGCGCATCTCCCCGCTCACGATCCAACAGAGCGCCAGCGCGACGAGGCCGCGCAGGCCGCTGCTGGCGACGGCCGGCGCCGCGCCCGCCGCTTCGGCGATCGCCCCGAGGGCAAACATCGCCAGCGGCAGCGAGCCGATCGCCATGCTGAGCACGCCCATCACCCGGCCGCGCACGCGCTCCTCGGAGACCGAGAGCACCAGCGTGGCCTGCATCGTGGAGAAGCCGGCCGTGCCCACGCCGGCGACCAGCAGTCCGGCGAGGGCCAGGGGATAGGCCGCGGCGACGGCGAAGACGATCAGCGCCGACAGCGAGAGCCCGACGCCGCCAGCATAGAGCCGCACGCGCCAGGCGCGCCGGTCGGCCGTCGCGATCAGGCAGGCGCCGACCAGCGAGCCGTAGCCGGCGGCGCTGCCCAGCACGCCCGTCCAGAAGGCGTTGACGCCGAGCCCTTTGGCGAAGACGGGCACCAGCGGCAGATGCGTTTTGTCGCTGGTGCGCGCAACGTGAACGGTTACACGTTCGTGGGGTATGCCCACAGGTAGCCGGCTGCGGCGCTGCTGGATCGCGCTGTTTGAGCACTGAGCGTCTCGCCCCTGGTCACACCTGTCCGCCTGGCCAGCTAGGCAGTCCGGCCTGCGCGTGTCACGCTGGCTGCACGACGGGGCACGTGCGGCGTCTTTGGCGCCTGCGTCAAGCTGCGAAGGATTGAGCCATGGACGGACGGGAAGAGGTCTGGACGCGGATCGGGTCGGCAACGGCGTTGCGCACCGCCGGCTGCAGCGTGGTCAGCGCCGGGGGGCACACACTCGCCGTCGTCGCGACTGGCGAGACGCTGCACGCGATCGACAACCGCTGCCCGCACATGGGCTTTCCGCTCAGCCGGGGCAGCGTTGCCGATGGCCTGCTGACCTGTCACTGGCACCACGCCCGCTTCGATCTCGCCAGCGGCGGCACACTCGATCCGTTCGCCGACGACGTGCGCAGCTATCCGTTGCGCATCGAGGGCGATGATGTGCTGGTCGAAGTCGGCGCGGCGCCGATCGACACGGCCTACTGGCAGCGCCGGCTGATCGATGGGCTGGAACAGGGCATCACGCTGGTATTGGCAAAAGCGGTACTGGCGCTGCGTGCTGCCGGCGTGCCCGCGGACGCGATCGCCGCGCTCGGCGGCGGCTTCGGCCTGCGCTATCGCGGCCGCGGCTGGGGCTCCGGTATGACCATTCTCACCGCCGTGGCCAACCTGCTGCCGGCGCTGGACGAAGAAGACCGCCCGCTGGCGCTGACGCACGGCCTGGCACGGATGGCCGCCGACACGTCCGGACAGGCGCCGCGCTTCATCGTGGACGCGCTGCCCGCCGCGCGCGTGCCGCTGGCCCGGCTGAAGACCTGGTTCCGGCGCGCCGTGGACGTGCGCGACGCCGAGGGCGCCGAACGCGCGCTGCAGACGGTGCTGCTCTCCGGCGCCGGCACAGCGCTCGATCTGCTCTACGCCGCCGCGACTGACCACCTGTTCATCGACGACGGCCACGAGCTGGACTTCATCACCAAGGCCGCGGAGTATCTGGAGCACGCGGGGGCGGAGCAGGCGCCCGCGGCGCTCGGCAGCCTGATCCACGGCCTGTGTGAGGCGCAGCGCAGCGAGGAGCAGTACGCCTGGCGCTATCCGATCGATCTGCCCGCGCTGATCGCTCCCGCGATGGACGAGCTTCCGGATAGCTGGACCTCGTTCGGCGCCGGCCCGGTGCGCGATCTGCAGGCGCTGAGTACGGCGCTGCTGGCTGAGGAGCCGGCGCCCATCGTCGCAGCGGTGCGCGAGGAGCTGCGGGCCGGCGCCGCGCCGGCCGCCGTCGCGCAGGCGATCGCCTACGCCGCGGCGCTGCGGCTGGCGCGCTTTCCGGTCAGCAACGAGTTCGGCGATTGGGACACGGTGCACAACACCTGGTCGTCGTGCAGCGCCCTGTTCCGCGCCCTCTCACGTCACCCTTCGCCGGAGCTGGCCCGCGGCATCTACCATGCGGCGATGGCGCTCTATCTCGACCGCTTTCTGATGGTTCCGGCGGCGCGCCTGCCCGACGAGGCGCGCGAGAACGGCCACGTGGCGAGCGCGGAGGGTCTGCTCGCGGAGCTGCGCTCGCGCTTCGACCTCAACCAGCAGGTGGACGCGGCGGCGCGGCTCGTCGATGCGTATCTTGTGGCCGGGTACGCCGAGGCGCCGCTGATCGCCACGCTGGGCCACCTGACCCTGCGCGAAGATGCGGGCTTCCACATGTACCAGACACTGGAGGCCGGCATCCACCTCTACCAGACGCTGCGCGAGCGCGAGCCGCTGGCCGCCCGGCGCACGCTGGTCGGCGTCACGCGCTTCCTCGCGGCGCACGCGCCCACCGCCCGCGCCCTCAACCAGACGGTGCGCATCGCCATTCGCCTGCATCGCGGCGAGGAGATCTTTGCCGAGGCCGAGGCAGCTGCCCCCGCGTAGTACGACTGCCCGGCAGGTTCGGCGGGTCGCGGGCCGGCCCCGCGCCTATGCCGTCAGCAGCGCTGCGCAGAAGCGGGCCGCGTCGAGCATGTGCGGAATCGAGAGCGTTTCCGCTTTGGTGTGAAAGTGCTCGCCGCCCAGGCCGAGCACGACCGACTGAATGCCGCGCGTGGCAAAGACGTTGGCATCGGTGCCGCCACCCGAGGCGAGCAGCCGCGGCTCCAGGCCAATGCGCCGCAGCGTCGCCATCGCCAGCGTTACCAACGGGTCCGCCGCGTTCAGCTTGTAGCCGCCGTACTGATCGCCGATCTGAAGGTCGAGACGCGCCTCCGGGTATTTGTGCTGCAACTCGTCTGCTGCCGCCTCGACCCGCTGGCGCAGCGCGGCCAGTTTCGCTACGTCGCGGCTGCGCAGCTCGGCCTGCAGCACAGCCTCTTCGGGCACGGCATTGCGAGCGCTGCCGGCGCGGAGCAGGCCGATGTTGCCCGTCGTCTCCTCGTCCATGCGGCCCTGCGGGTAGGCGCGGATGAACTCGGCCGCGATCAGGATCGCGGAGAGCCCTTTCTCCGGCTCGACGCCGGCGTGGGCGGCGCGGCCGGTGATCGTCAGGTCAAGCGTCAGGTGGCTGGGCGCCTCGCTGGTAATGTTCGCGACCGAACCCTCGCCGTCGAAGACCAGCGCCTGGCGGGCGCGGATGCGTTCGTAGTCGAGGTGCCGTGCGCCGACGAGGCCGATCTCCTCGCCGCGGCTGAAGGCGACCTCGACCGCGCGGTGCGGCGTGCCGTCTTCCCGCAGCGAACGCAACGCCTCGATAATCGCGCTGACACCGGCCTTGGGGTCGCCGCCGAGCACGGTGCTGCCGTCGGTGCGAATCGTGTCGCCCGCGACGATCGGCCTGATGCCTTCGCCCGGCTGAACGGTGTCCATATGCGCGGAGAGCAAGACGGGCTCGCCCCTGCCGGGCAGGCTGGCGATCACGTTGCCGTGGGCGTCAAGCCCGGCCTCGGCGCCAAGCTCGGCGAGCAACGCGATCAGGCGCCGGGCGATCGCGGCCTCCTGTCCCGAAGGGCTGTCGATCTGCACGAGCTCAAGAAACGTCTGCACCAGGCGGTCGCGTTGAATCATCGGCTGCTCCTGCGCGGCGGCCGCGCGTGTCTTCGCATGCGGCCCGCACAGGGCATAGTGCCAGAATGCCGTCACACCGGGAACAGCGATCGTCCCGGTCACGCCTCATTGCAGATCTTCGAACAGCGTCTCGGCGATCAGCTCCTCAAGCTCCGCATCGTCGAGGCTGGCGTCGTGATCTGCCGGCGACGCACGCTGAGGTGCGGCCGGCTGCGGCGCGGAGGCCGGGGCCGTCGCAAGATCGCGGCGCAGCGAGCGGGCGATCCGTTCCAGCAACAGCAGCCGTTCCGCGAATGGCAGCCGTTCCGCGGCCTTAGCCAGCTCTGAAACGTTAATGGGCACGCCTCCGGCCGGGCGGGCTACGCCGTGAGATGCTGGGCGATGAACTCGGCCGGCGACAGCACTGGCAGCGCCGCACCGCGAAAGTCGCGGACGTCGCGCGTGACGATCAGGTCGAGCCCGGCGGCCTCGGCACTGGCGCACTGCACCGCGTCCTCGAAGTCGGTGAAGGAAAGCGACAACGCGTCACGAAGCGCGACGCGATCCACCGGGCAGACCTGCACCGCCGTGAGAATGCGCTGAACGGCCAGACGAGCTGCGGGTCCGCCGCGTTCCCGCCGTACGATGTAGAACACTGTCGTCGGCGTAATCGCTGACACAAAGCCGCTGAACTCGCCCCGCTGAGCGGCGTGCCAGATGATCGTCGCTTCCTGCACGTATGGAGGGCGCGCTTGAAGAAAGTCCAGTACGATGTTGGTGTCCAGCAATACTCCCGTCACGAGTACTTCTTCACAAGGTAATCGATGTAGTCTTCCTTCCAGTCCCATTCCGGTGGATATGGGATCTCTGGCTCCGCCATCCCTTCGAGCTGGCGAATCGCTTCAGCGCGCTCTTCGGGCGTCGGTTCGGCGCCTTCCAGCGAGCGCTGGACGGCCCTGCGCAGGGCGCGGCGCTCCGCCACGCTGAGCTTCGGCAGTTGGTCGACGATCTCTTGCAGTGTCACGGCGCACTCCCCTTTGATCTGAGTCTATCGCAGAGCCACGACGCCTGCGGACCGGCAGATGTCGGATAAGCCGCGCGCGTAAGCGACATTATCCCGCCGCGATCGCCCGCGCCGCCAGCCGCACACTCTCGCTGATATCGAAACCAGTAGTATCCAGCCGGCGCGGCTCTGGCCAGCGTTCCGAGGCGGCATGCTGGGCGCGCACAATCGCGGCGGGCACGCGCTTTTCGCGCGCCGCGCCGCGCTGCAACACGTCCTGCAGCTCAGGATGCACGATCAGCAGTCGCCAGCTCAGGCCGTCGAGCAGCGGTTGCCAATGCATCGTAAAGGCGCCCGGCTCAAAGACATCGTCGATCGCCACATCGTAGCCGCCGGCGAGAAACGGCCGCGCCGCACCAACGCAGGCCCGCGCGCTCAAGGCATACTGGTCGCCGGCCAGGTCGCCGGGCACCAGCGGATCGGCGCGGCCGTGGATGATGCTCTCCCACATGCTGTCGAGTTGCAGGTGCACAGCCCGCGGCCGCGTCACACACCAGCCTGCCGCGATCGTGCTCTTACCGCCGCCCGCACCGCCGCCGAACAGCGCCAGCAGACCGCCCGCCGGCCGCGCTGCCTCCGGCCGCAGCCGGCGGCGCATCTCGGCAGCCACCGGGCCGAAGCCCGCGCGCTCCTCGTGATCGTAGATGCTGTATCCAAGATTCGCGTACAGATGGATATTGCCGGGCAGGCTGAGACGGGCGCCGAGCCGCACCTCCGGCAGGCCGAGCGCCAGCGCCCGCGCTTCGAGCCAGCGCACGATCTGTGCGGCGATCCCGCGGCGGCGATAGGCCGGCAGCACCGCGAGCCGCCCGAAATACAGGAATTCGCCCGCCGGATCGATCTCGTAGCGGGCGCAGGCCACCGGCGCGCCCGCCAGCCTGGCGATCACTCCGCCACCCAGCTCGAGATCGCGGCGGACGGCGGCCAGGTCTTCGCCGAACACGCCGCTGGGCGGCACGAGCGTATGCCGGTACTCCTCGTAGGCGGCCAGCGTCAGTGCAAAGATGCGCGGCGCGTCGTCGAGGGTCGCGTCGCCCAGCTCAAGGGCACCCGCTGGCTCGCACACGTACGTTCATGCTCCGGGGCGACGCTACGCGCGGCAAAGGCCGCTGGATCATCGTGCCAGACCGCGGGCGGCGCAATCAACGGGCCGTCCGCGCGCTTCACGCACTTTGTGTAAACAGCTTAACGGTGAGCGGGCCGGCGCGATGACACACTCCTGAATACGCAGACGCGTTGCATTCGTGCAACGAGGCCGCGGCGGCCGGCGCCGTCTTCTCGCAAGAACGCGAGCCGGGTCGCCGTCCACGTTTATAGAGAAGAGAGAAGACCGACGCGGAAGGAGAGGCTGATGCCCGATCTTTTGATTTATGTGCAGGTGATCGAGCGGCCGCGCGCGGAACGGCGCCAGGGGCTTCTGTACCGTTTCTGCCGGCGTCTCCGGCGGGCGCTGCGGCGGAGCTGAGAGCTCCTGTCCGCGATTGCAGGAAGGACGAGACGATGCGCATCAAAACACGCAAACGCGCACTGCTGCTTGCGGCCGGGCTGTTGCTGACGGCCACGACGGGCAGCGCAGCCGCGCTGGCGGCGACGCACCACGGGAGTGCGCTCCCAGGCATCCACGCGGACGCCGCGACCGGCTGCGACCCGGCGCCCATGCCATCGCCGACGGTCGCGCCTGACGCGCCGCCGTCGCTGTAGGCGGCTGGCCTGTTCCCGATCGTCGTCCCCGCGTGCGATATACGGGCGAGGGCTATCCGCTCCTACAGCGCGATCAGACCGCGACGTGCGCCGATGCGTACGGCCTCCGTGCGGCTGGCGGCATCGAGCTTGGAGAGCACCGAGCCGACGTGGAATTTCACCGTGTGGTCGCTGATGCCCAGCCGCCGCGCGATCGCCTTGTTCGGGATGCCCTCGGCCAGCAGCGCCAGCACCTCCAGCTCGCGCGCCGTCAGCTCCTCGACCCCTTCGCCAGCGGGAGCCGTACGCACGGTCACGCCGGGCAGGAACAGCCCCTGCGCCAGCGCGGGATGCACCACGCTCAGGCCGGCATGCACCGTGCGCACCGCGGTGGCCAGCTCCGCAGCCTCGACCTCCCGCGGCAGATAGCCCCACGGCCGTGGCGCCAGGCGGGCCAGCACGCGGGCATCGTCCGGCGCCGGACCGAGCAGCACAACGGCCATGCCGGGCTGCTCCTCCGCATCCGGCCCGAACCACTCCAGTACGTCGACCGCCGGCAGATCAACCACCAGCACATCGAGCAGCGGCGATTCGGCGCCTGCTGGAGCGATCGCCTCCAGCGAGCCGGCTTCGGCCAGCACCTCCAACCCGGCGTCCTCGTGCAGCAGCACGCGCAGGCCGGCGCGCACGCTGGGATAGGGCGAGACGACGCCCACGCCCACCGGCTCGACGGCAGCGGCCGCACCGCGCGGCGGAGGCAGCTCCGTCACGTCCCGCGCTCGCGGCAGTTCACCGTCTTTCACCATCGCTTGAACCAATTGGAGCGGCGGCGAGCAGCGAGCGATGAGGCTGCAATTCCAACCTCACCGCTCACCGCCCATCCTCGCCGTCTTTAAACATAGTTTCAAAACCGGCTCGCGATCCCGTTCCTGTGCATGCAACGGTGGCCGACCGCCGGTTTTGAAACCATCTGCTAGCCGCGCTCGCCGATCGTTACGCTCAAATCGCGTACTTCGCCGCCGCGCAACACCTTCAGCGGCAGCGCCTGGCCGATGCGCTCGCCGCCGAGCTGGGCTTGCAGATCGTCCGTGTCCTTCACGGCCGCGCCCGCCAGCCCCACAAGGATATCGCCGACCATCACACTACCCTGCTCCGCCGGACCGCCGGACTCCGTGCCGACGATCAGCAGGCCGGTCGTTTGGCCGCCCAGCTTGCCGGCCAGCGCCTCGGGCAGGCGCAGCGGCTGGCTGCTGATGCCGAGGAAGCCGCGGCGCACTTTGCCATGCTGCAAGAGCTGCCCGGCGACGCGCTGCACGGTGGCGGCAGAGAGTGTGAGCCCGGCGCCGCGTGAGAGACCGGTGGTATTCAGGCCCAACATTGCTCCGGCGGCGTCGATCAGCGGGCCGCCGCTGAAGCCGGGGTACATCGTCGCGTCGGTGCGGATGAAGCCCTCAAGCTGCCCGCCGCGCCAGGTACGGGCCGGCCCGCCGACGGAACTGACGACGCCGAGCGAGACCACCGGTCCGCCCGAGCCCGGCCGGCCCACGGCGAGCACGATCGTGCCGGGCCGTGCCTCACCTCCGAGCGCCAGTGGCGCGGGGACGCCGCTCTCCGGCCGCAGCACGGCGAGATCGGTACCGGCGTCGCGGCCCACCAGCTTCGCCGAGACGCGCTTGCCGTCGGGCAGGCCGATGCCGATCTCGTCCTCCTGCTCGATCACGTGGTCCGCCGTCAGGATGACGCCGCCCGCGAAGGCGACGCCGCTGGCGGGCTGGCGCCGCCGCGCGTGCACGCTGACGATCCCGGCCGCGGCGCGTTCGACCGCCGCCGCCAGCGCATCCGAGAAGGCGGTGAGCGTGTTGCCTGCTTCTGCCATGGTTCTTCCTCCCGCGGCGCCATGCCGTCCGCGGCCGGCGCCGGTGCGTTGCAGACCCAGCGTAAGCGCCGCTGCCCGTTGTCCCATACGCCCGGATCGGCTGACCGGCACCCGGCCGATCGGCTAGCTGGCCCGCGCGCCTAACCCCGCTTTGGCTGAAGCCAAAGCTGCCGTTTAAAGTCTCCGACGGTTGCGCTGCGCTCTGGCCCCACAGGGGAAGGGTTACGGTTCGAGGGCAACCGGACCCGTTGAGAGACCGACCCATCGCCCGTCCCGCGAGGACACCGCCGCCCCGCCACCGTCCGGCGCCGGCGGGAGCGCTCCACGAGTCCCTTCCCGAGGCGGGAAGGGACAGCTTTGCCGCCAGGCAAAGCAGGATTAGGTGCCCCGCGCGTAAGCGCTCGAATGGACCGCTCGCACAAAAGTGTTACCGACATAACAGTTAATGTGGGAGTTTCCGTATGGCGCGGAGTATGGCGGGTGGGTTACAACATGGATACGTTTACGCCAGAGGGCGAGTGAGGCGGGCAATGGTCGCGATACGCGGCGCGCCGATGGAGGTCCCCTTTCCCCAGCCGCACACCGCGCGCCCCCCGCTGGAGGGCGAAAGCGCCGCCGGACTGGAACTCGCCTGCTTGCTCACCAGCTCCATCTATCTCGGCATCGGCGTGCCGCGCGGCGATGGCCGCGGCGTCCTGGTGCTGCCCGGCTTCATGGGCAACGACGAATATCTGCGCCCGCTGCGCGGCTGGCTGCAGCGCATCGGCTATGACGCGCGCGCCTCAGGCATCGTCTTCAACGTCGGCACGCCCTCGTCGCTGATCGCGCAGGTGCTGCGCCGCGCCGAGTTCGTGGCGGCCAGCACGAACGGACGGCTGACCCTTCTCGGCCACAGCCTCGGCGGCATCTTCGCCCGCGCCGTGGCCGTGCTGCGGCCGGACCTTGTCTCCCACGCAATCACGCTCGGCGCGCCGCTGCGCGGCGACCCGCGGGCGGCGTCGCATCCGCTGGTTGCCAGCCTGGGCAACGTGCTGATGACCGAGCGCGGCGGCATGCGCGCCAACGACGCGCTCGAAGCGGCGCTGCTCGACGTGGCGCTGCCGGAAAACGTCCGCATCTCCTGCCTCTACAGCCGCGCGGACGCCGTCGTGGACTGGCACGCGTGTATCGACGGCGACCCGCGGGCGCAGGCGATCGAAGTGCATGGCACCCACTGCGGCCTCGTCTGGAACCGTGAGGTCTATCAGAAGCTCGCCGTGCTGCTCGCCTCGACGCCGCGGGGTTAGCTTCCCTCTGTTCGCCCTCGATTGCCTGCCGCTGCCCGCAACCCTGTTCTCGGTCGCCCAGGCTGAACGTTCCTGCGGCCATCGGCAAGACGAGCCCATGCTATCGCTCAGCGTGCTGGCGATGCTGTGCGGCGGGTCCTGGCCAGGCCGATGGCGTCCGGCGAAAGGAACCGCTGCCATGCCCACCGAAGAGAACAAGGCCATCATCCGGCGCTTCTATGCCGAGGTCTTGAACCGGCACGATGTCTCGCGCATGCACGAGTTCTTCGCGCCCGACTACGTATGGCATGTCGCCATTCCGGACGTAAAGCCGGGGCCGGCGGGCGTGGGCGAGATCTTCATGCAGATCTTCGCCGCTTTTCCCGATGGGATGTTCACAATCGAAGACATGGTGGCGCAAGACGATCGCGTCGCCGTGCGCTTCACGAGCAGCGGCACGCACACCGGCGACTACTTCGGCATTCCCGCCACGGGCAGGCGGTTGACGACCACCGGCATCGAAACTCGCGCATCGCGAACGGCACGATCGCCGAGACGTGGGGGGTCTTCGACCAACTCGGCGTCATGCAGCAGCTCGGCGTGCTGCCCGCGCCGAGCGCAACATCAGCCTGAAGGCGGCTGCGGTCGCGCCGAGCCCTCAATACAGGAACATCGGCTTGCCGTCCATGTGCCGGACCTTCGGGCGATAGGCCTCCGCGTCGTACAGCTCCTCGACGTCCACGCGCTTGATGCCCTGCCGCACGCTGCGCAGCGGCACACTCGTGTATGTTCCGTCGCGCAGCGCCACCATGCGGCCCTGGGCGCCGCGGCCGGCCAGCGTTACCGCCATCGTCGCATAGTTCACAGCTACCATCAGGTCCAGGCTGTCGGGCGCGCCGGAGCGCATCAGATAGCTCAGCGGCTGGTAGAACACGTCTTCGCCCGTGAGCCGCTTCAGCGCGTCCGCTGTCTCCTGGCCGATGCCGCCCAACTTGCGGTGCCCGTACGCGTCCGGCTCGCCGCGTTCCAGCACCGCACCGCCCTGCATGTGCGCGCCTTCGGAGACGGTAACCATCGCGTAGTTGCTCGGATTTCCCGCCTTGTCCTGCAAGAGGAGGCGGCCGAGCCGCTCCGCTTCGAACGGCACTTCGGAGATGATCGCGCGGTCGACGCCGGCGAGATAGGCGGCCAGCAGCGAGGTCTCGCCGGAGTTACGGCCGAACAGCTCGACCACCGCGAGGCGCTCATGCGAACCGGCGGACGATCGCAGCTGGTGGATGTACTGCACGCTGCGCGTGACGGCGGTGGAGAAGCCGATGCAGTAGTCCGTGCCATGCACGTCGTTGTCCATCGTCTTGGGGATGGCGATCACCGGCACGCCCTCGCGGTTGATGCGCTCGCCGAACGAGAGCGTGTCGTCGCCGCCGATCGGCAGCAGCGCGTCGATGCCCAGGTGCTCGACCACGCGCAGGGCGTGCCGCGTCGCATCGACAATGCCGTCCGCGCAGGGCAGCCCGCTGTCTTTGAGGAACGCCGGCAGCCGCTCGACACGCACGTTCGCCGGGTTCGTGCGGCTGGTGTGCAGAAAGGTGCCGCCGCTGCGGTCGATGATACGCACGACGCCGGGGTCAAGCGGCGTCACGCAGGCCGGCCAGGTGGCCGGGTCGTCGAGGTTGTAGTCCAGCAGCCCGGCCCAGCCGCGGCGAAGGCCGAGGATCTCGTGGCCCTCGTCGGCGCAGCGCAGCACCGCCGCCTTGATCGCCGCGTTCAGGCCGGGAACGTCGCCGCCGCCGGTGAGAATGCCGAGACGCATGGCCTTCGCCTTTCGTTCTCCGCGCCGGGCGCGCCGCGCTTCCCGGCCGCGGCGTGCAGCGCTGCGCGGACAGAGAACCCCGCGCGCTCCAGTGTCGAACATCGTCCCGGCCCCGCCAAGCCAGGCGCCTGCCGCACACCACGGTGGTAGCATGGTGCCGCCTTTGCGGGCGCCGGTAGCGCCGCACGGCCGGGCAGGGAGCAACGACGATGCAGTTCGGCCTGCTCTACGACTTTCGCAACCCTGCCCGCTGGCGTGTGCCGACCGAACGGCTCTATGCGCAGACGATCGAGCAGATCGTCTACGCCGAGCAGCTTGGCTTCGATTCGGTCTGGATCTCCGAACACCACTTTGTCGACGATGGCTACTGCCCCTCGGTGCTGGCCGTGGCGGCACATGTGGCGGCGCGCACGACGCGCGTTCGCATCGGCACCTCCGTGCTGCTGCTGCCCTTCCACGATCCGCTGCGCGTGGCCGAAGACGCCAATACAGTCGACGTGCTCTCGGGCGGCCGGCTGGACCTGGGCATCGGCCTCGGCTACCGTGCCGAGGAGTTCGAGGCCTTCGGCTTCTCCCGTCGCCAGCGGCCCTCGCGCTTTGAGGAGAACCTGGCGATCCTGCGCCGCGCGCTCGCCGGCGAGCCGTTTACGCACAACGGCCGCTACCGCCGCATCGAGCGGCCGATCGCCGTCACGCCGCGCGGCGTGCAGCAACCTGCCGTGCCGATCTGGTGCGCCGCGTCGAGCCTGCCGGCGGCCGGGCGCGCGGCGCGCGAGCGGCTGCACCTGACCATCCGCGGCGGCCACGAGGTCTACGCCGTCTGGGCCGACGGCCTGCGTGCCCAGGATGAGGACGTGTCCAAATACCAGTGCGTGACGCGCCGTTCGTTCTATGTCACGGACGACGCGGAACGGACATGGAGCGAGCTGGCGCCCCATGTCCGCTATCAAACCGAGGCGTACGACGCGTGGGGCGCGGCGGGCCAACACGCGACGGCTGCCACAGAGGCTGAGGGCGAGCGCCGCGCCCGCCAGACCTGGATGATCGGCAACGCAGACGAGGTTGAGGCGCAGATCCACGCCTACCACCAGCGCCTGCCCTTCACGCAGTTGATCGGCTTCGGCGTGCCGCCGGGCATGGCGCCGGCGCGCATGACTCCGGCGCTCGAGCGCTTCGCCCGCGAGGTGATGCCGCGCCTGCGCGACCTCGATCGGCAAGCGGCAAACGACGCGTAGCCCACCGCGCCGCTGTCTCCGCGCAGAGCGGTTCGCTTGCGCCGTGCGCCCGGCGCCCCACGGCATGCTGACTCAGACGTGGGCTCAAAACCGGCGCCTGGCTGTCGTGTAACCCAAGGGCCGGAGCGCGAGCCGGTTTGAACCCATCTGTCGGTCCGCGACGCCCGTGATACGGCGGCTACGCCCTGACTGTAACAAAAAGGTAACGGCGACCGCTGACCATCCCTGGCTCCCCTCGGCAGCCCATGCTTCAGCCCGGTAACCATAACGGAACCCGCGCGACGAACGCGGTCCGGGTCCGCATCGTGAGCGATGAATTCAAGACCGTGGGCCGGTCTTGAACCGTCCGCATGGTGTCCCGATAAAGGCAAACCCATCGAAAGGTGGGGACGCAAAGCCACGGGCCTGTCGCCACTCCGGGCGCGATCGCGCGACGGAGGGCAAGGCAGCCGGGCTGCCGAAGGCGCCGGCCTCCCCAGACGGGAGCGCGCCACTTGTCGGGCAACCGCGTGTGGCCGGCTCTGCGAAATGGGGGGAAGCATGTCCTGGCGATCTCGATTCCGCACGATGGCCGTGGGCGCGTTCGTGCTGGGCGTCGCGGCGTTCGGCCTGTTCGGCAGCCACGGCGGCGACCACGGCGCCGCGGCCGGCGCGGCGCGCTACACGGTCTACAACGACAGCCTCAGCAGCGGTTGGGTGGACTGGTCCTGGGATTCGACGACCAACTACGGCGCGACGGCATTCGTCTATTCGGGTACGAAGTCGATCGCCTGGACGGCAACGGCCGCGTACGGCGGCCTCTACATGCATACGAACACACCGATCAACAGTGCGCCGTATACCAGCCTCACCTTCGCACTGCGGGCCACATAGAAGGGCCAGGCCGTATCGGTTGTGTGCAGGACGTGCAGGACAATCCGATCGGCCCGGCGGTCAAGCTGCGCGGTTTCGGCGGCGACCCGGCCGCCTCGCAGTGGAAGCTGTACGGCCTGCCGCTGCGCGTACTCGGCGGCGTGAACCAGCAGATCGGAGGCATCATCACTCAGGATGAAAGCGGCAAACCCGAACCGCCCATGTATGTTGACGCGATCAATCTGCAGGCGGGCGTGGTGCAAGGCGGCGGCTCGCCGACGCCGACCGCAGTGGTCCCCGCGCCCACGAAAACACCATCGCCCAGCCCGACATCGGTACAGGGCAACGCCACGTATCCGCTGCACACGCACGTGATCTCCACGACCTTCTACGTCGGCGAGGTGATCGGGAGTTGCGGCATCTGCAGCCAGGTCCGTTCCTACTACGATGATTGGTGGGCCGTGCACTGGTCGAACCAGAATAGCGGCAAACTCGCCAGCGGCGGGTGCGCCGGTTCCCCGCTGGGTGGTTGCAACGGCGCCTGGCAGGGGGCGACCTGCACAACCGAGCAGACCTTCGGCCCCAGCTACTTCCCCAACCACATGATGCCAAAAGAGAACCCGTACTACCTCGATCTGCCCTACGGCGATACCAACTCGCAGAGCGCGCTCAGCAGCCGCTGCAGCCTCATCCCCTGGGCTCACCAGATCGACCCGGCCGGCGCCCACTGTGCCGACAGCAGCTTCTCGTATCTGAAGAACCGCTGGGTGAAGATCACCTATGCGGGCAACCGCAACACGGGTGCGGTCGCCAATGGCGCAACCTGCTACGCGCAGATCGAAGATGTCGGCCCCGGCCCCACGAATGACAGTACGTATGACGTATGTCTTCAGCAGCACGGACGCCCGCCCGGCTGACCGCCGCAGCTTCACCGACGCGATGGGCAACAAAGGCTACGGCATGGACGTTTCGCCCGCCGTGCGCGACTGCCTGGGCTTCACCAGCTCCCGTGGCGCAAATGACCGGCTGGATAACGACGTGAACTGGGTGAACTGGCAGTTCGTGGACGATGCCCAGGTGCCCTACGGCCCCTGGAAGCAGATCGTCACGACCAGCCAGGTCTACCATCCCTGAGCGTGGCGGCAACACCCCATCGAAGGTGGCCGAGCAGTCGGCCGCCTGCGGCGCGCTCGTCCCGTGGGAAAGGTGGGGCCGGCGTGTTACGATCGGCAGAGACTTGCATCCGAAGGCAGACTCAACAGCGATGGCTTCCGTTACCGTCTCGCCCCGGTCGCGCGGCCTGTTGCTGCTGCCCTTGCTCGCGATGTTCGTCACCTGCACGCACGGCCGCGCCCAGAGCACCGGACAGCAACGCACGTTTCCCGCCGGCTGGAACCTGATCGCCGCGCCGCCCGGCACCGACCTTTCCGCCGCGGCCGCCGTCTACGCCTGGCAAGCAGACGCCGGCAGCTATGTGAGCGTACAGCCGAACGCCACCGCCGCTGGCGCCGGCTACTGGGCGTACTTCTCGGGCGAAACCACGGTCACGCTGGCCGCTGGCAGCGGGCGCGGCGCCATGTCCATCGCGGCGCCGGCCGGCGCGTACGTGCTGATCGGCAACCCCAGCGGCGCCGCGCCGGCAAGCGTAACCGGCGCGGACGTGGTCTACACTTACACCCCGGCCAGCGGCTACCAGAGCGCCGGCCCGGGCGCCGTATTGCCGCCGGGCAGCGGCGCCTGGGCGCTCCCCTTCGCCGGCGGCGAGATCACGCTTACGCCGGGAGCGAGCGGGGCTCAACCCGGCGCGTCGCAAGCGCCGCCGAGCGGGCGCGCCTATCCGCCGCATACGAACATCGTCGCCACCGTCTTCTGGGTCGGCGAGATCTTCGATCCGGGTGCTCCGGATGGCTCGCAGGTCGTCTCCGCCTACGACGACGCCTGGATGCAGCACTTCGGCGGCTGCGACGGTTCGGTCGCGTCCGGCGCCTGCCAGACGATTGCCAGCAACGCCGCCGACGGCTACTTTCCCGCGCAGATGACGCCGCGCGAAAACCCGTTCTACCTCGATCTGCCCTACGCGGACTTCGACGGCGACCGGCCGAAGCCCGGCCGCACCAGCGTCATCCCCTGGGCCGCGGGCCAGCCTGATCCCGGCCCGAGCGTCTCGTTGATGAAAAACCGCTGGGTGAAGCTGATGCGCGGGGGGCGCACCTGCTACGGGCAGATCGAGGACGCCGGCCCGGCGCAGTACGACGATATCAACTACGTCTTCGGCACGAGCGACACGCGTCCGCGCAACACGAAATACAACGGCGCGGGCATGGATGTCTCGCCGGCGCTGCGCGACTGCCTCGGCTTCGACGGCCTCGACAACGCCGAGAATCGCCTCGACTGGCAGTTCGTGGACGATCGCGACGTCCCGGATGGACCGTGGCGGCGTCTGGTAACGACTTCGCCGGTCTATCATCCCTGACTCGCCGGTCCGTTCGCGGGCAGCGGTGCGTTCATTGAGGTGAGCACGGCAGTAAACACGGCAATGCAATGCGATCGTGCGGTGGGAAGGGCTGCGGAAGCGCGGCCGCGCGTCGATTACTGAAGTAGCGGAGCCGGCGGGTCGGCGGCCGGCGGCGTGATATACTGCGAGAGCGGCGCCCCGCGTACCCTGAGAGCGAAACACGGATGACACGACGCATCGTCAACAAGGCGCTGGCTCACACTTCCTCGCTGTTCACGCTGCTGGTCGCGCTCGTGCTGCTTGCCGCGGCAGGGTTCGTTGCCGCCGCGCGCAGCCATCTGCCGTCCGCCGACTTTTACGGCCTGGGGCCCGGCACCACCGTCCTGCTGCTCGCCATCGTGGGCTGCTGCCTGGGCGCCGCCGGACTGGTCGCGCGCCTCTTCGGGCGCGGTCCCGGGCTCGAAGAGGATGGCATTCACACCGCGGCGCCGCCGGCCGACCGCCGCTGAGCAGTCGCGCCCGACGCTCATTTCGCGCCCAAAATGCACATGCGGAGAACGGCCCCGGCCTGCAGCGGACGGGGGAGAGGGAGGAGTATGCGCAAGGCCGGAGTCCTTTTGCTGAGCGGTCTGCTGATAGCCGGCGTCGCCTGCAGCTCGAGTAAGAACAACAACGCGTCCTCACGGCCCGGCGGCACGCCGGCGCCGGGCATCGCCTCATTTAGTCCCATCGCGGGCGGCGGGCCGGCGCAGGCCGGCCAGGCGCCGCCTTCGACTCGCGCGGCGCAGTCGGCTTCGGCGCCGCCGGCCGAAGCCAGCCCCGGCGCCGGACCGGTCGAGTCCGCAGGGCTCACCGTCTACGGCGACAACCTGGCGGCAAAATGGGAAGACTGGTCCTGGAGCGCCACCGTGGACCTCGCGGCCACGTCGCCGGTCTACAGCGGCCAGCGCGCGATCTCCGCAACGATCACGCAAGCGTGGGGGGCGCTCTACCTGCACACCGATATTGCCACGGACATCTCGCCCTACACGTATCTGCGCTTTGCCGCACAGGTTTCACAGCCAGGCCAGCGGTATGCCGTGGCGCTCGTGGATACGAACAACAAGTTCATCGCCAATCCGTACTTCCTTGCGAACCTGGGCGACATCACGGTCGGGTCGTGGAAGTATTATCGCGTCCCACTCTCCGAGCTGGGCGGCACCGGCAAGCCGATCAAGGGCATCGTCATTCAGGATGGCCTGGGCAAGCCCCAGCCGGCGCTGTTTGTGGATGACGTGGGATTCCAGTAAGGCGGGGAACAGTCATCATCGGCCGATGCCGACGCCGAGCTGCGCCCGTGGTCGTTCCGGCCTTCCCGCCGGCCGAGGCGATGTGGCCCGCCCGCACCCGGCCTGGCCACGATCTGAGACGCCGTCATACCGATTCGCCGCGAAGCGCGCCGTTTGGGCGGTCAAATCCGCCCCTGCGAGCGCGCGGTGAACGCATCAGGGCGGGTGATGTTCCCTTGCGGCGCGGTGGCTGCAGGTCCGCGTTCGGACCGGGCCGGCAGCGAGTTGGTATCATGTGATTCCGCCCACTCCTCTGAGTTCGGGGTGATGCGGGCCACCTCGCTCGCTCGGAAGGGGAAACCCATGCCCGACAGCCCGGCCGGCCTGCGCGTCGTCGCCTACTGCGTACGGCCGCAGGCCTACCAGCTCATCGCCGGTTGGTGCGCCCGCGGAGGGCACAGGCTGCTGCTCGTCGTCACCTCGCCCGGCCCGAAGAGCCGGCCCACGCCGACCTACCGCGAGGTGCTTGAGGCGGCGCCGCGCACGCAGGAGATCCTGCTCACCACGCGCATGCAGCGCCCCGTGCCGCTGATCCGCGAGCTGGCGCCCGATCTTGTGATCTCGTTCACGTTTCCGTACCGCGTGCCGCCCGAGGTCGTGACGATCCCGAAGTACGGCGCGGTCAACCTGCACCCGGCGCCATTACCGCTCTACCGTGGCCCGAATCCGCTGCGCGGCGTCTACGACGGCCACCCGCTGCTCGGTGCGACCCTGCACTGGATCGCGCCGGAGTACGACACGGGCAACATCCTCGCCCAGGCCACCTGCCCGCTGCCTGAGGACCGCAGCGTCGAAAACATCTTCGGCGCCTGGTTCAGCACGATGCAGCCGGCCTTCGAGCAGGGCATCGCCCGCGCCCTCGCCGGCGACCCGGGCACGCCGCAGGACGACAGCCAGGCGAGCTACGGCGGCGTCTTCACCGCCGCGGAGCGCTGGCTGGACTGGAGCCTGCCCGCGGCGCTGCTGCAAGGCCGGGCCAGCGTGCTCGCCTTCAATACCGAGGGGATGGAAGACCACAATGCGCCCGGCTGCGTCGCAGCGATCGACGGCGTGCCGCATGCGATCAAGCGCCTGACGCCGTTGCGCGGCGTGGCGCCGCCGGCGCCGCCTGGCACCGTGCTTGCCGCGTCCGGCGGTATCGTCACGCTGTGCTGCGGCGACGGCGTTTTGCAGGTGCAGGCGACGCCGATCGAGCAGACGATGAACGCGGCAGAGGCGCGGGCATGAGCGACGAGTTCAACGGCCTTGGCCTGCACATGGGCAACCTGGCGCGACTCTCGCGGGCACAGACACGCTCGATCAGCGCCGAAAACCCGACCGGCCAGCAAGGCCGCGGCGCGATGGCTGCCGAGGGCGTGGCCGCCGCCCGCGATCTGGGCCTGGGTTGGAAAGTCTCACCATACGTGACAATTACGCCGGGCGAATGCCGCGAGCTGGCCGACATCGCCGGCTCCGGCGCGATCCAGCACATCTGGTGTACGCCGCGCGGCATCTGGCGCCACGCTATCCTGCGCATGTACTGGGACGAGCAGACGCAGCCCTCGGTTGAGTGCCCGCTGGGCGACTTCTTCGCCTGCGGCTGGGGCAAGCACGCGCAGGTCAGTTCACTGGCCATTTGCGTGAACCCGCTGCAGGGCTTCAACGCCTACTGGGAGATGCCCTTCCGCCGCCGCTGCCGCATCACGCTGGAGAACATCGGCACAGACGACCTGATCCTCTACTACCAGATCACCTACGCGCTGACCGACGTGCCAGACGATGCGGCCTACTTCCACGCGCAGTTCCGCCGCGTCAACCCGCTGCCGTACAAAGAGGTCTACACGCTGCTCGAAGGGGTGCGCGGGCGCGGCCACTACGTCGGCACGTACATGGCCTGGGGCGTGAACAACAACGGCTGGTGGGGCGAGGGCGAGATCAAGTTCTACCTCGACGGCGACCGCGATTTTCCCACGATCTGCGGCACGGGCACGGAGGACTACTTCGGCGGCGCCTGGTGCTTCGGCGACCGCAGCAGCGACGGCTACGTGCCCTTCACAACGCCCTATTCGGGCCTGCCGCAGGTGATCAAGCCGTCCGGCTTGTACGAGTCGCAGTGGCGCTTCGGCCTCTACCGCTGGCACATCGCCGACCCGGTCCGTTTCGCGCAGGAGCTGCGCGTGACGATCCAGGCGCTGGGCTGGCGCAGCGGCCGCCGCTATTTGCCCTTGCAGGACGACATCGCTTCGGTCGCGTACTGGTATCAGACGCTGCCGACCGCGCCCTTCCCGCCGCTGCCTTCGGCGGACGAGCTGGAGATCGTTTGAGCG
>CALFMN010000204.1 GCA_937879875.1 uncultured Chloroflexota bacterium | reverse complement strand
CCCCCATCTCGTTCAACAGCATGGGGGAGGGAAATCGACCGGCGTATCTCTCTCCCCCAACGCGTTGGGGGAGGGCCGGGGAGGGAACCCGTGACAGAGCCAGAAGACTCTACTCACGACGGCCGGTCGGGGGGCGGCGCATGAGCCACGCGCACGATCTGCTCGATCTCGTGCTGCTGCTGGTGCGTACCAGCTTCGCCGCCTTCGGCGGCGGCATCTCGGTGCTGCCGGAGATCGAGCGCGTCGCCGTCGGCCAGCACCATTGGCTCACGGCGCAGGAGTTCGCCGACTGCTACGCGCTGGGGGCGCTGACGCCGGGTCCCGGCATGCTGATGGTGATGGGCATCGGCTACAAGGTCGCCGGCGTGCCCGGCGCACTGGCGGCGATGGTAGCGATGTTTCTGCCCGTGGGCAGCGTGGCGTATATTGCCGGCTGGCGCTGGGATAAGCTCAGCCACTCGCCCTGGCGCACGGCCTTGGAGCGCGGCATTGCGCCGGTGACGGTCGGGTTGCTGCTGGCAGGCAGTTGGACGCTGATTCGCGCCTCGGTGGTCGATGTGCCAACCGCGGCGATCGTGGTCGTGGCGACCGCGGCGCTGCTCAGCCGCCGCATCAGCCCGGCGCTGATCGTGCTCGCCGGCGGCGTGGCCGGCGCGATCTTCGTGCGCTGATGGCAGCCCTCGCTTCCCCTGCCCTTCGCGCCCACCTCGGTCACTTGCCCCGTGTATGGAAACGCGGAGACAGAGGAGCATGCGGGCTGCTCACCGGACTGCCTGCTATCCTGATCGCGCGCCGCTCATCAAGAGGGCGCGGGTGCGGGGCGTGCGCGAGTCGATTGTCGAGACGGTGCTGCTGGCGCTGGCAGTTATGGGCGTACTCGGGCTGCTGCGCTTCCGGTTTGCCCTGCGCTTCTGGCGGCGCGTGCGGCAGTTCGGCTATGTGTACGTCACGCTGATCGTCGTGCTCGCCGCGCTGTCATTCTTCTTCGGCGTGCGGCTGTGACGGGGCGCTGCCTGGCGCCGTTTGCCGGCTCGCGCGGGCTGCATTCGACCGTCATCCCGAGCTCGCCCAGATAACGCAGCAGCACCGCCGGGCGCATGTGGCGATCGTGCGGCACCACGCCGGTTTCGGAGACCTCTCCGGCCAGCAGTCGCTGGATCACCAGCACCGCGGGCGCCACGGGCGCCAAATAGCCGTGATCGTTCGCTGTAATCGTGAAGCGAGCGGTATGGCCGGTTTCGTCGGCGATCTCGCCGACGATCGCGCCGGAGGGCGCGGCCAAAACGCCGGGCAACGCGCCCGGCCGGGCCGCTGCGCCTCTCGCCCTACACCCTGCGCCCTACGCCCTCCCGACCGCCTCCTCCAGCGGCAGCCAGGCCATCGGATAGGCAGGGTCGTCGAAGGCGCGGGCGGCGGTGGTCAAGGTCAGCGGACGGAAGGTGTCGAGCATCACCGCGATCTCGTCGGTTTCGGT
Organism: uncultured Chloroflexota bacterium; assembly: GCA_937879875.1. Lineage (GTDB taxonomy): Bacteria > Chloroflexota > Dehalococcoidia > CAUJGQ01 > CAUJGQ01 > CALFMN01. The sequence continues at coordinate 12,074 of CALFMN010000204.1, read as the reverse complement.
GCGGCCGATCGAGCCCTCGTAGCCGCCGGGCTTGGGGCCGTGCGGAATGCCGCTCGGATGCAGCGAGATCGAGGCGACCTCGACCGACTTGCGGCCCAGCATCTGCCCGTTGACGAAGTACAGCACTTCGTCGCTGTCGATGTTGCTGTGGTTGTAGGGCGACGGGATCGACTGCGGATGGTAGTCGAGCTTGCGCGGCAAGAAGTTGCAGACGACGGCGCCGGGAATCTGGAAGACCTGGTGTACCGGCGGCGGCTGGTGAATGCGGCCGGTGATCGGCTCGAAGTCCGCGATGTTGAGCGCGTAGGGATAGAGGCAGCCGTCCCAGCCGACCACGTCGAACGGATGCTCGGCGTAGACGTAGCTCGTGACTTTCGTGCCCGTCTTGACGCGCACCTCGTACTCGCCGCGTTCGTCGTAGGTCTCGATCTCCGCCGGCGGACGCAGGTCGCGCTCGCAGTACGGCGCCCATTCGAGGAACTGGCCGTTCTCGTTCAGATAGCGCTTCGGCGGCTCGATGTAGCCGGCGGCCTCGATCAGGATCAGCCGCTGCTCTTCGCCTGGATTCGGCTGCAACTGATACGTCGTGTTGTGCGGCACGACGAGGTAGTCGCCGGGGCGGTAGTCGATGCGGCCGAAGGGGGTGGCCAGCGTGCCGCTGCCCTCGTGCACGAAGTACAGCTCGTTGGCGTAGGCATTGCGGAAGAAATAGCCCATTGGCCCGGCGGGCCGCAGGACGCTGAAGGCCACGTCCTGGTTGAAGAACAATGTCCTGCGGCCGGAGATCGCGTCGCCTTCCGGCTCGGCTGGCAGCGTGCGGAAGAGGTGATGGCGGTGCAGATCGTCTTCCCAAACCTCGCGCGCCAGCGGCGGCCGCGCCTGCATTGAGCGTACGGCCGTCGGCGGGTGCAGGCGGTAGACGAGCGTGCTGACGCCGGAGAAGCCTTCGGAGCCCAGCAGTTCCTCGTGATAGAGCGAGCCGTCGGCCTTGCGGAACTGGGTGTGGCGCTTGTGGGGCAGCAGCCCGCGGGCAACGTAGTACGGCATCTTTCGTGCGCTCCCTCACTTGCAGACATGAACAACGTTGCTGTCGCCAGTATACGCCTGGCTGCAGCGGCACAGCGCCGGTCTCAGCCCGCCTCGCCGCTGCAGCCGGCGGCGCCGGGCGGCAGGCTGAACGGGTGCAGCGAGCCGTCGGCGTTCTGCTGCAGCCACCAGAGCCGGCCGTTCAGCACGCGCAGCGACGAGGCGATCGCCGTGCCGGGAATGCCCGTGTTCTGCCAGTTCATGCCGCCAGGGCAGAGGCCGAGCCAGGCGTCGCCGTCCTGCGTCAGCAGCGAGCCGTCGGGCAGGATCTGCAGGCCGCGGTACTGCGCCGGCAGGCTCGGATCGGCGTCGGGCAGCGGTGGCAGCGTCACGGGGCTCCACGTTTGGCCGCCATCGTGCGTGATCTGCAGTGGGAAGTCGTCGCGGCCGGCGAGCAGCAAGGCATCGGTCTGCGAGAGCGGCGCCAGCTCGTTCAGATCGCACGCGTTCACCGCGGAGGGAGAAGCGGGCGGCTGGAAGGTCGCGCCGCCGTCCGCCGAGTAGAGCAGCGTTTGCACCCGTTCGTTCATGCTGCACGAACCGATCTGGTTCGGCCCCGCGCCGAAGCGCAGGCACGGCCTCTCGCTGGCGCAAGCCAGCGCCGCCGCCTGCCACGTGCCATCGCCTGCGGCCTGCTCGACGGCGAGCGCTAGGGCTGCGTCGGGGCCGTTCGGGGCAGCGAACAGCGCCTGCACGGCGCCGTCGGCGACCTGAAAGCCGCCGAACTGCTGCGCCGTGTAGCCCTCCGGCGCGGGCACGAGCTGCCAGCTCTGGCCGCCGTCGGTGCTCTCGAACGGCAGGAAGAAGATCGGCGGCGCGCCGAACTGCGCCGAGGCGGCCGGGAACGTGGCATAGACGAGGCTCGACCGGCCGGCGGGCAGCACAAGCTGCGTGCAGGCGGTCCCGCCGCCCTGGCCAAAGAGCTGGAAGCCAATGGTGGCCGCGGCGTCCCCCGCGCTGGCGATCGAGACACTGCTCCACGAAACGCCGCCGTCGCGTGAGATCTGCACGTCGCCCGGCTCGCAGTAGGCCAGGCGACTGGCGTTGCCTGGGTCGGTGGCGAACGCCGGGTCCAGCAGGTTCTCGCTGCGGTCGATGCGCAGCGGCTGCGTCGCAGCGAGGTCTGCCCAGGCTGCCGGCGCCTGCACATCCAGCTCGGCAGATGCGACGTCAACGTTGCCCCCCGCTGGCCCCGCGTGCAGCGCCAGCGTGTGCGCTCCGGCCGTCACGGTCCCAAGGCCGGACAGGGAGAGCGGCAGGCGGAAGGCGCCGCTGAGCGAGCCGTCGGCCGCCTGCATGAGCGGCCGCGCCAGCGAGAAGACGCTGGCGCCGTCGATCGTCAGTGTGTAGGCGAAAGCGTTGCCGCCGCCGAGCATCGCCAGCGGCACCGTGCCGCCCACGCTCACCAGCTGGCCGGGCGTCGCCGGGTTTGGCGCGAGACTCAGCGAGCCGCAGACCCCCTCCCCGACCCTCCCCCAATGCGTTGGGGGAGGGAGATCGAGCGATGGGAGATCGATCAGTCTCCATCCCTCCCCCATCGGCTTTGACATCGCGCTCTGCGCGATTTGCAACGGCGAGGGGCAGGGGAGGGGGCCGGTCGGCGCTGCATCCGTCAGAGTAAAGGTAGCCGAGGCGTCCGGCGCCCGCGTGGCGCAGCCGCCGACGAGGCTGCCGCCCGGCGGCGTCAGGCACTGCAGGCCGACGGCGTAGTCGCCCGACACGAGATCGTGCGGGCCGCTCGCCGTGAGCCAGGGCGCCTGCGGCACGGTAAAGCTCAGGCCGGAAAACTGGCCGGGCATCGTGTCCGACCATTGCACCGGCACAGCTGACACCGACAGTCCGCCGGGGCAGCCGTCCCAGCAGAGATCGACGTGATCGGCGGCTGCCTCGGGGACGGCGCCGGCTGCGACGCCGGGATAGAAGCCGCTGATCTGCACGACCGTGCCGGGCGGGCCGAAGGCCGGCTCGAGCGTGATCGACACTGCCGGCGTGCCGGCTTCAGCCGACAGGCGAGCGCCGCTGCCAACGGCCACGGCGAGCAGCGATGCGATCCCGAGTGCAACAAGTCGACCGAGCTTCATCGCGTCCTCATAGCGAGAGGATTTGGCAGGAGACGTGCTCATGTCCCTGAAGAGCAAGACGCGCCGCCGTGTCCAGAGGTTGCAGTCTGCCGATCGATTCGCCGCCGTTAGTCAGCGGCACGCGGCAAGCACGCACCCTGAGAGCAGCCACAGACCCTGCCGCCCACTGCCTACTGCCCGCTCCCCCGTTCCTGCGGGGCATGCAGCAGACGCTCCAGCACCAGGCTCTCGAAGCCCGCGGCGAGCGCTTCCATGTAGATCACGTCGTAGCGCCGCTGGCCCAGACGGTACGCCTCACGACGGCGGCCGATCTCGCGGAAGCCCGCCTTCTCGTAGGCCCGCACGCCGCGCGGGTTGGTCGCATAGACGGTGAGCAGCACGTTGTGCAGGCCGAGCACATGGAAAGCGTAGTCCAGCACCAGCCGCGTCGCTTCGGTACCGAAGCCGCGGTTCCAGCAGGACGGCTCGCCGATCATGATGCCGAAGGTCGCCGTGCCGTGGTGACGGTTGATCTCGCGCAGGCCGCTGTTGCCGATCGGCCGGCCGCTCGCCCGCTCGTAGATCGCGAATGAGACCGTGGAATCGCTGCCCGCGGCGTTCTGCTCGAAAAAGCGCTCCTCGGCCTCGCGCGTGTACAGGCCGGGATTGCCCAGCGTACGGGTCATCTCCAAATTATTCATCCAGCGGGTCCACAGCTCGGTCTGATCGCGCCGCTGCGGCCCAAGAGCCACGCGCTCACCCGCGACGACGTAGATCGGCTCGCCTGTGCCCGGCTCAGACACCGATCTCCCTCCCGTTGCTGCTTTTGGTGCATGGGCGCCGGCGAGACAGGGCCGCTGCCGTTTCCGTCCTGCCGGCATGGTTAGCGGCGCGACGTGGGAGCAGGGGCGGCGGCAGATTGGATCGAGACCGCGCCGTGCGCTGACGCATCGACGCGCCCATGCTATCACGCGGCTGGGCTGGCTCTCGGCCGCGCGCGGCGGCGAGCGGAATTGTTCAGCGAGGTGCGCCGTCCTCGCGCGGCTCGAAGATGCCGGCGATCGCGTCGCGGAAGTCGAGCGATTCGAGCGGCGAGAGGGCGCTGCTGTCAACGCTGCTGCCTTCGGGCGTGGCGATGCGGTTGGCCTGGTCGACGCCGTAGACATCGCCCCCGGCCTTCGCCAGCAGATCGATCAGCATTGCCTGCCCCACGGGATCGAGCGCGTTACCCCAGTCGCGCAGCTTCGCGGCGAAGCCGTCCAGCCGCTCGCGCGGCACCGCCGTGCGCGGGCTCGTCATCGTTTCTCTCCAGCGCGCTGAGGCGGTCGTACGATTAATCGATCGTGCCGCCGCCCTCGGGCATCGCCCCCGAATAGAGCGGCGCGATCGTGGTGCCCGCCTGCCAGATGCCGTGCAGCATCTCCCGTAGCTGCGCCGTAGCGAGCGCCCCGCTGCCACCGTCCGCGGCGCCGTCGTTGCCGCCGGCCGCGCGGATCAGCTCACGCCAGATCTGCCGTTCCTTACCGTCAAGCGAGCCGGCAAAGGCAACCGCTGCCGTCGTGAAGGCGTCGATGCGTTCCTGCGTGAGTTCGATCGGCTGCCAGTCCATCGTCGCCGCCCGTCGCCCGCTCTGCGTCGAGCGGATGCTAGCAGCGGCCAGGCGCCGCCGGACAGCACCCTGCGGAGTACTGTGCAGTTGATCCTTGCTGCCTGCCGCACCATGCCGAGCGGGCCGGCAGAGTCGGGTGGGTGGAGCAAACGGCCGCACTCACGGCGGTCGGTGAATCGGCTACTGTAGCGCCAACGAACCTGCGAGAGTTGTGCAGATGCGGACGGCACGCAACGGCGGCATCACCATTCGGTACCAGGTTTCGGGCGCAGGCCCGCCGCTGTTGCTGCTGCATCCAGGCCTTTGCGACGGCGGGCTGTGGGAGACGCTCGGCTATACGGAGCCGTTGCGGGCTCGCTGCCGGCTGATCGTACCCGACCTGCGCGGACACGGCCGCAGCGACTGCCCGCACGCTGACGCGGACTACGCCGCCGACGCGATGCGCGACGATCTCGGCGCGGTGATGGCGGCGGAGGGGCTGGAACGGGCGCTGTGCTGGGGCTTTTCGCTGGGGGCGCTGCTGGCGCTGCGCTTCGCCGCGGCCTATCCGGGCCGGCTGCGGGCGCTGGCAGCGGGCGGCGCGGTGGGCTGGCTGCCGCGGCGCGAAGTCGGCACGGAATCGGCGGCGCGCATCGAGCAGCGGGGGTTGGCCGCGCTGGCGCCGCCGCTGGACGGCGACCCGGCAGTGTTGCCGCTGCGGCCGGTGATACTCGGCGCCGACCCGGCGGCACACGCGGCGCGCTACCGTGCCCAGTCGCTGTGGGAGCCGCCGGCAGGGTTGCACGCCATCCGCGACCGCTCTTGCTCTACGGCGGCGAGTCGGACAGCTTTACTCCCGCCGTGCGCGAACTGGCCGCGGCGCTGCCGGGAGCAGTGCTCATCACCGTGCCGAAGCTGGGCCATCTGCAGCTCTGGTGCCACCCGGAGCTGATGCTGGAGCGGGTGCTGACGTTTTTGGACGCGGCTGTGAAGGAGTGAGAGCGTGATGCATTTACACTATGGTGTTATAACACCGTACTCTCAATCGGCCGCGCTGTGGCCGCGCAAACGTATGAAATCCTGTCGCCTTGCCGCGATCAGCATTGGCCGGACTGTTACGGCACGATCGCCCATTCGCCGGGAAGTTGATAGCTGAAGATGCGGTTGGTGAGCCGGCGGCCGTCGAAGACGCGGAAGCGGCCGCTGCGCTGCACATGCCGGTAGCTGTTCTGCAACTGCACGATGCGCTTGCCCAGCAGGTTGAAGATCACGGCGCCGGCCTTGACCGGCTGCAGGCTCGCCTCGCGCGTGCGGTCGTCGAGCACACGGAAGACGGGCTGCTGGTGCGGGGCGCAGACGTCAAGCGCCTGATGGATCGCCGCGCAGTTGCCGGGCATATTGCGCTCGTCGAAGAAGGCGAGGCCGTTGAGGATGCGCTCGCGCAGGTCGCCGTAGAGCGGATCGGCTAGGTCCAGCAACTCGGCGAGCGAATTCGGGTTGCGGGCACAGGCTGCCGCCAGCGCGGGCAACGCCTCGCCTGGAGCGACGAAGCTGACCGTGCCGTGGGGATCAACGATGGTGCAGCGCATCAGGTTCATCGTGCCACCAGCGCGATCATACCAGAGCCACGCGCTCGACTGCCTCGCCTGGCGTGGCGCCGTCAATTGACGGGGACGGGAACCTGGTGGTGCAGGAAGATCTCCTTTCGCTCAGCAGCCGACTGCATGATCGCAAGCACGACTTCCAGCGTCGCCATCCCCCAGCGGCCGTCGTGCAGCGCCGGCCGGCGGCCGCTGATCGCGTCCTGCAGCTCCGACACCTCGTTCAAGCGCAGGCTCTGGCCGGGTGCAAGCGGCTCGTCGTGGCGGCCGTCGTCGTCATAGACGTACAGGCCCGTCGCCGACTGGCGAAGTTCGCCGCGTTCGCAGCTCGCGATCACCAGGCCCGCGTCGCCCGGCGCCCAGTCGTCGTCGGCTCGGTCCGACACGGCACGGTCTGGCGCGCCGCCGAAGCGCAGCATTTCCCGCGCCGTGTACTCGTCCGCGCGGTGCGCGCGCAGTTGCCGGCGGTAGCCGTTGGCCGCCACTGCCGCCGCCTGCCGCCGGGGCGTTTCGCCCCACGGCAACAGCTCCCAGGCGTGCAGGTAGCCGTACCCGTCGTAGACCAGCGTGGCCGGAACGCCGTCTTCAAACTCGAGATAGGCGCTGAAGTAGCCAGGACACGGGCGTTCGGCCAGCCACTGCCCGGTCATCGCGCGCACGCTGCGCACCACGCCGCCGCCGAGCAGCCGCAGTACGTCGACCGGATGTGGCGCCTGATTGTAGACCGCGCCGCCGCCGCGGCTGACATCGACCTCGTGTGGCTCGCGCGGGCGCAGCATCCAGCCGAGGAAGGCCCAGGCCGTCAAGCCGCCCAGCCGTCCGAGCCGGCCAGACGCGATGATACGGCGCATCTGGGCGAAGGCCGGGTCGAAGCTGCGCGCCCCGCCGGCGATCAGCACGACGTGGTTGCGTGCCGCGGCCGCGATCATCCGCTCGCATTCCTGCAACGTGACGGCCATCGGCTTCTCGACGACGATGTGCTTGCCGTGCTCGGTCAGCGCGATCACCTGTTCGCAGTGCAGGTGCGTCGGCGTCGCCACCCAGACGGCCTCGACGGCCGGATCGGCGCACAGACCCTCGACGCTCTGGTAGCTGCGCCCGTGGAACTGGTCGCGGAACGCGGCCAGCGCGTGCTCGCGCGGGTCTGCCGCGGCGACGAGCTTGACCGCCGGTATGGCGGCCAGCGTGTTGACGATGCCGGCGCCCGCCATCCCGAGTCCAACGATCCCGGCTTGCAGCGGCTTGCTTGCAGCTACGTTCATCTCTCCTACGCTCCGCTCAGGCGTTGCCTGCCGCTCCGCTCCACGCCGGCCGCCCCAACTATAGCGAGAGACGTCAGCGATCGACGCCGGCCGTGCTGGTTCCATGCCGTGCGCCGTGCTCCAATGGGGCGAGCAACAGCGGGGAGTGAGCGGCAGATGGGACTGGAAGGGCGCGTGGCCGTGGTTACGGGCGGCGGACGCGGCATCGGGCAGGCGATCGTCGAGTGCCTGGCGCGGGACGGCGCCGACGTGGCGATCAACTACCGCCGCAGCGAGGACGAAGCGAAGCAGACGCAGGCGGCGGTGCGCGAGCTCGGCCGCCGCGCGGAGATCTATCAGGCAGACATCTCCGGCTTCGAAGAGTGCCAGCGCATGACCGCGGGAATTCTGCGCGACTTCGGCCAGATCGACATCCTCGTCAACAACGCCGGCATCGCCTCGCGCGGCAACGCGGTGATCGACACGGACCCGGCGGAGATGGAGCGCGTGGTGCGCAGCCACGCCTTCGGCGCCTTCTACATGAGCAAGCGGTGCTGCCCTCGATGCGCGAGCGGCCGCGCGGCGACATCATCTTCATCTCTTCCACCGCGTCGAACACGCTCAACGCCAACGGCTCGCCCTACAACATGGGCAAGGCGGCGATCGAGGCGCTGGCGAAGACGCTGGCAAAAGAAGAGCGACCATACGGCATTCGCGTCAACGTCGTCGCGCCGGGGCTAGTGGAGACGGAGATGGGCCGGCGGCTGGCGAAAGCCACGCGCGGCGTGCAAAGCCTGCGCGAGATCGACGCGACCTCGCCCTTCGGCTTCGTCTGCCAGCCGGAAGACATCGCCAACACGGTCGCCTGGCTCTGCTCCGAGCAGGCGCGCTACATCACGCATCAGGTCATCTACGTCGACGGCGGCGCCTTCGTCTCGCCGCCGCTGCGCGTGCGCGAAGCCCCGCCCGCGGCGGGCGGCTGATCCATACGCTCTGCAGGCAGGATAACTGCACGGTGCCTTGACGCCGGGCTTCTCGCAACCCGTCGCAGAGGCCGCGTTTCGAGACGGTGATTGTGAGACGAGTTATGAAACGCCTGTGCGAGCGCGGTGCGTCGACGGTGATTGCTCCGCACCCGGAGTTCAGAAACGGTCGTTTGTGAGACGGATGCCGAGCCGCGGCTCGTGTGCGAGACAGCACAACGCCGTGCATCGCAAGTGCACGGCGCGGCTGGGCACAGGGTGGGATGGTGGCGTGTCGCCCTAGGCGAGCCGCAGCCGGCGGAGCCCGGCGAACAGGACGGAGCCGCGGGCGCGACGGACGGGCTGCGCGGCAGCCCGGTCACGTCGGCGCAGCCGCGCGTACGCTGCCCGATGGATAGCCGCATGGTTCACCTGATCGTCCGGGACGACGGGTGCGGCATGCAGATAGCGAGCAGATGTGGCGTCCAGCAAGGCGTACATGGCGGGTCCCTCCGTCGTATCCAGCGGCCGGTCCGCCCGGCATCTCGCGCTGGCGACCTCACCCTGAACGGTAGCGGGCGGCGCTCGCCTTAGCTGTGCGGCGGCGAACAGCCTGGCTGTCCGCTTGCCGACAGGGCGGTCGGCCGCACGGCCAACAGGCGGGGACGCCGCGGCGTATGCTGGGGGCGATGAGCACGTGGTCGGGTTCAGAGTTGCCGACGGGCACGCTGACCTTCCTCTTTACCGATGTGGAAGGCTCAACCCGCCTGTGGGAAGCGCACCCCCAGGCGATGCGGGCGGTGATGGCCCGCCACGACGCCCTGCTGACTCAGGTCTTTGAGGAGCACGAGGGCGTGGTCGTGCGGCCACGGGGGGAAGGCGACTCCCTCTTCGTGGTCTTCGTCCGGGCCAGTGATGCCGTGGCCGCTGCCCTCGCCGGGCAACGGGCGCTTACGGCGGAAGACTGGGGCGAGATTGAGCCGCTGCAGGTGCGGATGGGCCTGCATACCGGCGAGGCCGACCTGCGTGAGGGCGACTACTACGGCAGCGCCGTCAACCGCTGCGCCCGCATTCGCGCTGCCGGCCACGGCGGCCAGATCCTGCTCTCCGAAGCCACGGCGAAACTCGTGCGCGGTGCGCTCCCCGCTGGCGCGGGCCTGCTCGACCTCGGCCGCCACCGGCTGAAGGATCTCGCGGAAGCCGAGCAGCTCTTTCAACTGGTCGCGGCCGGTCTGCCGGAAACGTTTCCGCCGCTGAAGACACTCGACGCTCGCCCGAACAACCTGCCGCTGCAGCTCACCAGCTTCATCGGGCGTGAACACGAGGTTGCGGAGATCGTCGCGCTGCTGGGCACGACCCGCCTGCTGACCCTCACCGGCCCCGGCGGCACAGGCAAGACCAGACTGGCGCTCGCGGCCGCGGCGCAGGTGCTCGATGGCTTTCCCGACGGCGTCTGTTTCGTGGACCTCTCCGGCGTGCTGGACCCGGCGGGCGTCGTCCCGGCGATCGCCCAGGTGCTGGCGGTGCGGGAGAGCGAGGGGCGCTCGCTGGCCGTTTCGCTCGCCGCCTACCTGCGGCGCAAGCGGCTGTTGCTTGTCTTGGATAACTTCGAGCAGGTCGTTGACGCCGCGCTCTCGCTGTACGACCTGCTAGCCGAAGCGCCGGGGCTGTCGCTGCTGATGACCAGCCGGGTGCGGCTCCACGTCGAAGGCGAGCGGGAGTATGCCGTCCCACCCTTGCCGCTGCCCGAGGCCGGCGCTGCCGTGCCAGAGCACCTCGGCTTGAACCCGGCCGTGCAGTTGTTCGTCGAACGGGCCCAGGCGGTGCGTCCTGGCTTCACGCTGACGGCCGAGAATGCCGCAGCGGTGGCGGCGATTTGTCGGCGGCTGGACGGGCTGCCGCTGGCGATCGAGCTGGCAGCCGCACGGGTGAAGCTGCTCTCGGCGGTCCAAGTGCTGGCGCGGCTGGAGCAACGGCTGGGGTTCTTGACGGGTGGCGAGCGGAACCGGCCCACGCGCCAGCAGACGCTCCGCAACACCATCCACTGGTCGTGGGACCTGTTGAGCGCGCCAGAGCAGACGCTGTTTCGCAGGCTGGGGGTGTTCGCTGGGGGATGGACGCTTGAGGCAGCCGAAGCCGTGTGCAACACCGACGGCGAGCTGGACGTGCTGGAGGGGCTGGCCGCGCTCGTGGACCAGAGCCTGATCCGCCAGGGTGAGGTCGACGGCGAACCGCGCTTCCGCATGCTGGTGACGCTGCGGGAGTTTGGGCTGGAGCAGCTCGCGGTCCAGGGGGAAGAGGAACACCTCCGCCGCCGGCACGCCGTGTATTACGCCGCGCTCGCTGAGCGGCTGGACGAGCAGTACTGGCGAGATGGCCGGCTGGTACTACAGCTGCGCGCTTTTGAGCCGGAGATCGAGAACCTGCAGGCAGTCTTTCAGTGGGCGCTCGAGCAGGGCGATGCCGCCGTCGGTCTGCAACTCTGCGCAGGGATGCTCGGTTGGTTCTACACGCGTGCCCCGGGGGAAGGGCTGCGCTGGGTCACCGCCATCCTGCAGCTCCCCGACGCCGACAAGTTGACCCGCGATCGCGGCCGCGCGCTGTTCACTGCATCTGCTTGTGCCGCCGCACTGGGCCAGACCACGACGCTGGTTGGCTTGCTCGAGCAGGCGATCGCGGCGTTTCGTGCCATCGAGGAGGTCAGCTTGCTCGCCGTAGCGCTGGCCGTTCTGTCCATGTATGTACCGACCGCAGCAGAGGCAGAGGCCGTGCGACCCGAGGCGCTGGTGCTGGCCCGGGTCGCAGGCGAACCGTACCTGCTGGCCTACACACAGCTCGCCGCGGGCGCGAGCCTGGTCGTTCACGGCGGCAATGCGACGGCGGCGCGGCGGCACTTTGAGGAGAGCCTCGGCGCCGTCCGCGCCCTGGGGGCCGATTGGCTCCCCATGGTGGCCCTCATGTACCTGGGACAGATCGCCCTGGCTGGTGGGGAGACGCAGCAGGCGCGCGACCGGTTGGACCAGGCAGCGCCGCTCGCCGATACCGTGGGCGACCGGCTGAGCGGCAGTCAGTGCCGGATGTTGCTCGGCCATATCGAGGCGCCGGGTGTCCGTGTCGAGCAACGCCTCGCGAGCTGGGTGGCAGGGGCACGGCAGGCGATGGAGATCGGGAACGAAGCCAACATGGCGGTGTGTCTCGCCGGGATGGCGGTCCTCTTCGCTGCGGACGCGCGGGCGGAGACGGCGGCACGCCTGCTGGGTGCGGCGGCTGCCGCCTGGCCGCAGGTCGAAGCGTTCGGTCTGCTGGCCGGCCTGCGGGGGCTGCGCGCGGAGGCAGAGATGGCGCTGCGGGCAGCGCTGGTGGAGGAGGCGTTCGCGGCCGCTTTCGCCCAGGGTGGAACGCTGTCACTCGACGAGGCGCTGGCGATGGCCGTGCGACTGGCGGCGCTCGCACCGGCTCCGCGGAGGCTCTCTGCTGAGAGCGCCTAGAGCACCGGTCAAGTAGTTGACGAACCGGTGGTGGCATGGTGGGCTGAA
>CALFMN010000203.1 GCA_937879875.1 uncultured Chloroflexota bacterium | reverse complement strand
CCCTCCCCCAACGCGTTGGGGGAGGGGGTGTTCGGGGTGTTCAACAAGACACCGGACAGGTCGGCGGAATCTGGGGAAATCTCACTGTTCATGCGCGAACAGTAGCACAGCGAGCGGGTGTCTACCCAAGCACGCCCACGGTCTTGCGGCCGCCGGCCCCGGAGACGGCTTCTCCGCCGACGCCGAGGTACGTCCGCTGCACATCGGGATTGCCGCGCAACTCGGCCGAGGTGCCGGAAAGGATGGCGCGGCCGTTTTCCATCACGTAGCCGTAGTCGGCGATCGAGAGGGCGGCACGGGCGTTCTGCTCCACCAGCAGCACGGTGGTGCCGGAATCCCGGCGGATTTCGCTGACCCTGGTCAGGATCTCCGCGGCGAGCAGCGGGCTGAGACCGAGGCTGGGCTCGTCGAGCAGCAGCAGCCGCGGTGCGACCATCAGCGCCCGGCCGATGGCCAGCATCTGCTGCTCGCCCCCGGAAAGATACCCCGCCCGCCCGCCTTGCCGCTCCTTGAGCCGCGGGAACAGGCGGTAGACGTCCTGTTTGCGCCGTTCCAGCGTGCCACGATCGCGCACGGTGTGGCCGCCGGCCACCAGATTCTCGTCCACGGTCAAATGCGGAAAGACGCGCCGGCCCTCCATGACCTGAAAGATGCCGAGCCGCACGATCGCGGAGGCGTCCTTGCGATCGATGCGCTGGCCGGCGAACTCGATCGAGCCCTCGGTGACTTCACCCTTCTCCGAGCGCAGCAGGCCGGAGGTCGCTTTCAGCGTCGTACTCTTGCCGGCGCCGTTGGCGCCCAGCAGGGCCACGATCGCCCCCTCGGGCACGCCGATCGAGAGCCCGCGCAGCGCCAGGACTGAGCGGTCGTAATAGACCTGTACGTTCTCCAACCGCAACAGCGGCGCTGTTTCCGCCATCCCGTCTGCTCTCCGCCGATCGTTCTCCGAACACGGTCCGGGCAAGGGCGCACGCCGTGCGCCCCTACACCCCATCGCTAACCCGACGTCCTCACGGACCTTCCTCCCCAGGATCGCCCCTCTCCTTCCCCTGGTATTGGGGGAAGGAGAGGGGACGGGGGTGAGGATGAGGGCCGTCGCCGCTTACGCCGGCGGTCCTTCGAACCAGTCCTTCACCAGCGTGATCTTGCCGCTCTTCACCTGGTACAGCTTCACCTTGTTGGTGCCGCCGTGATCCGTGGCCGACATGGTGATGCCCGCCGAAAGGCCATGCGCCGTGAAGTTCTTCAGCGACTCCAGCCCCTTCTTCATCGTTTCGCCGGTGATCTTGTCGCCGGCGTTCTTCGCCGCTTCGAAGATCATGTCGGCGTTCAGCACGCCGCGCAGGTAGTAGACGATCTGGTCTTCCTTCGGCTCCGGCTTATTGATCGACTTCCAGTAGTCGCGCAGAGTCTGCAGCGCCGGCGGGTTCTCCTCCGGCATGGCCGTGAACTGCAGGCCCAAATAGCCTTCGGCCGCATCGCCCGCCGTCTGGATGTCGCTCTCGCCGAAGGCCCAGACCATGCCGATCAGCGGCACTTTCGGCCCCAACCCCACCTGCTTCCAGGCCTTCATCCCCAGCGCCGGCAGCGCGCCGAACAGGTGGCCGATCAGGTAATCCGGGTTCTTGCTCTGCGCCTGCTGGAACTGCTGGGTCAGGTCCACTGCCGTCGCCGGCGCCGGAATGCGGTCCACCACGTCGACTTTGAGTTGCGGCCCGAACTTGTCCAGCGCATCAAACGGGTCTTTGCCGGCCGCGTTGTCGTAGTAGATGTAGACCAGCTTCGGGTTGCCGCTCTTGCCCTGGCTCTTCCAGTCATCGGCGATGTACTGCAGCAGCGCCCGCATCTGTGCCTGATACGATGCGGCGCCCACGAAGAGATACGGGTACTTGGAGCCGTCTGACGAATCGGAAAGCCCGTAGCCCGGCGTCATCATCGGGATCTTGTCGTCGGCCGACTTGCCTTTGAGCGCGTCGGTGATCGGCGTGCCGTAGCTGAGAATGGCGACGACCTTGTCCTGGTTGACGTACTGCGTGTAGCCCTGCTGCGCGATGTTCGCGTCGTACTTGTGGTCGAACTCGATAAAGTTGAGCTTGTAGCCGTTGGCGCCGCCCTGGGCGTTCATCATCTCGGCCCAGTCGTTCACGCCGGGGCCGAGGACCGTGCCGACGTTCGCGGTGGGGCCGGAACGGTCGATGAACGAGCCGATGTTGAGCGTGCCCTTGAACGACGGCGGCTTGCCGGCCGCCGCGCCGGCCGCCGTAGCCGAGGCGCCCGTCGCCGCGCCGGAGACGGCGCTGCCGGAGGCCGGCTTGGCGCCGGTCGAGCTGGCGGCGTTATTGCTGGTCGGCTTGTTGGCGCCGCTGTTGTTATTGCTGCTGCTGCAGCCGGCCATCACCAGGCCGCCCATCACCGCCACGCCGAAGCTGCCGCGCATGAAGCCACGCCGCGACAGCCTGCGGTTCACCCAGTAGCCCTTGCACTCCTCGTCCACGTGTGCATCCTCTCTCGGCCGCTCCCGTCTTGCGGGAGGGCGCACTCTCGGAGCCTGCCGCCAGCGCTGCGCCTGGTTTGCTCTTGCTCTCCTGCCTGCACACCTCCCTCCGCGGCCGCGCCGCCTTGCTCAGGCCGCGAACGGCCAGTGCGTGAAGAACCGGCGAATGCGCAGCCAGATCGCGTTCAGCCCGTCCGGCTCGAAAATCAGAAAGCCGATGATGATCAGGCCGAACAGCACGTCCTGGATCTGCGAGTAATGGTCGGCGAGCCAGCGGTAGCTGCCCCTGAACGACGTGATCCAGTTGCGCAGCTCGATCGGCAGCAGCACCAAGAACGTCGCGCCGTAGATCGCGCCGGGCACGCTGCCCAGGCCGCCGATGATGTTCATCGCCAGCCAGTTGATCGAGAGATTGATGTCGAACTGCGAGGGCGTGATCTGCGCCCGGCTGAACAGCAGCGCCTGCATGCCGCCGGCGATGCCCGCGATGAAGGCGCTGATCGTGAACGCCAACAGCTTGTAGGAGAAGGCGTTGACGCCGGCGATCTCCGCCGCGATCTCACGGTCGCGGATGGCGACGAAGGCGCGGCCGATGCGCGATCGCATCAGGTTCTCCGTGGCCAGCACCGTGACCACGGCGATCACGCCGAACAAATAGAAAAGATCCGTGTCGGTCTTGAACTTGTGATTCAAGATGCCGGGAATGTGCAGCCAGGCGGCGCGCACGTCCACCGACGAGGTCTTCTGTTTGGTCAACCACTCCATGTGCTCGAAGAACCAGGAGAGGATCTCCTGCGAGGCGAGCGTGGCGACCGCGAGATACAGCCCCTTCACCCGCAGCGAGGGGATGCCGACGGCGAGCCCAAGCAGCGCCGCCATCGCCGCGCCGATCGGCAGGCCGACCAGCATCGGCACGTGCCAGCGGTTGTTCAGCACCGCCATCGTGAAGGCGCCGACGCCGGCGAAGGCGCCATGCCCGATCGAGATCTGCCCCGTGTAGCCGAGCAGGATGTTCAGCCCGGTAACGCCGACCACGGCGATCAGCACCTGGTTGACGTTGTTGATCCAGACCGTGCTGAGCACACGCGGCACCAGCACGAACATCGCGACGACGAAGCCCCAGAAGGCGATGCGCTGCAGATTCGTGCGCTGAATCGCCGCGTCGGCCGCGTATGACTTCTTGAACTGGCCTGTGCGGGTAACAATCATGGCTTCTCGCTACACGCGCTCGATCTCGGGCGAGCCGAACAGCCCGTACGGGCGGATCATCAGCACGATCACCATCACCACGTACGGCGCTACGTCCTTGAAGCCGCCGCCGACGTGCGGGTCGACATAGGTGCCCGCCAGGTTCTCGATCACGCCGATGGCGATGCCGGCCACGATCGCGCCGGTAATGCTGTCGAGCCCGCCGAGGATGACGACGGGAAAGACCTTGAGCCCGATCGTCGCCAGGCTGATGTCCACGCCCTGGCGGTTGCCCAGGATCGTGCCCCCGATCGCGGCCACGACGAGCGCGATCCCCCAGGACCAGGCGAAGACGCGCGGCACGCTGATGCCCATCGACATCGCCGCCTGCTGGTCGTCGGCCACGGCCTGCATCGCCAGACCGGTGCGCGTGAATTTGAAGAACAGCCCGAACAGCACGACGAAGAGCACCGCGAAGCCGAACGACCACAGGCTGATACGGGCCACGGGCACGCCGAGGAAGTCGATCGGGCGGTTGTCGTTCAGGAACGAGTCGGGGAACGATTTGGTGCTGGAGCCCCACAGCATCGGCGCCAGACCACGCAGCACAGAGGCCAGGCCAATCGTCGCCATAACGATCGAGATCAGCGGCTTGCCGATCAGCGGGCGCAGCAGGCCGCGTTCGATCACCAGCCCGATCAGGCCGGCGCAGACGAGCGTCAGCAGGAAGGCGATCGGCAGCGCAATGCTGTAGCTGGCGACGAGCGCCACGGCGATGAAGCCGCCGAACATCACCACTTCGCCCTGCGCGAAGTTCAGCACCTGGCTCGATTTGTAGATCAGTACGAAGCCCAGCGCGATCAGCGCATAGAGCGAGCCGATCATCACGCCGCTGATGATGTCTTGCCAGAAGGCCGTCATCGCCGCCGGCTCCTCCTCACCCACCGTCGCCCGCCCGCCACGCCGTTACGGATCGGCCGAAACGAGCCGCGCCTCGTCCTTGCGTTTCCACTGCGCCAGGTCACCGCCCGAGAGCGCCTCGGCTCGCCGCTCGTTGACCACCGAAGCCCGCACCGTGCGCAGCCGCGTCAACTCGCCCGCGGCAGCCTCCAGCGGCGGATCGAGGATCTCGAAGGCGCCGATCGGCGGCCCATCGCCTGTCACCGCGTTCGCCTGCGCCACCGCCTGCGCCAGCAGCTCGCGCACGGCATCCGAGCGCACGAACTCGGCGTGGCCGGCGAGCCCCGCCCGCCGCGCGTCAGACCAGGCGGCGATCGCCGCGTCCTCGAGTTCGATCAGCGCGGTCAGGCTACGCCCGTCGCCACCGGCAAGCACGGCGTGGCGGACAAATGGGCTGGCCGCGAGCGCCCGCTCCAACGTGGACACCGACACCTGCGCGTCCGGCGCAAGGCGGAGCCGCGCATCGAGCCGCCCGGCCAGCGAGAGCGCCGCGCCGTCGAGGCGGCCGGCATCGCCCGTGGCCAGCTCACCGTCGGGCAGCGCGAGCACGATCTCGCCGCCGCGCTCGGCTGCCTGCACGCCGTCCAGCAGCCGCAGTGCGCCCACGCCATCGGCAAGCGCGACGGCGCCGCCGGCCTCGGTCACGAGATACAGGTCGCGCAGCGGCGTGCCCAGCGCGCGGAAGAAGCCGGCGGTACGCGCATCGAGGAAGCCGCCGGCGCAGAGCGCGAGCCGCGTGTGCAGCAGACCCGCCTGGTCGCGCAACGGCCGCGCCACCAGGGCTCGCGCCAGAGCCGAGCCGCCGCCACCCAGCCCGCGGCGTACGAGCCCGGCGCGCAGGCCGCGCGAGCCCACGCGCGACCGCAGATCCAGCGCCAGGATCTGCCAGAATCGCGGCGGCGCGAGCAGCACCGTCGGGCCGCACTCCCGCAGATCGGCCAGCGCGGTCGCCTGCTCCTCCGGGAAGGCGAGAATGCTGCCGGCCGCGACGTGCAGCGCCGTGGCCAGCGCGCGGTCGCCGATCCAGCCGGTCGGCAGCAAGGAGTAGAGGATGTCCCGCTCGCCTGCTCGCGTGGCGGTGCGCAACCGCTCCGCGCCATCGAGCAGCGTCGCGTGGCTGAGCGAAACGGCGCGGGGAGCGGCGCTGTTGCCCGTCGTCAGCAGCACCAGCGCCACTTCAGCGTCGCCGCCGGCGGCGGGGCGGTACGCAGCGGCGTCGCTCTCCGGTGTCTCCCCGCCGAGTACCCCGAGTGCGGCGATGCCCGGCAGCCCGGCGGCAGGACCGCGCAGCAGCCATGCCGGCAGTTCCGCCGCCCCTGCGGCGCGCTGCGCCGCTCTGACCTGCGCCGCGCTGTCGGCGAACATGGCATCAGGGCGGCGGGCCGTGCAGAGGGCGGCGAGGTCCGCTGCGGTCGCGTCGGCGTCGAGGCAGAGCGCGACGCTGCCGGCGCTGAGCACGGCCAGTTCGGCCTGCAGCCGCTCCACGCTGTTGCCGCCCTGCAGAAGGACGGATCTCCCCGGCGCCAGGCCGCTGCGCAAGAAAGCAACGGCCAGCCGCTGGATCTCGGCCGCGTACTGCGCCCAGGTGCGCTCGTGCCAGATGCCGCGCCGCTTCCAACGCAGCGCCACGGCGCCCGGGCGCGACCTGGCCCGCTCGAATAGTGCCGCGGGCAGGCTGCTGCTCATTCTCGCTCCTCGGCGCTGGGAACGGCCTCGAACGCGGTCAGGAACTCGGCCCCGGACTCCGTCGCGCTCACCCCCGCTGCCGCCTCTTCTTCCTGCACCCGCGTCACGTCTTCGCCGAGATACGCCTCGATCACACGTGGGTTGACGCGCACTTCGGCCGGCGTGCCGGTCATGATCTTGCGGCCGAAGTCGAGCACGGTAATCTGCTCCGAGAGGCCCATCACCACGCCCATGTCGTGCTCGATCAGCACGGTCGTAACGCCACGCTCGCGGTTGGTTTCCCGGATGAAGCGCACCATCTCCTCTTTTTCACCCGCGTTCATGCCTGCCATCGGCTCGTCCAGCAACAGCAGCCGCGGCCGGGCGGCGAGTGCGCGGGCGAGATCCACCCGTTTCTGCATGCCATAAGCCAGCTCGCCCACGGGCCGGCGGCGTACCTGTTGCAGCTCGAGGAATTCGAGCACGTCCTCCACCTCGGCGCGGTGCGCGGCTTCACGTGCGCGGATGGGACCGAAGTAGAGGCACGAGGCCAGCGGCTCGACGGCGGCGCCGGCCGCGTCCAGCAGGCGCCGCCCGAGGCCGCTCGCGCCGGGCAGCGGGTGCAGGCCCATACGGCTGTGCTGGCCGATCAGCACGTTGTCCAGTACGCTCATCGCCTTGAACAGGGCGATGTTCTGAAACGTGCGGGCGATACCCGTGCGGACGAGGTTGTGTCGGGCGACGCGGGACAGATCGTGGCCCTCGAAGCGCATAGCGCCGTTTGAGGGCTGATAGACGCGGCTGATGCAGTTGAGCAGGCTCGTCTTGCCGGCGCCGTTGGGGCCGATGATTGCGTGGATGGAGCCCGGCGCGACATCGAGGCTGACGCCGTCCAGCGCGCGCACGGCGCCGAACGCGAGCGTGAGCTTGCTGATCGAGAGTTGCGCGTCCACAGGCTACCCCTGCCGCGCTCGCCGGCTGCTGCTCCGCACGATCGTACGTTGCGGGCTGCGACCGGCAGCTATCCCTCGGGTTGCCAGATGGTTGCCGCTTCCTGCCGGTGGGTCAGCCCGCGGCGTCGCAATGTGCGGGCAGTATAACGCGCCGTGATCGGCGCGTCACCGTTGCGGAGAACCGCGCGGAGCGTGTTGCCGTCGAACCGACCGGGCAACGTAGTCCGCAGCACGTGAAGGTGTTTGCCAGCTCAGACGCGGCTCGCTCCTTCGGCGCCGGAATGACTCGATCAGCGTAGCCGCGCCCCTTGCCAGCTAGCGCGTCCGAGCGATGGCCACGGCAGACAAGTGCGCGGATAGTAAGCGTGCGGATGGTCTTTCCATACCACGCCGCGGCATGGCCGCCTTCGGCGAGCGCTCGTCGTTTCGCCGCGAGCGGACGGCGAGCTTCACCCGCTGGCGGCCTGCGCGCCGTATGGCAGGCCGGCTGATTCGAGGAGCGTACATCATGTAGTCACGCTGGTTATTCCGCGCTTCCCTGTTCGTGATCGCCACGCTCGGCGTCTCGACGATGGCCGTGGCCCGCGCCCACGCCGCCACGGCGCCGGCAAGCCCGGCACACGCGGCCATCACTCTCAACCAGACGGCGCCCGGCGCCGGCACATACACCGGCAAAGTCGTGCAGAACGGCCCTACGCTGATTCTCAAAGGCAAGGATGGCGAGCGGCAGATCGCCGTCGCGCTCGGAGCGCCGGTGTTGCGCGACCACAAGACGACGACGATCGACAAGCTGAAGCAGGGCGATACCGTCACCGTCACATTGAACGCGCAGGGCGCGGCCGAACGGCTCGACGCCAACAGCAGCAGCAATAGCGCTGGCGACATGCTCAAATGGCTGATCCCGCTGATCATCCTCGCGATCATCGTGATCGCCGCCGTTTGGTGGCTGACGATGCGCGAGCGCGCGAGCCGTTGGCGCAGTCCCAATCTCGGCCGGCCGCACCACGTCTAACCGGGGCGCCCGCCTCCCCAATCCCGGCGCCACGGGCGGCGGAGGCGCACCGGCTGGTGCGCCTTCCTGCTCGCGCCGAAGCTGCCGGCGCTCAGCGGCGGTCGATCGTGGCCTCGTCGGGCAGGGCGCGGGCCAGCTCGGCAATCGCGTCCGCTTCGTAGGCGCGCAGCAGGGCAGCGCGCTCGCCGGGCGCTGCGCCGCTGCCCGCCGCCGCAGGACGCACGAGCGCCAGGTACTCGCCGAAGCTGCGAACGCGGACGTGCGCCGGCAACAGGTCGCGCACACGCACTGCAGGCCGCGCGGGCGGCTCCCATACCTGCAACGGGCAGTAGAACAGCAACCGCTCACCGTCCCAGAGATGCTCGCCGTTCTGGCTGCCCTCGTCCTCGAAGATGGCGCGGGCGATCGCCGGCTTCTGCTCCGCGGGAATCAGCAGCGTCTCCATGCCGCAAGCGTAGCATGCAGCCAAACGGGCGGCGTCCGCCGGCCGGCTCAGTTGCTGACGGCGAGGCACTCGATCTCGATCAGCGCTTCGGGGCGCAGCAGCGCCTTACAGACGATGCCGGTGGCGGCGGGCAGCGGCGGCCTGAAGAACTCACGGCGCACCGCGGCGGTCGCGCGATAGTCGGGCAGCGCGGCCGGCGTCACGTACTCGACCGTCTTCACGATCGCGTCCATCTCCAGCCCGGCTGCCGCCAGCACCCGCCGCACATTGCCGTAGATGAAGCGCGCCTGTTCCGCCACATCGCCCGGATGCGCGACCTCGCCGGTTTCGGGGTCGGTGCTGAGCTGACCGGAGCAGAAAACGAGGCCGCCCGCGCACACGGCCGGGGCGTAAGTCAGCCGCTCGTAGCGGCGCCAGCCGGGGTTGAGCGCCTGCTTCTCGCCGCGGCAGGCGACGAACTCCACCTGCAACAGCGCGCCGGGGACGGCTAGCTCGCGCATCAGTACGCCGGTGGCCGCCACGGCACAGCTGCCGGGCGGGCCGAAGTGCGCGGCGCGCACCCGCCACGTCTCGCGATACCCCGGCAGCGCCGAGACGTGGACGTACTCGTGCGTACGCACCACGTCGGCCATGCCGTAGCCCGCCGCGCGCAGCACGGCCTCGGCGTTGCGGTAGATCTGCTCCGCCTGCGCCAGTAGCCCACCCTCTACCACGCGGCCCGTGGCGTCAAGCGGCAGGATGGCGCCGCAGTACAGCAGGTCGCCGCTCTGCACCGCTGCCGCGGCCGGCACGCCCGCAAAGCCGCCCGCGCCGAAGCGTTGCGCCGTGCCGTGCGCCGCGGTGATCTCGCTCTCGATCAGCGCCTCCGGCCGCAGCAGGCTGTTGACGAGCATCGTCGAGACGGCCGGCGGGTTGTCGCCGTAGAGTCGCCGGCGTGCGCCGGCCAGCTCGGCGTAGGCGTCGCGGCCGGCGGGCGTCACGTAGTCCACGATGCGCACGACGTTGCCGAAGTCCATGCCTGCCGCGGCGAGAATCGCCCGCTGTTTGGCCTGCGCGACGGCAGCTTGCTCCGCGAGCGAGCCGGCCACGACCATGCGGCCACTATCCGCGTCGAAGCGCGAGGCGGTGTGCCCGGAGAGCCAGGCGCGCCCGCCGGCCGCGACGCCGAGGCTGAAGGCGTACGGCCGGTAATCATAGAACGGGAAATCGGCCGGTTCGAGCGCTCGCTTCGGCATGCCGGCCCCCATCCTCTCCTGTCTGTTGAACGTCTCCGACGGTTGCGCTGCGCTCTGGCCCCCATAATAGGGGAAGGAGACGATCCAGCCTGAAGAGTGCCGCAGCCGGCACGGTTAACCATGCTGCGGTGTGACGCGTCCCGCAATCGCCCCGGCTAACCCGACGCCGCCACGGACCGCTTCACCCACGATCGCCCCTTTCCCCTATTATT